>NZ_JBTNCT010000023.1:0-53995 GCF_054511355.1 Arthrobacter tecti
TGAACACCATCGACCATCACATCCGCGGCTACATCGACAACGCCCGCCTGCCAAAGGCCGCCTGAAAACTCAAGACCAGTCTCAAAGTTTCAACCCCCAAGGAGCGCTAGAGTTGCGCGCATGAGCATCTCGGCGCCCCCGCCTTTGAACCACGCCTCGGGGTACTGGTACGAGGGCGGCGTCGGAGCGGTGGGCGTGCTGAACGCCCTGCGCGACTACCGTGCGGCTGAAGCAGCCATGCGTCGCAGAACCCGCTCTTCCATGGGCATGGGAGAGACTGATCTCTTGGCGTTGCGGTACCTGCTGGAAGCGCAAAAAACCGGTCGCCAGGTAAGCCCCAAGGAGCTCTCCATCCGGTTGGGGATCTCCTCCGCCTCGACCACCACCTTGATTGACCGCCTCGCGAAAACCGGGCATGTGGTCCGAAAGCCGCATCCGAAGGACAGGCGGGCGCTCATTCTGGAGGCAACGCCCAACTCGGACTGTGAGTTGCGCGCAACACTCGGCGAAATGCACAAGCGCATGAAGGATGTCGCGGATTCCCTCTCGGAGGAGGAGGCCGCCGTCGTCGTCGGCTTTCTGTCCAGCATGCGCGAGGCCGTGGACAGGATCGATACCCACCAGCCGGAACAGGACGCTAACGAACCGCCGGTTGGTTGAACACGTGGCGGCGAATCCAGCCGTGCATTGCAATCGCCGCTGCCGCTGACGCGTTGATGGAGCGCGTGGACCCGAACTGGGCGATGGACAGGGTGGCATCGGCCGCTGCATGGACCTCCGGCGTAAGGCCCGGCCCCTCCTGGCCGAAGACGAGTACGCACTTCCGCGGCAGCTCGTAGGTTTCAAGCGGCACGGAATCGGGAAAGTTGTCGATTCCGACGACGGCGAGGCCCTCCCCTTCGGCCCACGCAACGAATTCCTCGACCGTGGCATGGTGCCGCACGTGCTGGTAGCGGTCGGTTACCATCGCGCCCCGCCGGTTCCACCGCCGTCGTCCGATGATGTGGACCTCACGGGCGAGGAAGGCGTTGGCCGTGCGCACTACTGAGCCGATGTTGAGGTCGTGTTGCCAGTTCTCGATGGCCACATGGAATTCATGGCGCTTGGAGTCGAGGTCAGCAACGATGGCCTCGTGCGTCCAGTAGCGGTACTCGTCCACAACGTTGCGGGTGTCACCGTTGGCGAGAAGTTCCGGGTCCCAGTGCAGGCCCGTTGGCCACTCGCCCTTCCACGGGCCCACTCCCACGGTTCCCGGAGCGTTTTCCACCGCTTCTTTCACCCCCCAAGCCTAAGGTGAAAGACTTGCCTTGGATTTCCACCTGATCTTCAGAAAGAAGCGTATGCGCGAGAACGAACACATCGAGTGCTGGTTGACGGATATGGACGGCGTTCTGGTGCACGAGAACCAGGCGATTCCCGGAGCTGCCGAGCTGATCGACCGCTGGGTTGCCACCTCGAGGCGATTCCTCGTGCTCACCAACAACTCCATCTTCACGCCCCGGGACCTCGCCGCGCGTTTGAAGGCATCGGGACTGGAAGTGCCCGAGGAGAACCTGTGGACCTCCGCGCTGGCCACCGCGCAGTTCCTCCGCGACCAGATGCCCGGGGGCCGTGCGTACGTCATCGGCGAGGCCGGACTGACGACGGCGCTCCATGAAGCCGGTTTTGTCCTCACCGACCAGAAGCCCGACTACGTGGTCCTCGGCGAAACCCGCACGTACTCCTTCGAAGCCATCACCAAGGCCATCCGCCTGATCCTGGACGGCGCACGCTTCATCGCCACCAACCCCGATGTGACGGGTCCCTCCAAGGAAGGGCCGCTTCCGGCGACCGGGTCCATCGCGGCGCTCATCACTGCGGCAACCAACCGGGAACCGTACGTGGTGGGCAAGCCGAACCCCATGATGTTCCGTTCCGCGATGAACCAGATTGACGCGCACTCGGAGACCACCGCCATGGTGGGCGACCGCATGGACACCGACATCATCGCCGGCATGGAGGCCGGACTGCACACGGTCCTGGTCCTCACCGGGATCACCCAGCGGGCAGATGTGAATGCCTACCCCTTCCGGCCCGCGCAGATCGTCGATTCGGTCCAAGACCTGATTGAGCAAGTCTGATGGCCGGCATTTTGAACCTGCGGGACATCGCGGAAGTTACCGCCGCCAGCCCTCACGCGCCGGCCCGTGGCAAGGTCTACCGGTCCAGCCAGCCCTTCGGATGGGACGCCGAAGCCACCATGGACTTCCTCGGTCAGCAGGGCATCGAGACGATCGTAGACCTACGGAGCGAACGCGAAGCGGGCATGGTGCCCTGGCAGGTAGCTCACGATGCCGGGATCGACGTGATCGCCGCGCCGCTGGACGATGCCGACCCCGTGGCCACCATGTCGCTTCAGACGGCGGAGGATTTAGGCAACTTCTACCTCAGCTGGCTTTCCGCCCGGTCGGACGCCATTCTCAACGCGCTGCAGCCCATCATCGACGGCCGGACAACCCTCGTGCACTGCGCCGCCGGCAAGGACCGTACCGGGGTGATCACCGCCGTCGTACTGCTTGTGGCCGGCGTCGAGGATGAATTGATCATTGAGGACTACGCCCACACCACCGGCGCCCTGCCGCAGATCCTGCCCGCGCTGGCTGAGCTGTGGGCGGGTCAGCTTCCTGCGCATGACGTGCCGAAGGACCTGCCGGTCATCATGACCGCGCCGGGCGAGGCGATGGCGACGTTCCTGGGCGGCGTGCGGCGGGATTTCGGTTCGATCGAGGACTACCTGCTGGGTGTGGGAATGAGCGAGGAACACCTCTCCGCGCTGCGCTCCGGCTTGCGCACCTAACCCTTCGCGGCGTCGCGCGCTACTTCGAGGTCCGCAACGAGCTGTGCAAACGCCGGCTCGCGGTCGGCTGCGTCGCGAAGCCGCAGCAGCGCCGAGGGATGCGTGGTCAGGAGCACTCCTTTCGCTGCCAGCTCGGCCGGGTCCGGCATGAGCTTCCCGCGTTCGGCGCCCACCCGCACCGGTCGGCCCAGGACAGCCCGCCCTGCCGTCGCGCCCAGGCAGACGACGACGGCGGGACGCACCGCCTGCAACTCAGCCTCCAACCAGGGCCGGCAGGCGGTGATGTGCCCCACGTCGGGTGTCTTGTGGATCCGGGCCTTCCCGCGGCGTTCGAACCGGAAGTGCTTCACGGCGTTGGTGAGGTAGACCGACTTCGTCTCAATGGAGGCGGCGGTCAATGCTTCGGCGAGCAGGCGTCCGGCGGGGCCCACGAAGGGACGGCCGCGCTGGTCCTCCTGGTCGCCGGGCTGCTCGCCAACGAGCATGAGGCGCGCGCTTTTCGGACCGGCGGAGAACACCACCTGGGTTGCATCCGCATAGAGTTCGCATCCGCGGCACTCCGGCGCCGCGTCAGCCAGTGCCGTCAGGGACTTGCTGTCAGGCACCCAACCTTCGGCGCCCGGACGTTCCTCGTCAACCATGCTGAACACTCTAGGCAGCTTCGACCGCCGTTAGAAGTAGCTCTTTCTTGAACCCCCAACGGGAAGGGGCAGGAATTCCCGCTGCAGCTCCCGCACAACCTCCTGGTAAATGCGCGGGTTCCACTGGGGGCTGGCGTGCGGAGGCAGGGCGCCTTCGGTGATCAGGTCCGCGGAGACCATGTTCTCCGGAAAGGCACCGGCCCATCCGGGGCGCGCCATTGAATAGTCGACGGTGCCGTCATTCGGGTTTCCGATGAACGCGAGCTCCGTATTACCGAGATTGAACCGGGCCACGTTGAAGTGGAAGATATAGGATGCCTGCGACTGGATCAGCACGCTCGACGGCGCCAGCGGCGAGAGCTGCGCGAGGGTCTGGTCGACAATTTGGGACCAGGTCCGCTCGTCCTTGTTGACAATGCGCTCTGCGAGTTCATACGTGCCCCGCAGTACCGACGGCACACGGTAACCGGCCTCATAAAGGTAGACAACGCCGTCGAACATGGCCTGGTCCACCACGTCGAAGCGATCGTGAGGACTTGAGTCGAGGAGGACGAACCGCACGTCCACCCCCACTTCGCGCAGCCGGGACGCCACCTCCACAGCCACCATCCCACCGAAGCTGTGGCCATAGAAATACAGTGTGGTGATCTGTTGGGTGCGGATGTACCGGCGTAGCGAGCCAACGATGCTCGCGATGTCGAGGCCCCGGTTCGAATACCCCATTACAGACATTCCGCCGCGCCGGCTCAGCACCGGCCGCAGCGAGTTCATGATCCAGACGCCCTCCTCCCAGCTGGTCTTGTAACCGGGGAAGAGGAACCAGCGGGCGTGAGGGAAGTTGGCGGCGGCGTACTCATCCTCGACCGGGATGATGGTGAATTCCTCGCGGGCTTCCTGGATCTGCCGCGTGACATAGAGATCCGTCGCGAGCGCCAACCCCAGGGCAGAGCCCGTGAGGAACCGCCGGCGCGACATCCCCTTCAGCCCATGCGCGTAGTTGAGCAGCCGCTTCGGATCGTTGGTCATTACTCCAGGCCGAGCTCGTCCTTGCCGAACGCGAACAGGTACGGCACACCCGCTTCGGCCTCGATGCGCTCCTTCGAACCCGTATCGCGATCCACGATCACAGCCACAGCCTGGACGTTGGCACCGGCCTTTCGGACACCCTCCACCGCCGTTAGCGCGGATCCGCCCGTGGTGGAGGTGTCTTCGAGTACGACGACGTTGCGTCCCGCCACCTCCGGGCCCTCCACCTGCCGGCCCATGCCGTAGGTCTTTTGTGCCTTGCGGACCACGAAGGCGTCGATGTTCCTGTTGTCGCGGCCTGCCGCATGCATGACGGCGGTGCCCACCGGATCCGCGCCCATTGTGAGCCCGCCTGCGCTCTGGAAGCTGATGCCGGCGTCGTCGAGCATTGCAAGCATCACCTGGCCCACCAGTGCGGAAGCCTCATGGTGCAGGGTGACGCGCCGGAGGTCGATGTAGTAGTCCGCTTCCTTGCCGCTGGAGAGAGTGACCCTCCCCCGCACCACCGCCAGTTCCAGGATGAGTTCTTTCAGGCGGGCGCGGGCAGCGGCAATGTCGGTCATGCGAACCAGTTTAGTGGTGGCTTGGTTGCGAGGTGTGACGGTCCGGGGCGTGACTGTCCGGACATCCTGGCTCGCGGCGTGCGCGCCCTGTTCCAGATGTCGCGGCTTTGCGTCCCGGATGCCGTGATGTGACGGCATGTCGCCGTCCGACTCGCTCCTGTTGACTCCAAAGCCGCGCGATTGGCATACCCCAACCGGCGGGGAGCGGAATTTGCGGCACAAGCGGAACCCATTTTGCAGCGACTCATCCTCCACAAAGGGTTGATAGTACCCAGTTGTCCACAGATTCCGGACCTACGGCCAAGCGCCGGATGCGAATCGACTGGACTAGGGTGATGGATCCAGTCGCTCTGCTGCGTAGTGCCGGTTCTGTTGCCCGGACAGCCCAACTGCTCGAACGAGGCCTGACCAGGAGGACGCTCGCCGCTGCCGTTCAAACGGGTGAGATACAGCAGGTACAGCGCGGCATCTTCGCGCTACCCGATGCCCCGCCGGAATTCGTCGCCGCGCTCACTACCAATTCGCTGGTCACCTGCGCGTCTGCCGCCCGACACTACGGTCTCTGGCTCCTGCACGAACCCACCGCTCATCACCTCGCCTGTCCGGGCGGCAGATGTGCTCCCCACCTCAACCACCACCGACGGCGGAGTGTTCCGGTGCACTCACGCCTGCCGGTCGTGGGGCTCGTGGATGTTCTGATTCACGCTCTTCACTGCCTACCGCCGGTGGAGGCGGCAGTTGTGGTGGAGAGTTCACTGCGCCGCGGCGACACCGTTCGCGCCTTCCTCCTCGACAGGTTGCAGGGAAACCGGAACGGGCAGGCACGTGCCGCGCTTGAGCTGGTCAGCGGATGCGCAGAATCGGCCATTGAAGTGGTGGCGCGGGTCATGTTCCGAGGTGCGGGCTACTTTGTGGAGACCCAAGTGCGCATCGACGGCGTGGGGCGGGTGGACTTCGTACTGGAGGGTTTCCTTGTGGTTGAGGTGGACGGCGATGAATTCCATTCGACCCGGGAGGCGCGCAACCGGGACCGCCGGAGGAACAACGAACTGATCGCGCGGGGCTACCTGTACCTCCGCTTCGGTTATGGCGACGTCATGTTCCGCCGCGATGACGTCCTGGAGCAGGTGTGGACTGTGCTCTCCGGGCGGGTTGTCCGCTGAACCGAAAGTCCGGGCCGTTCCAACCCTCGCGGGTTTGAGTTGGGGAGCCGCCATTTTCCCGGCGTGTTGGGCTCCGACACCCCTTCCCGCACCGCAAAGCCGCGAACAAAGGAACGACGACGACGAGACGCGCCGCCGCTTGCCGTCCCCGGCTACCCCGTCTGCAGGCTCGCCGCTTCGATCGCCTCGGGCGAGAGCACGTGCGAGATCGCCATCGACGCCGCACCCATTACACCCGCTCGCTCACCGGCAACCGACGGCACAATCCGCAGGTGCTCGGTAGCCAGCGGCAGCGACCGCCGGTACACCACCTCCCGGATGCCGGCCAGCAGATGCTCACCGGCCTGCGCCAGCGAACCCCCGATCACCACGACGGACGGGTTGATGAGGTTCACGCAGGTAGCCAGCACATCTCCGATATCCCTGCCTGCCTGCCGGATGACCTGGATCGCAGTCGCGTCGCCGGAGCGAACCAGCTCGATCACATCGCGGCTTGTCACCAGCGAGCCGCCGGTCAGCTCGTTCAACGCCGCTGCGAGGGCCGGCCCGCCCGCAAGTGCTTCCAGGCAACCGGTGTTCCCGCACCGGCACAATACCTCGCCGCCGCGTGGAACGCGCACGTGCCCAAGGTCGCCCGCCGTGCCCTGCGCACCACGCTGCAGCTTCCCGCCGGAGATGATGCCGGCGCCAATGCCGGTGGCCACTTTGATGAACATGAGGTCAGCAACCTCTGCCCAGCTGCCGGTCTGTTCACCCAGTGCCATGATGTTCACGTCATTGTCGACGAGCACCGGTACTGCGAAGCTGCGTTGCACGAAATGCGGCACGTCGAAGCGGTCCCAGCCGGGCATGATCGGCGGATTGATGGGCATTCCGGTCTCGTGTTCAACCGGACCCGGCAACCCGATGCCGATTGCAGCCAACTCGCCCACGTCCCGCTTGCCCTTTTTCAGGAGCGAGCCGATGGCCTGGCCCAGCCAGCCGAGAACCGCCTCCGGCCCATCGGAGACGTTGATCTCGGCGCGCTCGCTCTCGATTTCCTGCCCTGAGAGATCCGTCAGGACAACGACGGCGTGGGTAGCACCGATGTCGGCACCGATCACCACCCGCGCACCGGGGTTGAGGGCGAACAACGACGGCGGCCGTCCGCCGGTCGACGCAGCACCCCCATAGGGCGCGATGAGCCCCGTCCGCATCAGCCAGTCCACACGCGAGGTAACTGTGGAGCGCGCCAGTCCTGTCAGCAACGCCAGTTCGGCGCGCGTGCGGGGTTGACCGTCGCGCAGAAGCTGAAACACCTCGCTGGCGCCTGGCGCGGGCACTCCGGAGGCCCGCTGGACTATCGATTCCATCACTGATTTGGCCACCCTTTCAGTAAATCACGCAGCACTTCCGTTCGCCATGTGTGTAACTATTTGATATCGAGCAGAATACTTTTGACTGAAGGTCGACAAAAGTTTGCGATCTGTGTCACAGTGAGAGCGTGGATAAAGAAGTCAACCAACCTGTTCTCAGAGTCACCGGGCTCACCAAAGCGTTCTTCGGTGTGCAGGTTCTCAAGGACGCGCATCTGGAATTGCACGCCGGCGAGGTGCACGGTCTGGTCGGGGAGAACGGCGCCGGTAAGTCAACGCTGATGAAACTGCTCGCCGGCGTCTACCAGCGGGACGCCGGAACCATTGAGATCAACGGCGAAGAGGTGGATTTCCACCACCCCACACAGGCGCAGAAGGCCGGTCTTTCAACCGTCTTCCAGGAGTTCAATCTCCTCCCTGACCGCACCGTCGCCGAGAACATCTACCTCGGTCGGGAACCTCGCAGGGGCCCGCTTGTGGATCGCAAGGCAATGCAGTCCAACACCGCACAACTGCTGGCACAGCTGGGAATCACCAGCATTGACCCCTCGGCCGAAGTGCGCTCCCTCTCCGTGGCCCAGCAGCAGATCGTGGAGATCGCGAAGGCGGTCAGCTATGACGCGCGGATCATCTCCATGGATGAGCCGACGGCAGCACTCGCCGGCCCGGAAGTCGATCTGCTGTACGCGATCATCCGCCGCCTGAAAGAGCGCGGTACCGCCATCCTGTATGTCTCGCACCGGTTGAAGGAGATCTTCGATCTGTGTGACACCATCACGGTCCTTAAGGACGGCGAGATTGTGGGTACCCAACCGGCGTCGAGCATGGATGACGCCGCACTGGTGCGCATGATGGTGGGCCGCCCCATCTCGGCGTTCTTCCCGGAGAAGCTGCCGGGCACGGAGCGTGGGAAGGCATTACTCACAATCGACGACGGCGGCAACCACCAGCTTGATTCCATCGACCTTTCGCTTCATGCCGGTGAGATTATCGGCGTTGCGGGACTGCAGGGCTCTGGACGCACTGAACTCGTGGAAGCGATCTTCGGCGCCCAACCCTTCACCCGCGGACGTATGGAGCTGGACGGTTCGCCGTATGAAGTCTCCAGTCCGCGGCAGGCCATCCGCCGCCGCGTCGCTCTCATCACCGAGGACAGGAAATCCCAGGGACTGAGCCTCAACCAGTCGATCCTGGACAACGCGCTCGGGGTAATCCGGTCAGTTTTCCCGGGCCGTACGTCAACCGCTAAATCCGGCGTCCCCGGAGTCTTCTCCTCCCTGGAAGTGGTTGCGCGCGACCTCGACCAGGAAGTCCAGTACCTCTCCGGCGGCAACCAGCAAAAGGTCGTCCTGGCCAAATGGCTCGCGATCGACCCGCAGGTTGTCCTGCTGGATGAGCCAACCCGCGGCATCGACGTCGGCGCCAAGGTAGCCGTCTACAACCTGATGCGTTCCCTCGCAGCGGAAGGAAAGGCCATTCTGATGGTTTCGAGTGAACTTCCCGAGGTGCTCGGGATGTCGGACCGCGTCGTCGTCATGCGCGACGGCCGTGTTGCCGGCGAAGTTTTCCCCCAGAGCAGCGAGGAACAGGTCCTGCAACTCGCAACCGGGGCCCGGACGGAGGCCCTCTCATGAAGCGTCTGACCTCAACGCACGTCGTCTACGCAGTGGTACTCGTGACTATCATCGCCGGCGCCATCCTGGTGGGTGCCGCCGGACGCAGCTTCTTCAGCACCGGCAATATCTCCGCCATTCTCACGGGCACCAGCGTGCTGGGGTTCATCGCCATCGGCCAGACACTGGTGATTCTCGTGGGAAGCCTCGACCTTTCGGTGCCCTATGTGGTCAGCCTGAGCAGCCTGGTCTCCGCAGGGATCATGGCCAACCAGGCGGCAAACATTCTGCCGGGCGTACTCCTGGCGTTGCTCGTCGCGGCGGCTATTGGGCTGGTCAATGGGCTGATTGTTTCCGGGCTGAAGGTGCACGGCTTCATTGCCACGCTCGGTGTGGGACTGATAGTCAGCGGCTACCTCGCAACCAACTACAAGGGCAGCTCCGGACAGGCTCCCATCGAGTTCCGGCTGATCGGTGCCACCGGGATCGGGCCCGTGCCCATCTCCACGCTCATCATGCTGGTGTGCGCCGCCGTCGTGCTGCTCATGCTCACCCGGACCCGACTGGGACACCACATCTACGCTGTTGGCGGCGACATGTCTGTAGCCCGCATGTCCGGTATCCAGACCCGCACCCCGATCATCGCAGCTCACGTCATCTGTTCGGTCATGGCCGGCCTCGCCGGTTTGCTCCTCGCGTCGCGGCTCGGTGTCGGCAGCCCGACCATCGGCAGCCAGGGCGGCTATGATCTGCTCTCCATCGCCGCCGTCGTACTCGGCGGAACCCTGCTCGCCGGCGGCAAGGGATCCCTGGTGGGAACCCTCGGCGGCGTACTGATCTTCGCGATGATCGACAACATTATGAGTGTCATGCAGATCAACCCGTTCCTCAAGGACGTGGTCCGCGGCATCGTGATCGTCGCAGCGGTTGCCATCTACGCCCGCCGGAAATCCTCCAGCAGGACTGACAGATTCCCCAGCACCCCGCGCCCTGAGTCCAAGAGCGCCGCCAGGCAGGAGGTTGCCGCATGAGCACCGCAACCACATCCCGAAACAAGGCCCTTGAGCAGAACCGGTCAACGCGAGGGGAGCGAATTCTCCGTGCGTTGCGGACGCCGAGCGGCGCCGTCTTCGTCCTGCTCGTTGTCCTGCTGATCGCCGTCATCGCGGTCAACCCGTCCTTCGGGGAGCCCGGATCGCTGATCCGCTTCATCGGACGCACCGCCCCGATCGCGATCGCGGCGATCGGACAGTACTTCGTGATTGTCTGCGGCGAATTCGATCTCTCGATGGGCTCGCTGGTGACCGCGCAGGTGATCATCGCCGGCAACCTGATCGGCGAGAATGACAGTCTGGCCATCCCGGTGCTGCTCCTCATGCTGGTCTTCGGCGCATTCGTCGGCCTCGTGAACGGGTTGCTCACCACCCTCCTGAAGGTGCCGAGCTTCATCGTCACGCTCGGCATGATGCTCGCCCTCCTCGGCCTGGTGCTCTATTGGACCGGCGGAGCGGCAACCGGCAACCCTGCCGACAGCTTCCGGCAGATCGGTCGCGGCGGCATCGAGGGCATTCCAGTGCTGGAGGTCCTTCCCTACCCCGTCATCATCCTGGTGGTACTGGGAGCCGGCGCCTTCTGGCTCATGCGCCGCCCGTACGGACGCACCCTCATTGCGGTCGGCGATAACGCCGAAGCGGCCGCGCTGACCGGCGCACCCGTCTGGTGGGTGCGGACACGCGCGTTCATGCTCTCCTCACTCGCAGCGACGGTGGCCGGTGTGATCCTGGTGGGCTACGCCGGTGTTCACCCGTCGGTTGGGCGCGGCTACGAGTTCACGGCGATCACCGCCGTCGTACTGGGCGGCGTATTACTCGGTGGCGGTCGCGGCTGGGTCCTGTCAGCAGCAGCCGGCGCATTTGCCCTGGAAATGCTCTTCACCCTGCTGAACTTCGTCGGCGTCCAGTCAACCTGGCGGGACACGGTGCAGGGCCTGATCATCATTCTCGCCGTAGCCGCGGGAGCGCAGACCTGGCAGCGCCGCAGGCGCGGTCGGAGCAAAACCACCCATGAACCGCAACACCAGCTAGCAGAAACAGATGCACCAAAGCCCGCCGTGGGCACCAATGAGGGAGGAAAATGATGCGTCGAAGCATCCCAATGAAGGTCACCGTGGTGGCAGCAACAGCGCTGCTCGCCCTGACCGCCTGCACCACCGATTCATCCATCGAGAATCCGCCGTCCGCGGACGCCGGTGGAGACGGCGCAGCCACGCCGGCGGGAGAAAGCAGCGACGAGTGGTTCGTCCAGGAGGTCTACGACGAGCAGTTCGAGCAGCGCTCGGCAACCTTCGAGGGCGACGCGGAAACACCGTGGCTGCAGTACATCGATGGCGAGATGACCGATACTTCGGAGTTCGCCGTGGACGGTCCGCAGAAGGTCTGCTTCGCCAACGCCTCCATCTCGAACCCGTGGCGCCAGACCGGCTGGATCACCATGAATGAACAGCTCAAGGTGCTGCAGGAGTCCGGCGTCATCTCCGAAATGGAGACCCGCGACGCGCAAGATGACGACAACACGCAGATCGCTGACATCGACTACTTCATCGCTGAAGGCAACTGCGATGCCTTCGTCATCTCGCCTAACTCGACGGCGGCCATGACTCCCGCGGTTGAGCGTGCGTGTGAAACCGGGAAGCCCGTTGTCGTCTTCGACCGCGGTGTGGACACTGATTGCGCCACCACGTTCATCCACCCGATCGGCGGCTTCGCCTGGGGCATCGACAGCGCGAACTTCCTGGTGGAGAACCTGGAAGAAGGCAACAAGGTTGTAGCCCTGAGAATTCTTCCCGGCGTGGACGTCCTCGAGCAGCGCTGGGCAGCGGCCGAGAAGATCTTCGAGGAGAACGGAATCGAAGCGGTGGATTACTTCACCGGCGCCGACCCCACCGAAATCAAGAAGATCATCTCCGATGAGCTTGCCACCGGCGACGTCCACGGTGTGTGGATGGACGCGGGCGACGGCGCAGTTGCAGCAATCGAGGCGTTCGAGGACGCCGGTGTGGACTACCCGGTCATGACAGGTGAGGACGAGATGAGCTTCCTGCGCAAGTGGGAAGAGACGGGCCTGAACGGACTGGCTCCGGTCTACTCGAACTTCCAGTGGCGCACCCCGCTGCTGGCGCTCGAGAAGATCTTCGCCGGGGAGGAGATTCCGGCTGAGTGGGTCCTGCCGCAGGAGCCGATCACCGAGGACCAGCGTGCTGATTTCCTCGCAGCGAACGAGGGTATGCCCGACGGCCACTACGCCAAGTTCGGCGGCGAAGACCTCCCGGGTTACCCGGACGTCTGGCAGGAACGCATCATCCCGTAACCGATCCAACCGCACACAAGCCATCGAGTCAGTAGAAATAACGCGCATTCGGGCGAAAACCCAGTTATTTCTACTGACTCGATGAGCACGCCTCACTCAAAGGAACAAACAGCATGCATCGCTCGATCGGCGTCAACACCTGGGTCTGGGCATCCCCACTCACGGACGCAAACCTGCCGGACCTGCTCCGGCGGATCGCGGACCTGGGTTTCGACGCCGTCGAGCTGCCCCTGGAGAACATCGGGGACTTTTCAGCGGCAACAGTTCGGGATGTCCTGACCTATACCGGGTTGAAGCCCTATGTGGTCGGGGCCATGGCTCCAGGTCGTGATCTGGTGCGAGCAGACCCTGCGACCATCGCGGAGACGCAGCGTTATCTGAGCGCCTGCATCGAGTTGGCGCACGACGTCGGTGCTCTCGCCGTCTGCGGTCCGTTCTACTCCTCCACCGGCCGGGTGTGGCGGATGAGCGAAACCGAACGGCAGGAAGCCTACGCCGAACTACGCCGCAACCTGGCTCCCCTCGCCGCGGAAGCGCTGGGCGCCGGCGTCGTACTGGGTATTGAACCGCTCAACCGGTACGAGACCTCCCTCATCAACACCACAGCCCAGGCGTTGGAAGCGCTTGAGCCGCTGCTGGGCCACGGCGTAGGGCTGGCCCTGGACACCTACCACCTGGGTATCGAGGAGCGGTCCTCGGCGCTGGCGATTGAAGCGGCCGGCGAGCACCTGGTCCACCTGCAGGTCTGCGGAAACGACCGCGGCGCCCCCGGCGGCGACCAGACCGACTGGGACGGCATCTTCGACGCCCTGGACCGCATCGGGTACACGGGCGCGCTCAATATCGAGAGTTTCACCGCACTCAACGCCAGCATTGCGACAGCCGCTTCGATCTGGCGGCCACTGGCCGAGACGCAGGACCAACTTGCGGAGGACGGCCTGGCCTTCCTCCGCATCATGCAGAACAGCACCATCAAGGAGATGCAGATATGACGACGACGGCGCCGGCCCCCTCTGCCCCGGACGTTGTGCGGGCGGGCCCTCTCGGCGTGGCGGTGCTCGGTTACTCGTTCATGGGCAAGGCCCACTCGAATGCGTGGCGCAACGTCAACGCCTTCCATCCGTCCCCGCAGGTTGCGCAGAAAGTGCTTGTCGGACGCGACGCCGGGCACGTCAAAGAGGCGGCCGAGCAGTACGGCTGGGAGGAAAGCCTCACCGATTGGCGGCAGGTCCTCGATCGGGATGACATCCACATCGTCGACATCTGCACCCCCGGCCACCTTCACGCTGAGATCGCCATTGCAGCACTCGACGCCGGCAAGCACGTGATCGTGGAGAAGCCGCTTGCCAACACCCTTGCTGAGGCCGAACTCATGGTGGCCGCCGCCCAGCGTGCACAGGCGCGTGGCGTCCAGTCGATGGTGGGGTTCAACTACCGCCGGGTGCCTGCCCTCGCACTGGCAAGGAAGCTCATTTCCGACGGTCGACTGGGTGAGGTCCGGCAAGTCCGGGTGAGCTACCTGCAGGACTGGCTCGCCGATGCGGACGCGCCCATGACGTGGCGCCTCCGCCAGCAGACCGCCGGTTCCGGGGCGTTGGGCGACCTCGCATCGCACGCCACCGATCAGATACGGTATCTGTGCGGTTCGCCGATCCGCTCACTCAGCGGAACCGTGAATACCTTCGTGAAGACCCGCACCGGCCCGGACGGCCCGGAAGAAGTAACAGTCGACGACGCCGCCTGGGCCACCCTGCACCTTGCCTCCGGTGCTGTGGCCAGCCTGGAGGTCTCGCGGTTCGCCACCGGGCGCAAGAACTCGCTCGAGATTGAGGTCTACGGATCGGCCGGCAGCCTCTCTTTCAACCTCGAGCGGCTGAACGAGCTGCAGTTCTTCGACGCAACCGAGCACGCCTCAACCCAGGGGTTCCGCACCATTCCGGTCACCGAGCCCGAACACCCCTACCTCAAGGCATGGTGGCCGGCCGGTCACATTCTTGGCTGGGACTCCACCTTCACCAACCAGGCGGCCGACTTCCTCACCGCCATCCGGACCGGAACCGCACCGTCGCCGTCGTTCGAGGACGGCCTGGAGGTCCAGAAGGTCCTCGCCGCGATCGAAACGTCTGCGGCGCGGTCCGGCGCCGCCGTCGTACTCTGAATTCTGAACCGCCGCCGAATCCTGAACCGCCGCCGCAAGGAGACACCCATGGGACGAAACTTCACGCTCTTCACCGGCCAGTGGGCCGACCTGCCGTTCGAGAAGGTGGCCGAGCTCGCCGGTCAGTGGGGCTACGACGGAGTGGAGATCGCGGTATCCGGTGATCATCTGGATGCGTGGCGCTGGGACGACGACGCGCACATCCAGGACCGCCTCGACATCCTGGAACGCAACGGGCTCAAAGTCTGGGCCATCTCCAACCACCTCAAGGGCCAGGCAGTGTGTGATGATCCCGTTGACTTCCGGCACCAGCCGATCGTTGGCCCGAAGGTGTGGGGCGACGGCAACCCTGAGGGCGTCCGGCAACGCGCCGCGGAGGAAATGAAGCACACCGCACGGCTTGCGCAGCGGCTTGGCGTGAAGACCGTCGTCGGGTTCACCGGTTCCTCCATCTGGCAGTACGTGGCGATGTTCCCTCCCGTGGGCCAGGATGTGATCGACGCCGGCTACACCGACTTCGCGGACCGCTGGAACCCGATCCTCGACGTTTTCGACGAGTGCGGCGTCCGGTTCGCGCACGAGGTTCACCCGTCCGAGATCGCCTACGACTACTGGTCCACCCGGCGGGCGCTCGACGCCGTCGGGAACCGGCCCGCGTTCGGCCTGAACTGGGACCCGAGCCACTTTCTGTGGCAGCAGATCGACCCGGTCGCGTTCATCTCCGACTTCGCGGACCGTATCTACCACGTCGACTGCAAGGACACGAAGATGCGAATGGGTGGCGGCAGGAACGGGATCCTCTCCTCGCACCTGCCGTGGGGCGACCCGCGGCGCGGCTGGGACTTCGTCTCGACGGGCCGCGGAGACGTCCCCTGGGAAGACAGCTTCCGTGCCCTGACCGCCATTGGCTACGACGGCCCCATCTCCGTGGAGTGGGAGGACGCCGGGATGGACCGTCTGGAGGGCGCTCCGGAGGCGCTGGCATTCCTGAAGAAATTCGACTTCGCGCCGCCGTCGTCGTCGTTCGATTCGGCGTTCAAGCAGTAGCCTTCCGTGGCGTAGTACCCTAAAGCCCATGCGCGAACTCCAGGCGAAAATCATCGAGGAAATGGGCGTACGCCCCACCATTGACCCGCAGGAGGAGATCCGCCGCCGCGTTGGCTTCCTGAAGGATTACGTTCAGGCGACCGGCACAAGAGGTTTCGTTCTCGGCATCAGCGGCGGGCTCGATTCCACGCTGGCGGGGAAGCTCGCCCAGCTCGCGGTGGACGAGCTGAAGGAAGAGGGTACGGACGCGCGGTTCGTCGCCGTCCGGCTTCCTTACAAGGTCCAGCACGACGAGGACGACGCGCAGGCAGCCCTCGCATTCATCCAGCCCAGCGAGTCCGTCGTATACAACGTCGCGCCCGCCGTCGACGGCTTCGAGAACGAGTTCGCCAGCGCGGCCGGCGTCGAAATGTCCGACTTCAACAAGGGCAACGTCAAAGCCCGCGCCCGCATGATCGCCCAGTACGCCGTGGCCGGTGAGCACAACCTCCTGGTCATCGGCACGGATCACGGCGCCGAGTCAGTGACCGGCTTCTTCACCAAGTACGGCGATGGCGGCGCGGACGTCCTGCCGCTGTTCGGCCTCAACAAGCGCCAGAACCGGCAGGTCCTCAAGGAGCTCGGCGCCGAGGAACGGCTCTACAACAAGATTCCGACGGCGGACCTGCTCGATGAGAATCCGGGCCAGACCGACGAACACGAACTCGGTCTCACCTATGAGCAGATCGACGACTACCTCGAGGGTCGCGACGTGCCCGAGGAAGCGGCGCACGCCATCGAACGCCGGCACACGATGACCCGCCACAAGCGCACCGTCCCGGTCAGCATCCTCGACAACTGGTGGCGTTGAGTAGCCGGTTTCGCGGCATCGTTTTCGGGCAGGTCAGAGGGATCGGTACGGAACACTCTGCTCATGTGAGAACACACCCCTTGTGGCGGCCGTTCGACGGCGACGCCAACGCCCGACGTCAGATCGGCCGCATCGCGCACCGGCAAACCCAACCGGGGCCGTTGGAAGACCACCGGCCATTGTGGACAGCGCAGTTTGCGATGTTGCAAGAGCTGATTCGCAAGACACTCCCCGATCAAGCGTTGCAAGTGCGCCATGTTGGATCCACCGCCGTTCCCGGACTTGTCGCTAAACCCATCATCGACATTGACCTCAACGTCCCCGACCCGACCGCTGAAGCGACTTACGCCCCTCGACTGGAGGCGGTGGGCTTCCGGCTCATCTTCCGGGACGACGTCGCAGGTGACGCGCACCGGCAATTTACCTTCAGTGATCCGAATGCCAACGTTCACGTCTGGGGACCGCACGCGATCGAGCCCCGCCGCCACAACATGTTCTCCGCATGGCTGCAATCCGACCAGCAGGATCGCCAGCGCTACGCCGAGGCGAAACAAGCTGCCGTGAGCGCGGATGGGTCAAGTCGGTACAACGACCGGAAGGCCGCGGCTATCTATGACATCTACGAACGCATTTTCCTCGCCGATCCACTGCACCCCCATCAACCGTGCCCCCGCTGAGAGCCGCACCCTTACCGCCGCAGCGTGATCTGGAAGCAGGCACCCCAGCCCGGCTTCTCCACGAGCGCCGCCGAGCCGTGGTGCGCCTCGGCAATCGCGCTCACGATCGAAAGCCCCAGGCCAGCCCCGCCCCGGTTCGGGTGACTGCCCGGCACATTCACTGTTCCCTTCCGGAACCGCGTGAAGATGTGTTCGGCGTCGACGTCGGCAATTCCCGGCCCGCTGTCCGCAAGCCACAGGCGGATCTGCCCTTTGGCGACGTCGGCACCCAACCGGATGGCGGCGTCGTCGTCGGTATGTTTCACGGCATTGTCCGCGAGCTGCAGCATCGCCTGGGTGAGCCGGTGGCGGTCGCCGGTGAAGCGCGTTGACGGTGGGACCTGCACCTGCCAGTCCCGTTTGCCGAGGGCCGTCATCTTCCTGTGCATGCTCAGCACGAGGTCGCGCAGGTTGATGCTTTCGAGGTGCAGGAAGTCGGGCTGCTCCGCTTTCGCCAGCAGGAAGAGGTCAGAGACAATCTGGTTCATCCGGTCGATCTCATCGGTCACCAAAGCGATTGTCGCAGCACGCTCCTGAGGCGTCTCGTCCAGTTCCAGCAGTTCGATGTGCCCGCGGATCACCGTGAGCGGTGAACGCAGTTCGTGGCTCGTGTCGTCCAGGAACTGGCGCTGCGTGGTGAAAGCCTGGTCGAGGCGTTCGAGCATGTCGTTGAAGGCCTCCGCGATCCGGGATGCCTCATCCCGGCCCCGGATGTCGATCCGCCTGGTGAGGTCCGTTTCCGAGATGCTCAGCGCGGTCTCCGCGAGCGAGCGCAGCGGACGAAGGATCCGCCCCGCGAGCGCCATCCCCAACAGGGTCGCCAGGACGGCTGTTCCCAGTTGGACCACGAGCTGGGTCTGCACCGCACTGTCGATCTCGCTCTGCTCGAAGGCCGGGAAGTTCGCGATCACCATGACGCCGTTGTTCGGCTCACCCATCAGCGGGATGACCACGTATTGTGCCTCCCCCGCCTCTGTATCCCGGCGCCCGCGCTCAACCTCGGTCCGGGAAAGCCAGTAGTCGACGGCGGGAGAGAAGTCCTCGAGGTCCGGCACCGCTGCGGCGCGGCTGGATTCATAGAGTTCGCCGTCGATGTAGGCCATCAGTGTCTCCCCCTCGTCGGCGATCTCCCGCGAGAAGTAAACGTCGAAGATGGCCGTCAGGTCATTCCCGAACGGCTGGCCGGTGCGCGGGTCCAGCCCACCGGCCAGCAACTGGAACTCCTCGGCCTCGCGATCGAGGCTGGTGGCGATCTCTTCCTGGAGCCGTTCGAACAGGACCACGCGCAGCAGCAGCACCGAACCGATTGAGGACAGCGCCAGCAGGCCGGCCACGACGGCGATGATGCGGACCCGGATGCTGGAGGCCCACGCCCTGGCCCCGATGCTGCTCGACATAAGCGCAAGGGTATAGGTGCCGGATGAGAACGCGTGTCTGTGCACATCAGGGAATGTCAGCCAACTTCGGTAACGTAGCGTCTGTGAAGATTGCCACCTGGAACGTGAATTCCCTCCGAGCCCGTGCAGACCGTGTTGAAGCCTGGCTGGGCCGCTCCGACGTCGATGTCCTCGCGATCCAGGAAACCAAGTGCAAGGACGAGAATTTTCCCTGGGAGCTGTTCGAGAAGAGCGGCTACGAGGTTGCGCATTTTGGTGTGAGCCAGTGGAACGGCGTCGCGATCGCCTCCCGGGTGGGGCTTGAGGACGTCGAGCGTACCTTCCCGGACCAGCCGGTCTTCGGCAAGGACGCGGATCCGGTGCAGGAAGCCCGCGCGATCGGCGCTACCTGCGGCGGCGTACGCGTCTGGAGTCTGTACGTGCCTAACGGGCGCGCGCTGGATGATCCGCACATGCCGTACAAGATCGAGTGGCTCGAACTCTTGCGCAAGCACGCCGTCGGGGTCCTCGAAGCCGACCCCACGGCGCAGGTGGCACTCACCGGAGACTGGAACATTGCACCGCGTGAAGAGGATGTCTGGGACAACGAGCTTTTCCTCCGCAACGGGTACACGCACGTCAGCCCGCCGGAACGCGCTGCGTTCGCGGCCTTCGAGGATTCCGGATTCACCGACGTCGTCCGCCCCTACACCCCCGGACCCGGCGTCTACACCTACTGGGACTACAAGCAGCTCAGCTTCCCGAAGAAGATGGGCATGCGCATCGACTTCGTGCTTGCCTCTCCCGCCCTTGCACAGCGGGTCAGCGGCGCCTCGATCGACCGCGAGGAGCGCAAGGGCAAGGGCGCGTCGGACCACGCTCCCGTCGTCGTCGAGCTGGACTGACCGGTGGCGAGCGCACCGGGCTCGGGCCGGAGCTTCCCCTACGTTTCTTTCCTGCGGGTTTATGAGCCGCTTGATGCCTTCAGCGACGCCCAGCAGCTTGCCATCCTGGAGCAGCGGACGCGTGAACGCCACGTCACCGAGGACCTCGACCGCGTCGATGCCCTCCGGCGGATCACCAGGCTCGTCTCGGATCCGTTCCCGCATCACGAGCCGGATCTGGTGCGTGTGCTGCATTATCCGCGCAGTAATGGGACAACGGCCCCGTATTACTGCCCCAATCAGTTGGCGGTTCGAACCTCCCTGGCCGCGGAGTCACTTGAGCAGACCATCCGCGGGCCGCTCATGGACGTGTTGCTTCCCGAAGTTGCACGCGTTGCCCAGCAGGCACGGCTGGATCCGGAAACACTCTCCGAGTCCACCGCGAAGCTGCACACGCGCTCCGCCACGTGGGGGGTGCCTTTTTCCTGGTTCGTCCTGATCCACGAGGACGACCTCACGGACGTAGTGGACGACGACGGCGAAGTCCACACCGTGCGCGTAGCCGTCACCATCAGCGAATGTATCGACCGCGCGCGGCGGGCGGTCGCGAGCCTCGCCATCGCCGCACCGGAGCTCGACCTGTTGGAGGACCTCACCGAGCTCACCGAGTGGCTGGAGCTGTTCCGCCGGGACGCCGTCGTGGAACTGGACTACGGTCCGGTCGCCGATCTGGTCTTCCCGGATGAATCGCCCATGGACGTGCGGATGGGCATCGAATGCCTCGCGGAGGCGGACATGACCGGCGCCGCCGCCGCTTACCGCCGCCTTGCCTCCCGCTGGATTCCCATCCGCCAGCTCGCCCGCGCGTCCTGACACCATGCAGCTGCGCCGGAATCCAGCGTTCGTGCGGTTCTGGGCGGCGTCGTCGGTCTCGGACTTCGGGACCTACCTGACCACCGTTGCGCTCTCGGTGCTCATCCTCGTCACGATGGACGGCACCGCGCTGGATCAGGGGCTGGTCAACGCGGCGCGCTGGCTGCCTTACCTGCTCTTCGGGCTGCTCGCGGGAATCTGGGTGGACCGGTTCCGGCGACGCACCGTCATGATCACCGGGGACCTCGGACGGGCAATCATCCTGGCTGTGCTCTGCCTCCTCGGGGCGACCGGTGTCATCAGCCTTCCCGCGCTTCTGATCCTCATGTTCGTGTTCGGGACGCTGGCGCTGATGAGCGACGCCGCCTACCAGTCCTTCCTGCCGCAACTCGTGCCGCGCTCCCAGCTGGTTCGCGCGAATGCACGCCTCCAGCAGAGCGAGACCGTCGCGCAGACCTCGGGCGGCGCGGTCGCCGGTGGCATCGTGGCGCTGCTCAGTGCGCCGTTCGCGCTCCTGCTCGACGCCGCGAGCTACCTCTTCTCGGGCCTCACCCTCCTCACCGTTCCCGGCGGCGATCGACCTGCACGGAGTACGACGCCGGTACGCACCCGCATCGCCGAGGGCCTGCGCTGGATCTACGGGCACCGGATGCTGCGGCCCCTCGCGCTCAGCTCGCATCTCTGGTTCATCGGCTCCGCGATGCTGGGCGCGGTGTTGCCGGCACTGATCCTCAATGACCTGCGTCTCGGCGCACTGGGCCTCGGGCTGGTCCTCGGCGGCGCGGGAATCGGCGCCGTAATCGGGACTACCCTGTCCCAACGCTGGGGAGAACGCTGGGGTACTGGCCGGGTGGTGGTCGCGGCGCGGTTAGCGCAACCGCCCGCCGTCGTCGTCGTTCTCCTGGCGCCTCTCGCTGCAGGCGGTGCGACGGGGGACGGGAGTATGGGGAGTTGGCCCGCGTCGGTGTGGGCGGCGTTCGCGCTGGCGGTCCTCGGGCAGGTGCTGTACGGGTGTGCGCTCGGGGCTGAGGGCCCGGTAGAGATGGGTTACTGGCAGGCGGTCACACCCGACGCGCTGATCGCCCGGATGAATGCGACGCGGCGATCGGTGAACCGCGGCATGATCGTGGTTGGGGCACCGTTGGGTGGCGTTATTGCGACGGGTTTCGGGAGCGTTGCCGCGCTCGGTGTGGCCGCGGCGATGATGTTGATCTCGGCCCTGGTGTTGGCGCTTTCACCGTTCCGCGCGGCCTCGGACGCGGACTTCCCCGTCGAAGCATCCCACTGAGTTGCGCTAGTTCAGGCCTTCCACGGCGTAGGACACCTTGGTGACACCTTTCTTGGACTTGATCTTGGTGATCGTGAGGGTCCCGACGTCGGCAACGTCCCGCACGTGGGTTCCGCCGCACGGCACGCCGAACGTCTCGTTGTAGAGCACAATCCGCGCGGGCTTGTTAGTGGGGATGTTCTCCGGCACGTGCCGACAGTAGGCGTCCATCTCCGAAACCGGCATGAAGCGGATCTCGTTGCGGCTCCCCTGGGCGATGACCGTTGCCACCTCGCGCTCGATGCGTTGCCGCGTTTCCTCGATGTCCCCGTGCACCTCGCCGGTGTACTCGACGAACGACATGTGCGGGTAATGCGCACCCTTGCCCGGTACCCACGGCAGGTCGAGCCGCTCCACCGCGAGGTCCACAATGTGGCCCGCCGAGTGCAGTCTTGTGTTCATCGAGCGCCGCCCGCCGTCCACTTCGAGTACGACGCCGGCGCCCTCCGACACCGCACCGGCACCCAGGTGGTGGACAACGCCGTTCTCATCAAGCCGGACCTCATCGACGGTGAACACATCCGCGTCCAATCGGATGACGCCGGTGTCCCAGTCCTGGCCGCCGCCACGCGGGTAGAAGCAGGTGCGGTCGAGTTCGACGTCGAGCCTGCCGTCGTCGAACTCGCTGACCTTCGTGACGGTCGCTGGAGCGGTGAGGACATCGAAGTCGTCGAGGTAGAGGAGTTCGGTAGCCATAGGACCCAAGCCTATCGGCCGGGGTACTGTGACGCGCGTCGGTGAGGGTCCGCTAGGGTCCGCTAGGGTCCGCTAGGGTCCGCTAGGGTCCGCTCACAAGAGTAGTTATCACAACGAGCATTTGAATGAGTACGAAGCCCCAGACTGCAGAAAGAACACCCCACCAAGGATGCCTGCCGGCCAAGGCGAAACCCGCCCCAACTAAACCGAGCACCACAGGCAAGGCGAACAACCAGATCGGGCGGGCCGCACCGGTGTCGGCCCAGTCCGGCAGAAGCAGTACCACGACCACAGCGGCGGCCATCAAAGCCCAGGTAACTCGCAGCTTGCCGGTGCGTCGTCTTTCATGACCGTCAGCGGAGGTCCGCTCATCGAGCGGGCGCGTATGACGGCGAAATCGCGAAAAGATGGTCATAAGCGCCCGCTCGATGGGGAAGTGGGGCACGACGACGGCGCCGGGCCGGTCGACGCCCGCTGAACCAGGGTGTGCGGCTGAGTAGGCGGGCATTGCACGGGCGGATTGCCTTCCAGCTCGCCCAACAGGAGGTCCGCAGCGAAGGCCCCCTGCTCCTCCGGCATCTGGCGGACGGTCGTGAGCCCCATCGGCTCCGCAAATTCGTGGTCGTCAATGCCGATGACGGACAGCTCCTCAGGCACCCGGATCCCGAGCTCGGAGGCGGCCGTGAGTGCGCCGAAGGCCATCTCATCCGAGGAGCAGAACAGCGCCGTCGGCCGTTCCGCGACAGTGGAGAGCATCTGCGTCACCGCATGCTTGGACTCGTTGAACCGGAAATCGCCGAACACAGACCATTCGGAGCGGACCGGAAGCCCGCGCGATGCCATCGTCTCCAGGAAGGACTCCTCGCGGATACGCGGCACCTCGAAGTAGAGCCCGTCGGATCCGCTTCCGCGCACGTGGCCGATCTTCGTGTGCCCGAGGGAGATCAGATGCTCGACGGCGTCGCGCACGGCCACCCGATCATCGATGCCGACATGCCGCACCCCCTGGACGGAACCGCCCACCACCACGGTGGGCGATTCCAATTCGCGCAGCGACCTGTGCTCATCCTCGGTGAGCTCCATACACATGACCAGGAGTGCATCGATCCGCTTCCGGAGGATCGAGCGATGGAACACCCGTTCACGGTTGGCGCCCCTGCCGCCCAGACTGAAGACGATCAGGTCATAGCCGGCCGCGCGCAGCTGCCGGTCCACTCCCTCGAGGACCGCCGAGAAGTACCAGCGTTCGATAGACGGCAGCAGCACTCCCATTGCCACGGTGCGTCCGGAGGCGAGTCCGGACGCGGCCGACGACGGCACGTACCCCAGTTCCTGCGCAGCGCTGAGCACCCTGGCACGCGTGCCCTCCGAAACCCCCGCGAGCCCGCGAAGGGCCCGCGACACCGTCGCTGTCGAGACCCCGGTGGCTACCGCAACATCCTCGATGCTAGTCACTCTTAATCATCCGCGCATCAGCCCTTGAGGCCACCAGCCAGCAAACCGCGGACAAAGTACCGCTGCAGTCCGAAGAAGACCAGAAGCGGGACGATCATTGATACGAAGGCGCCTGCCGTGAGCCGGTGCCACTCGCCACCACGGGTTCCCGTGAGCTCCGCCAGGCGCTGGGTGATCGGAGCGACGTCGGCGGTTCCGCCCGAGAAGACGAGAGCCACGAGCAAGTCATTCCAGACCCAGAGGAACTGGAAGATTCCGTAGGACGCGAGTGCTGGAACGGAGAGCGGAATGATGATGCGCCAGAAGATGGTGGCGTGGCCGGCGCCGTCCACCCTCGCCGCCTCGATAACCTCCCCGGGAATCTCGGCGATGAAGTTGTGCAGCAGGAAGATGGCCAGCGGCAGCGCGAAGATGGTGTGCGCAATCCACAGTTGGGCGTAGGAGCCCGGCGGAATCAGCTGGAATTCACCGATCTGCAGGTTGACGAACAGGCTCAGCAGCGGAATGAGCGCCATCTGCAAGGGCACAATCTGCAGGGCGAAGATGAAGACAAACAGGGTGTCCTTACCGCGGAACCGTCCCCAGGCGAAGATGTACGCTGCCATCGCCGCCACCACCAGTGGAATCAGGGTGGCCGGGATGACGATCGCCAGGGAGTTGACGAAGTACTGGCCGAGGTTGGATGACGAACTACCCTCGTCGCCGATCACATCCACGTAGTTCTGCAGCGTGAAGTTGAATTGGGTGAAGCTGGTCCACCAACCGGTGTCGTTGATGACCTCCTCGGAACGGAAGGAGGAGATGAACAGCCCGAAGGTGGGAATGGTCCAGAGCACCGCGATGATGATCGCGGCGATCGTCGCCCCGCGCGAGGTGAGCTTGTTCTTCACCCGCCGGGTGATGGGCGCCTCCCGGGTGGTATCCGGAGTGGTATCCGTGCCCATTGCCGGCACGGCTGGGGTCGAGGTCATCGGATCTCCTTCTGCTTCTTCAGCTGCCGTGCGTTGTAGAGCACTACGGGCAGCACCATCAGGAACAGCACCAGCGCCAGTGCCGCGCCGCGTCCCGGTTCGTTTGCCCGGAATGCCTGCGTGTACATCTCGTTGGCGACGACGGAGGTGTCGTAATTGCCCGCCGTCATGGTGCGCACGATGTCGAAGACCTTCAGTGTGATGATCGTGATGGTCGTGACCACCACGATCAGGGCCCCACGGATTGAGGGGATGGTAACGGACCAGAACTGTTGCCACGCCGTCGCGCCGTCAAGCCTGGACGCCTCGACGATATCCGCGGGAATTCCCTTGATCGCCGCGGAGAGGACCACCATCGCGAAGCCCACCTGAATCCACACCATCACCACGATCAGGAAGAAGGTGTTCCCTGGCGCGTCGAGGAGGAACTGCTGTGGTTCGCCGCCGAACCACACCAGGATCTGGTTCACCAGCCCGATCTGGTCCTGTTCGGTGCCGCGGTAGGCGTACATGAAGTTCCAGATGATGCCCGCACCCACCATTGAGATGGCCATGGGCATGAAGACGAGCGCCTTCAGCACGCGTTCCCCGTGGGCCTTGTCGATGAAGACCGCGTACACCAGGCCCACGATCGTGGAGATTGTGGGAACCAGGATTACCCACAGGACTGTGTTCCGGAGGGTCACCAGGGCTGTGGGCTCAGTGAACATCCAGATGAAATTGTCCAGGCCGTTGACGTTGCCGTCCCGGTCCGTGAACGCAAGGAACGTGGTCTGCACCGCGGGCCAGACCATCCCTACCGTAAGCAGGATGCCTGCAGGCGCCAGGAACCCGATGATCGTTGCCTTATCGCGGAAAGACTTTGGCGCCCGGTCGACCAGCAGCATGATGAGCCCGATGATGGCCGCAAAGATGGCCAGGGCGATCACCACCTGCAGGAACTTCTCGCCGACATCCTCCATAGCGGAGCCTCCTAAAGTGTGAAGTTTCCCTCGAGTGAGAGTTTCCTCCGGGCAGGACGTTGCCGGAGAAAGTCAGGTAAGGCCCGGCGCGTCACTCAAGTGACACGCCGGGCCTAACGAAGGAACTACTCGGGCCAGCTGCTCTCGATGGTGTCGACCACTTCCTCGGTCGGCGTGCCATTGATCCACTCCACGATGCCACTCCAGAAGGAGTTGGCGCCTACGGCCCCGGGCATGAGGTCGGAGGCGTCGAAACGGAACACCGTCTCTTCGCTCTGCAGCAGTTCAATGGACTGGCGGTCGAGGTCGCTGGAGGCCAGCGAGGCGTCCAGTCCCTGGTTGGCGCTGATCGCACCACCCTGCTCCACACGGTTGTTCGCGAACTCAGCTGAAGCCATATAGGACAGGAAGGCAGTGATCGCATCGCTCTGGTTGTAGGAGGCGACGAACTCGCCGCCGCCGGTGATTGCGGAGGATCCGGCTTCCTCACCTGGAGTGATGAAGGCCCAGATGTCGCCGTTCTCCGAGATGTCAGTGCCTTCTTCCCAGTTCGCGGCCTGGAAGGTTGCCTGGTGGTACATGGCGCACTCGCCGTCCGCCACCGGGTCACCGGCCACGTCCACGTTCGTGGAGATGATGGACCGGACGTCGCCGAACCCGCCGTTGACGTACTCCTCGTTCTTGAGGATGTCACCCACCGTGTTCCAGGCTTCGGTGATCTGTGGATCATTGAAGGGGATTTCGTGTGCAACCCACTGGTCATAGACCTCCGGTCCGGCCTGGCGAAGCACTACGTCCTCGATCCAGTCGGTGCCCGGCCAGCCGGTTGCTTCACCGGACTCGAACCCTGCACACCACGGCTTGACACCGCTGTCCGCGATGGTTTGGGAGAGTTCCATCATCTCGTCCCAGGTAGTGGGGACTTCCCAGCCGTTTTCCTCGAAGGTGGTGGGCGAGTACCAGACGTAACCCTTGACGCTGGCGAGCATGGGCGCGGCGTAGAAGGTGTCATCCACGGTGCCGTAGCTCTTCCAGTCCTCGGACCAGTTCTCGTCGACCAGCGCCTCAACTTCCGGCGGTGCGGGCTGGAGGTATCCCTCACGTGCCTGCGCTGCCAGGAGGCCAGGCTGCGGGAAGATCGCGACGTCCGGCGGGTTGCCTGCCTGTGCCCGCACTAGGACCTGGGTCTCGAACTCGTTGGAGCCTTCGTAGGCCACTTCGATGCCGGTGCAGTCCGCGAAGTCCGCCCACGAGTTCTCCAGCAGATCCTGTTCACTGTCGGTGATGGTTGAGTAGACGCTCACCTCTTCGCCCTCGAACGTTCCGTACTCTTCGTAGGCTGAGCAGTCGGCTGCGGGCTCCTCGCCGCCCCCGTCACCCTCGCTCCCGCCGCAGGCGGAGAGGGTGAGCGCTAGTACGCTGAGTGCTGCAAGCGGCAGCACCGCTTTCTTGCTGCGAATGATCGCCATGGAATTGACTCCTTTGTCTGGCAGCAGGCACCCACAAGGAATCCGCCGCCTCGCCTCTTGATACCCTGAATGTAAGCGCTTACGTTGTGACAAGCAACACAATTGGGGCAGCCCAACCGCCGTCGATATCGAATCGTGACACCACCATTGCTGAGGAGTTCCGTGACTGCTTTCAAACCCTCCGATTCGCTCATTTCCGATCAAACGGCCCGTTCAGCCGCTTGGTGGAAAGGCGCCGTTATTTACCAGATCTATCCCCGCTCCTTCGCGGACGGGAACGGGGATGGAATGGGCGATCTCCCGGGCATCGCCACGAAGGTGCCCTACCTTGCGGACCTGGGAGTCGACGCCGTCTGGCTTTCCCCCTTCTATGTGTCGCCACAGGCTGACGCCGGTTACGACGTCGCCGACTACCGGGACGTCGATCCGCGCTTCGGAACGCTGGCAGATTTCGACCTCATGCTTGCCGAGGCACATGAGCGCGACCTCAGGGTGATCGTTGACCTGGTTCCGAACCACACTTCGGATGAGCACGAGTGGTTCAAGGCTGCCCTCACCTCGCCCAAGGGTTCCCCGGAGCGCGCGCGCTACATGTTCCGCGAAGGTCGCGGTGAGAACGGCGAATTGCCGCCCAACAACTGGCAGTCCGTCTTCGGCGGCAGCGCCTGGACGCGCGTGGAGGACGGCCAGTGGTACCTCCACCTGTTCGACACCAGGCAGCCCGACCTCAACTGGGAGAACCCCGAGGTCCGCGAGGAGATGATCTCCGTCCTCCGCTTCTGGTTGGACCGCGGAGTGGACGGCTTCCGGATCGACGTTGCACACGGGCTCGTCAAGGCCGAAGGCCTTCCCGACTGGTCCGGACGCGAAAGCATGGTGGGCGAGGTGAAGACGCCGCACGCCGCGGAGGAAGCCGAGGCCACGGAACCCACCCCGCCCTATTTCGACCAGCCGGGCGTGCACGCGATCTACCGCGAGTGGAACCAAGTGCTTGCCGAGTACCCTGGGGACCGCATGCTGGTTGCCGAGGCCTGGGTTGAACCGGCCGAGCGGCTCTTCCGTTACGTACGCCCGGACGAGATGCAGCAGGCGTTCAACTTCGACTTCCTGCGCGCAGGCTGGGATGCGCGGCGTCTGACCGCGAGCATCACCGAGTCCCTTGAGCAGGCGGGCAATGTTGGCGCACCGAGCACCTGGGTGCTCTCGAACCACGACACGGTCCGCCACACCACCCGCTTCGGACTCCCGGATCCCACCACCCTGCCCAAGGGTGTGGGAGCGCAGGATGAGCAGCCGGATGAAGCGCTGGGGCTCCGGCGGGGCCGCGCGGCGCTCCTCACAATGCTCGCCCTTCCCGGCTCGGCCTATCTCTACCAGGGCGACGAGCTCGGTCTGCCCGAGCACACTCTGCTCGACGACAATCTCCGCCAGGACCCCTCGTTCTTCCGCACCAATGGCGCAGAGCGGGGCCGTGACGGATGCCGCGTCCCCCTTCCCTGGAAGGCCCAGGCGCCCGGCTTCGGTTTCAGCCACCAGAACGACGACGACGGCGCACCCTCCACGGGCGCCGATCCCTGGCTGCCGCACCCCCCGGCATTCGCGCAGTACGCCGCGGATGCGCAGGTGGGCCAGCCGGACTCGGTGCACAGTCTCGTGAAGGCCACCCTGAGGGAACGTGCGGCCCGGCGACTCGGCCACGGCTCCCTTGAGTGGCCCTCCTCTCACCAGCCCGACGACGGCGTGGTTGCCTTCGTGAACGGGGATGTCACGGTGATTGCCAACATGGGTGGGCAGCCGACGGAACTGCCTGCCGGCGTCGTCGTCGTACTTGCGAGTGCTCCCGACGCGGTGCAGGGCTCTTTGCTGCTGCCGGATAACGCCGTGTGGCTGGTCCGGGCGAAGTAGCGCCACAGCACCGGGATTCCCGCGCCGAGCGCCCCACTGAATCGGCCCTTTCACTGGGAATGTCTAGACATGCCCTGTGAAACGGGTGATTCGCTGGGTGTGTTTGATCCGACGGGCACGAGCGCACCGCCAGCCGCCAAAGATCCGACGTTGAAGTAGCGTAACTCACAAGATGCTATAGACATCGGATGAATTAACCTGAAATACTCGATCTGGCATCCCAAGAACGACCCACTTCGTTCGAAACACCCGATCAATGTAGCTCAGGAGGTTGTCCATGGCTGCTTACCAGCCGAACCGGCGCCAGGTACTTCAACTCGGAGGAGCACTCGCTCTCACACCGCTCATGACCCAATTCATCTCGCAGAGCGCAATCGCCGCTCCAGGCGCGGCCCGCCCCGCAACTGTCCTGAAGGCGCATCCCGCCCTGTCGAACCACACGCTGTGGTTCCAGCGCCCGGGGGTTGTCTGGGAGTCCGGCGCCCTGCCGATCGGCAACGCCCGCCTGGGCGCAATGCTCTTCAGCGACCCGGCACGCGACCGCATCCAGTTCAACGAGCACAGCCTCTGGGGCGGCATGAACAACTGGGATGGAGAATACGACACCGGCATCACCGGATTCGGCTCCTACCGGAACTTCGGTGATGTCTTCGTGACCTTCGCCGAGCAGCCGACGGTGACCTCTCCCGGCGGCCCCTACAACACATCGTCGAGCGAAACCGTCGCTGCGACCATCGACGGCAACTCGCGCACGAAGTGGTGCGTGATCGATCCTCCCGCAAAGGTGAGTTGGCAGGTGGAACTTCCCACCGCCGTCGTTGTTTCGAAGTACAGCATCACCAGCGCAAACGACGTCCCGGCACGCGATCCGCAAAGCTGGGTGCTGAATGGTTCGCAGGACGGCACAACCTGGACCGCGGTAGACACCCAGAACCTGCCCGCTCCGTTCGAGAGCCGCTTTCAAACCAAGGAATTCCAGTCCGCTAGCACCACTGCTTACAAGTTCTACAGGTTCGACTTCGCGCCCAAGCCGGGAGTCAGCCACTTCCAGCTGTCGGAGATTTCACTGGCCGGTGTGAACCTCGGTGCCAACTCCACCGTTTACCTGTCCTCCCCTACCGGACAGTCCGACGGCGAGGGCAGCGACACGGACATCATCCGTTCCGTGGACGGCTCGCCCTCGACCGCCTGGATCGCGCCGAAGGCGAAGGACGGTGTCATCTGGCAGGCGGATATCGGTACGGCAACGGCGCTGAGCTCATACTCCGTGACCTCCGCGGCTGACAAGCCCGCCGAAGACCCCACCGAATGGGTTCTGGAAGGTTCCAGTAACGGCTTTCAATGGACCGTTGTGGACAGCCAGAAGCCGGGCGCGTTCGGTGCACGGGGTGAAACCCGTACCTTTAACCTCAACGCTGCGAAGTCCTACGACACGTACCGTCTCACTCTGCGCGGCGTTGGAGCCAAACTCCGTGTCGGCGAGATTTCCCTCGTCGGCAACAACTTCGACACCCGCCGCGCCACAGCGGTGGCGGAGTACAAGCGCGCGCTGGATCCCGACGTCGGCATCCACGTCAGCCAGCACGGCACCACGGGCTCGCGCATCATGCGGGAGGCCTTCGCAAGCCGGTCCGCTGACGTCGTCGTTCTCCGCTATGAAACGGAGAACCCGGCAGGGCTCACCGGTTCCATCTCCCTGGTGTCAGCACAGGAAGGCGCCCCGACAACCGCGGATACCGCCGGACGAAAACTCAGCTTCTCGGGTGAGATGGCGAACAAGCTCAAGCACGCGGCCACCCTCCAAGTTGCAGAAACCGACGGTACGCTAACGGCCGCCGGAAGCGCGCTGCGGATTCAGGGGGCACAGAAGCTCACGCTCATTCTCGACGCACGCACCAATTACAAGATGGACGCCCTCGCCGGATGGCGCGGCGTGGACCCGGGCCCCGGAATCGTCAAGGCCATCGGCGCTGCCGCGACGCGCACCTATGAGGATCTGCGCGAAGAGCACACGGCGGACGTACAGAGCCTGATGGGTCGAGTGTCGGTGGACTGGGGGCGCACCGAGGAGAGTGTCGCCGGATTGCCAACCAACGTACGGCTTGCCGCCTACGGTGCGGGAGGGGAGGATCCGGAACTCGAACAGACGCTGTTCACGTTCGGCCGCTACCTGCTCATCGGATCCTCCCGTCCGGGTGGGCTGCCGGCCAACCTGCAGGGCGTATGGAACAACCTCAACCAGCCGCCGTGGGCCTCTGACTACCACACGAACATCAACGTGCAAATGAATTACTGGGGTGCCGAGACCACCAACCTGGCCGAGTGTCACACTCCGCTCGTCGACTTCATCAAGCAGGTGGCGATCCCCAGCCGGGAGGCAACCCGCAAGCACTTCGGGGAGGACATCCGCGGCTGGACCGCGCGCACCAGCCAAAGTATCTTCGGCGGCAACGGATGGGAGTGGAACACCATTTCAAGCGCCTGGTATGCGCTGCACATCTACGAGCACTGGGCGTTCACCCAGGACAAGAAATACCTGGTTGAGACGGCCGTCCCCCTGGTCAAGGAGATCTGCAACTTCTGGGAAGACGAGCTGAAGGAAGACGAGAACGGCCTGCTTGTGGCACCGGACGGGTGGTCCCCCGAGCATGGGCCGCGCGAAGACGGCGTCATGCATGACCAGCAGATCATCTGGGACCTCTTCCAGAACTACCTCGAGATGGAAGATGTTGCGCAGCTTGACCGGGACCACAGGGCAAAGATTGCAGACATGCAGTCGCGTCTCGCCCCGAACAAGATCGGCCGTTGGGGTCAACTGCAGGAGTGGCAGACGGACCGCGACGATCCGAACGACATCCACCGCCACACCTCGCACCTCTTCGCGGTCTACCCGGGCCGTCAGATCTCGGAAGCGCAGACACCGGAATTCGCGGCGGCGGCCCTGGTCTCGCTGAAGGCCCGGTGTGGTGAGAAGGAAGGTGTCCCGTTCACTGAGGCCACCGTTTCCGGCGACAGCCGACGGTCCTGGACGTGGCCGTGGCGAGCGGCGCTCTTCGCACGCCTGGGCGTCCCGGAGAGGGCACGCTTCATGCTCCGCGGTCTCCTGCGGTTCAGCACGCTGCAGAACCTGTTCACCACGCACCCGCCGTTCCAGATCGACGGGAACCTCGGCGTAACAGGCGCCATCTCCGAGATGCTCCTGCAGAGCCACGCCGGCATCATCCACCTGCTTCCAGCCATCCCGAGCACCTGGAAGGACGGCTCCTTCACGGGCCTCCGGGCACGCGGCGGCTACGAGGTGAGCTGCACCTGGAAGGACGGAAAAGTCACTGAGGTGTGGGTTGTTGCCGACGGTGCCCCGAATATGGGGATCATCCCCATCCGGATCAATGGCAAGGATCGCAAGATCAAGCCCACCAAGCCCGGCCGCAAGTCCAAGCCGCTCAACCCGTAACGGTCAGGTCCAGGTAGACGGCCCGCGCCCGACGACGGCGCCCCCTCACGCCTGAATCGCACGCTTCCGGCCGGCCCACCAGGGCCGGCCGGAAGTGCTTAACCGGATAGCGCACCATTTAAAACATCTGACCAATAGAATGGGACCATGGCTGTAACAGACGAAGCGATCGTCCGCATCAAGGAGATGCTCCTTTCCGGAGAACTCAAGGCCGGGGATCGCCTGCCCCCTGAGAAGGAACTCAGTGAGAGGCTCGGCCTTTCCCGCAGTTCGCTCCGTGAAGCCGTGAAAGCACTGGACCTCATACGCGTCCTTGATGTCCGCCGCGGGGACGGAACGTACGTAACCAGTCTCGAACCACAGCTGCTGACCGAAGCGATTGCCTTCGTTGTTGACCTGCACCAGGACAATTCCGTGCTGGAGTTGTTCGAGGTGCGTCGGATCCTGGAGCCGGCGTCGGCGGCCATGGCAGCGTCCCGCATCAGCGAAGAGCAGGTGGAGGTCCTCCGGAAGTCCATTGCCTCGGCGCAGAGCGACACCTCCGTTGAGGACCTGGTGGCACACGACCTCGAGTTTCACGGCATGATCGCCTCCGCCGCGGGAAACAACTACCTGTGCAGCCTGCTCGACGGGCTTTCCAGCAGCACCGTGCGCGCCCGCGTCTGGCGCGGCATCACCCAGGACAAGGCAGTGGCCCGCACGTTGTCTGAGCACCAGGCGATCGTGGATGCGCTCGCCCGCGCAGACGCCGAACTGGCGCGAGCGCTGACCACCGTCCACATCAGCGGGGTTGAGCAGTGGCTGCGGCAGGCAACTGCGACGGCCGCCAACGCCAGCTAAGCGTACGACGACGCACGCCGCCGCGGCTCGCCGCCCCAATGCCAAAAGCGCCGAGACTCGCCGAACCCGATGCCAAACGCGCCGGTGATGCGCAGGAACGTGGGGACCTTCCGCTGATCGTGCCCATAATCGGCGCGTTTGCGTTCAGCCACACGCAGAAAAGCCCGGGGCGGATACCGAAACCGGTACCCGCCCCGAGCTTTGTTCGTGTGAGGCTTACTCGTAGATGTTCGCCTGGATCTCTTCCGAGTCGATGTTCTCGGCGTCGTACCAGTAGAAGCCGGTGTCGATGACGTCTTCGAGTTCCTCGCCGTTGATCGCTGCGACGGCGGCCTTGACGGTCTCGTAGCCGATGCCGACCGGGTTCTGGGTGACTGCGCCGGCCATGACGCCGTCACGCACCGCGTCCAGCTGAGCCTTGCCCGAGTCGAAACCGATGACGGTCAACTCGCCGGCGATGCCCAGTTCGTTGACAGCGTTCACAACACCGATGGCCGAGCCCTCATTGGTCCCGTACATTCCGTCGAGATCGGGGTGGGCGGCGATGATGGCCTTGGCAGCGTCCGTCGAGGCGAGCTGGTCGCCTCCTGCGTACTGGATGTCAACAATCTCCAGGTCCGGTGCGTTCTCCTCGATGTACTCGACGAAGCCGTCACGCCGGTCGGTTGCGGACAACGACGTCTGGTCGTGTGCAACGATCGCTATCTTGCCGGAATCTCCGACGAGCTCAACCATGTGCTTGGCCGCCTCAGCAGCGGCTGCCTTGTTGTCCGTGGACGCGGTGGTGACCGGAATATCACTCTCAACACCGGAGTCGAAGGCAACTACCGGAACTCCGGCCTCCTGAGCCTGCTCCAGCAGCGGACCCGCGGCCTGGCTGTCGAGTGCGGCCAGCGCGATGGCATCCGGGCTGGCGCCGAGCGCGGTGTTCAGCATCTGGATCTGCTGGTCGACGTCGGATTCGGTGTCTGGGCCTTCGAAGGTGATGCGGACGTCGAATTCCTCAGCGGCCTGCTCGGCGCCTTCCTTCACGGACTGCCAGAACTGGTGCTGGAAACCTTTCGAGACGATCGCGACGTAGGTCTCGCCGTCGTCGTTCCCGCCGCTGGTGCTTGAGGTGGCCGCGGTGTCGCAGGCCGCGACTGAAGCGGTGAGCAGTGCTGCCCCTGCGAGGGCGAGCATTTTCTTGCGGATCATTGGATAACTCCCTTGTTATTGGTGCGAACGTTGAATGAGGTTTATTTGGAGGTTTTGTCCTTGCGGCGCAGCATGTCGAGGTAGACGGCGATGAGAATCACGGCACCGATCGCCACGTCCTGCCATTCCTGCGGAACGGAGATCACGCGCAGCCCGTTGGTCAGCACCGACATGATCAGCGCACCGATCACGGTGCCCACGATCGAACCTTTTCCGCCCTGGAGGGATGTACCACCGATAACGACGGCGGCAATCGCCTGAAGCTCATAGCCCATGCCCTGTCCCGGCTGGGCCGAGCTGAGGCGGGAGGCGATAACGACGCCGGCAAGTCCGGTGAATGCGCCGGCCGCCATGTATACCCACATCTTCCACTTGCGGACGTTGATGCCGGAGAGCGCGGTTGCTTCCTCGTTGCTGCCGATCGAGTAGGTGTAGCGGCCCAGGAGCGTTTTGCTCATCACGAGTCCGGCGATGATCGCCGCTGCGAAGAAGATGAAGACCGCGTTAGGGATGATCAGCCCGGAGATGGACTTCCCGAGGGCGAGGTCGCTGAATCCGGGGGTGCTGTTGAAGTAGATCGGACTGGTTCCGGAGATCACCAGGGCGAGTCCGCCGGCCACCAGCATCATCGCGAGGGTGGCGATGAAGGACGGAATCCTGAGGTAGGAGATCAGGAACCCGTTGACGGCTCCTATCAGCACACCGGTCAGGATTGCCCCGATCACGCCGACGATCAGGGGCAATCCCAGATAGGTCAGGAAGACGCCGGCCATCACCGAGCACAGCGCCATGCCGGTGCCCACGGAGAGGTCAATCCCGCCGGTGATGATCACGAACGTGGCTCCGAGTGCGAGCAGGCCGATCACCACGGTGGACAGCAGGATGTCGGAAAGGTTGCCCGGCGTCAGGAAGCGGGGATTCATGATGCCGAAGGCGATCACCAGCGCGATCAGGCTCCCGAAAGCCAGGAGCTGCTGGAGCGAAGCCTTCATCCGAACTTGCCAGTCGAGGTTGTTCTTCGGCGATCCAGCGTCCGGCCGCATGCGGTTCTGCGGCGGTTCAGTCTTGACGGTGCTCATGGGATTGAAACCTCATTGTTTGTGGACGGCGGTGTAGATTGCAGTGAACTTTCATGGTGGGTTGCGAGTTCCATGATGTTCTCCTGGGTGGCGTCGGCGTTGCTCAGTATTCCGGTGAGCCGGCCTTCGCTCATGACGGCGATCCGGTGCGACATCCGGAGGACTTCGGGCAGTTCGGAGGAGATCATGATGATCGACTTCCCTTCCGCCGCGAGATTGTTCAGCAGGCTGTAAATCTCGTCCTTCGCACCGACGTCGATGCCTCGCGTTGGTTCGTCGAAGATCAGGATGTCGCAGTCCTTTGCGAGCCATTTGGCGATGACAATCTTCTGCTGGTTTCCACCGGAGAGGTTCTTGGCTTCCTGATGGATGGATGGAGTCTTGATCCGCAGCTTCTCGACCATTACCCGCGAAGACTGCTGCAGTGCGCGGTCCTTCAGGAGGCCGCCACGGGTGCGTCCTCCGAGGGTGGTGATCGCTATGTTGTCGTTGACGGTGCGGTTCAACATCAGACCGAGGTGCTTGCGGTCCTCGGAGAGGTACCCGATTCCCAGCTTCGCGGCGTCGGCGGGGTTCCCGATCGAAACCGCCCGCCCGTGCACCTCGACCTCACCGGTTGAAGCGTCCGCTCCGACAATGGCCCGTGCCACTTCCGTGCGGCCCGCTCCCATCAGCCCGGCGAACCCGAGGATCTCCCCGCGCTTGAGCTCGAAGGACACATCCTTCAGCAGCTCCCTGGTACTGAGATTACGGACGGTGAGTACGGGTTCGGCATCGACCGGCGCTCCCTCCGGACGCACATCGGTGGTCACGTGCCGGCCGACCATCAGCGAGATGACCTCGCGCATCGTGGTCTCCCGCGTATCGACGGTGTCCACATACTCACCGTCGCGGATTACGGTGATCCGCTGCGAGATCTGCTTCAGTTCGTCCATCCGGTGCGAGATGTAGATGACGCCGGTATCAGGGGTAATGAATCCCCGGATGAGCTCGTGCAGCGTCTGCACCTCGGCGTCGTTGAGCGCGGCGGTTGGCTCATCCATGATGAGCACGCGGGAGTTCATGGACAGCGCCTTGGCGATCTCCACCATCTGCTGCTTCGCAACAGTGAGGTCCCCGACTATCTGGGCGGGATTCAGGTCGATGTTGATCCGGTCGAACAGCTCGGCTGCCTTCCGGTTGAGGGCGCGCTCGCTCAGGAACGGCCCCTTCTTCGGTTCCCGGCCGATGAAGATGTTCTGTGCGACGGTCAGGTGCGGCATCAGGTTGAACTCCTGATGAATGATGCTGATGCCCAGATCCTGTGCGTGCTTCGGGCCGCCGATGACCACCTGCTCACCGTCGAGTTCGAAAGCGCCTTCATCCGGCATGTGGATGCCGGAAAGGAGCTTCATCAGGGTCGACTTACCGGCCCCGTTCTCACCCACCAGCGCCAGAACCTCGCCGTGGCGCAGGTCAAGGTGCACGTTCGAGAGCGCCTTCACGCCGGGGAAGCTCTTGCTCACCCCGGTCATTCGCAGCAGGTGCGTTGCGTGTTCGTCCTTGTGAACCGTCATTGGTTCCTCCGTCCGTTATTCAGGTAGACAGCCGTCGCTGTTCCTGCCATGACAGCTGTGCGCTCATCGGGCGAGAGCTGTGTGGCCAGTTGCCCGATGATCCCGCAGGTCTCCTCGTAGGTGCCCCCGAGAATCGACACCGGCCAGTCACCGCCGTACATCAGCCGTTCCGGCCCGAACACATCGAGTGCTAGGTCCCAGACGGACTGGAGTGCCTCGACGGTGAGCGGTTGTCCTGGCGCCGCGAGTCCGGAGACCTTCGCTGTCACGTTGGGCAGCTGAGCGAACTGCCTGAGTTGGTTCTTCCACAGCTCTATCGCTTCCGCGTCGCCTCTCGGCGGTTTGCCGAGGTGATCGAGGACCACGTTCAGTTCCGGAAGGTCGTGGGCCAGCTCAACCGTGGCCTGCAGGTGCCGAGGGAAGGCGTTCGGGACGTCGAACGGCAGACCGGCTGCTGACAGGGTCTTGAGGGACGTACGCACTTCGGGCAGCGAGAGGAAATCGTCCCGGGGATCATCGTGTACCAGATGCCGCACGCCAACGAACGCGGGGTTGGCTGCGTAACCAGCCAACGCGTTTTCAGTCAAAGAGGGGTCATCAAGCGGAACCCAGCCGACGACGCCGACAATCCAGCTGTGTGCCTTAGCCTGCCCGAGCATGAATTCGGTGTCGGCGGCGGTGTCGTCTGCCTGCACCATAATGGCGCTCCCGACCCCCGCAGCGTCGAGTTCCGCCCGGGCCTGCTCAGCCGTATATGTACGGTACAGCTCGCCGGCGGCGGGGGTGAGCCACGAGTACCCGCCGGAGGACAGGTCCCAGAGGTGCAGATGTGAGTCGAGAATTCGGGTCATGCCGGCATCAGGCCCTCGCGGGCTAGAGCAGCCCATAGCTCGTGCGGGACCGGAGCGTTCATGGACTCCATGTTCTGCTGAATCTGCACGGCCGTACGTGCGCCGACTACAACGGTTTCCACGGCCGGGTGATGCAGGCTGAACTGGATCGCGGCGGCCGGCAGTTCGACGTCGTACTCACGGCACAGCGCTGAAAGGCGGCGTGCGTGATTCAGGACGGACTCAGGCGCCGGCAGGTAGTTGTAGTGTGCATCGTCTCGGATGGTCGATGACGCAAGCAGGCCGGAGTTGAACACCCCGACGTTCACCACACCAACGCCACGCTCAAGGCAGGCGGGCAGCAGATCGGCAAGGGCAGGCTGCTCCAGCAGGGTGTAGCGGCCCGCGAGCATGATGAGGTCAAGGTCCGCGCGTTCCACGCAGGCGAGAAGGGCCTCGGAAGAGTTGGCGCCAACACCGATTGCCTTCACGAGCCCTTCCGACCGCAGCTTCTCAAGGGCGGGCAGCGCCCGGCTGATGCCTTCCTCGACGTTGTAGACGTCCGGGTCGTGCAGGTAGAGGATGTCAATGCTGTCCAGGCCCAGCCGTTCGAGGGATTCCTCCAGACTGGCGCGGATGCCTGCCTCGTCCGGTGCCCATTTGCGCTTGAGCTTCGCGGGCACTGCGAAACCTTCGTCGTCGGACTGACCCGCATATTCCGGATTCGGCCTCAGAAGCTTGCCCACCTTGGTGGAGATCAGAAACTCTTCGCGCGGCTTGGTCCGGAGGAATTCGCCGACGCGGCGTTCGGAAAGACCCAGACCATAGTGGGGCGCTGTGTCAAAGTAGCGGATTCCGCCGTCCCAGGCCGCTTCGAGGGTGGCGCGCGCGTCGTCGTCGGACACGTTTCGGTACAGGTTCCCGATTCCTGCGGCACCAAAGCCCAGGCGCCCGAACGGGAGCTCGAGGCTCTTTGAGGATTCCTCAGCGGCCATGGCTAGCCTGCGATCGCTACGGTTTCGGGCATCCATGCCGGGCCGCCGGGGTAAGAGTATTCCTGCAGCGAGGCCATGTGCATCTCAGCGCCGGCACCCGGAGCGAGTGGTGGCCAGTAATGACCCTGGCGGACATCGATCGGCGTGATGAAGTGCTCATGTAGGTGATCGACGAACTCGATCATGCGGCCCTCACGGGTCCCGGACACGGCAACGAAGTCGAACATCGAGAGGTGCTGCACCGCTTCGCAGAGGCCCACGCCGCCGGCGTGCGGGCAGACCGGAACGTTGAATTTTGCAGCGAGGAGGAGAATCGCAATGTTTTCGTTGACCCCTGCCACGCGTGCGGCATCGATCTGCAGCACCTGGAGCGCATCCGCCTGAAGCATTTGCTTGAAGATGACCCGGTTCTGCACGTGCTCGCCGGTTGCCACGGGAATGGGCGCTACGCCGCGGGCGATGGCCGCGTGGCCGAGGACATCGTCGGGGCTGGTGGGCTCTTCGATCCAGGCGACGTCGAACTCTGCAAGCTCCTTCATCCAGCTGATCGCCTCGGCCACGTCCCAGCGCTGGTTCGCGTCGACGGCGATTCGGATATCCGGTCCCACTGTTTCGCGGGCAATCTTGAGACGACGGCGGTCATCCTCAAGGTCACCGCCCACCTTGAGTTTGACCTGCTGGAAACCGTCCTTCACCGCTTCGCGGCAAAGCCTGGCCAGCTTCTCGTCCGAGTAGCCAAGCCAGCCGGGCGTGGTGGTATAGGCGGGGTAGCCGCCGGCGAGCAGCTCTTCCTCACGCTGCCTGCGTCCGGGCTCCGCCTTACGAAGTATTTCGAGGGCTTCCTCCGGCGTGAGCGCATCGGTGAGGTAGCGGAAGTCCACGAGGTTCACGAGCTCCTCGGGAGTCATCCGGCTGAGCAGCTGCCACAGCGGAAGGCCGGCGCGCTTGGCCTTCAGGTCCCAGAGAGCGTTGAGGACAGCGCCGATCGCCATGTGCATGACGCCCTTCTCGGGGCCGAGCCAGCGCAGCTGCGAATCGTGGACGAACAGGCGCCAGGTTGCGCCCATGTCATCGAGCAGCTCTTCGGTATTACGCCCGATGACATGATCCTTGAGCGCGTGGATCGCAGCAGTTTCCACGTCATTTCCACGGCCGATGGTGAAGACGAATCCGTGACCCTCATGACCGTCACCGGCGTCGGTGATAATCCTGAGGTAGGCCGCCGAGTAGTCCGGGTCCGCGTTCATGGCATCGGAGCCGTCAAGGTGCTTAGAGGTGGGAAAGCGGACGTCGAACGTCTCGATTGCCGTGATGATGCTCAAGGCCGTGGCTCCTGGTTCTTTCGCGATCGCTACGACCGCATTCGGAAAGGTCTGACTTCTTCGAGAATAAACATCTGATGTCTGAGTGTCAATGGTCGTTTTCTGCGCTATCCTTCTTCACAACACGCTTCATAGTTCAGATGTTAGAGAGGCACTTTATGTATTTCCTGCGATTGGGTGAGCGTGGCGCCGAGATGCCCGCAGTCGTTCGGGACGGCTCCACGTATGATCTTCGCGGCCTGACCGGAGACATCGACGGCGCGTTCCTCGCCGGGAATGGCATAGCACGGGTCCGCGAGGCACTGGACGCGGGTGAACTTCCGGTTCTGCCCCACGCTGACGCACTCCGCGTCGGAGCGCCCGTTGCCCGTCCCGCCGCCGTCGTCTGCGTCGGAATGAACTACGCCGCGCACGCCGCGGAATCAGGCGCCGCGCCGCCTACCCGCCCGGTGGTCTTCTTCAAGCCGTCCAACACCATTGCCGGCCCTTACGATGCCGCCCCTATCCCGCCCGCCTCTGAGAAGTACGACTGGGAGGTGGAGCTCGGCATCGTCATCGGACGTGAGGCGAGCTACCTGTCCAGCGTCGAGGATGGTGCCGCGGCGATCGCGGGCTTCGTGCTGGCCAACGATCTTTCGGAGCGCGAGTACCAGATCCCCGGCGACGCCGGCCAGTGGACCAAGGGCAAATCCCTTCCCGCCTCCACTCCCCTGGGCCCATGGCTGGTTCCGGCTGACGGGATCGACGCCGGCAACCTGCGCCTGCAGAGTTGGGTGAACGGCGAGATCCGCCAGGACTCAAAGACATCGGATTTGATCTTCGACTGCGCAACCGTCGTCCACCACATCAGCCAGTACATGGTGCTTGAGCCAGGGGACGTCATCCTCACGGGTACACCTGAGGGCGTGGCGCTGTCGGGACGCTTCCCATATATCCAGCCGGGTGACGTCGTCGAGCTTGAAATTGACGGTCTTGGCAGGCAGCGCCAGGAATACTTCCGGAAGGAATTCCCATGAGCCACGAGCTGAAGGACAGTGTCGCCATAGTTACCGGCGGAGCCTCCGGGATCGGCGCCGCTATTGCCGAAAAGCTCCACGCCGCAGGGGCGTCGGTGGTCGCCTTCGACTTGCAGCCGGAAGCGGCGCCCGAGGGCGTTGAAGGTGTGCGGTGCGACGTTTCCGATGACGCCTCGGTACGCGCCGCCGTCGAGCACGTTGTCTCCACTTACGGGCGGCTCGACATCGTAGTGAACAATGCGGGGATCGGCGCGCAGGGCACGGTGGAAACGAACGACGACGACGAGTGGCACCGCGTGTGGGACATCAACGTTGTGGGTATGGTCCGGGTCAGCCGTGCGGCTCTTCCCCACCTGCGCAAGTCCCCTGCCGCTGCGATTGTAAACACATCGTCCATCGCGGCTACTGCCGGGCTCCCCCAGCGTGCGCTGTACACGGCCACCAAGGGCGCGGTGCTGTCGCTCACCCGGGCTATGGCCGCTGACCATCTGCGCGAGGGTATCCGCGTGAACGCGGTCAATCCGGGCACTGCTGACACTCCATGGGTCGGCCGCCTGCTCGATTCAGCTCCGGACCCGGCCGCGGAACGTGCGGCCCTTGAGGCGCGGCAGCCGCACGGCCGGCTCGTCTCCGCCGAGGAAGTGGCGGGGGCCGTCGTGTACCTGGCGTCGCCGTCGTCGGGCTCCACCGCCGGTACGGCCATAGCGGTTGACGGCGGCATGCAGGAGCTGCGGCTGCGACCGGCCTGATTTGCACCCCCAACCAGCATCGACTCTCCAAAAGATGACGCTTGAAACGTTTTTAAAGGTCACCTTTTGGAGAGTTGATGCGTCCGTGCAGGGCAGGCTGCCTTCCGGCGACCGTGGGGCGTCGAGCCGATGACCGCCGCAACGGCGGCTACCCTTGAGCCACCGATCCTTTAGGGGGCAGAGTGACCGCCGATCCGCAGCGCAGAACTGTGCTCCTCAGCGCCCTCGGCCTCGCGCTCAGCGGCTGTACGGCGCCCGGGCCTTCGATTTCGGCGCCCAGCGCACCCCCGGGAACAACGACGCCGGCCCCCTCCCCTTCGGCTCCTCCGTCACCTTCGACGGCGCCACCCAGCGCGCCGGCTCCCACCGCTGCACCAGCCTTTCCCACGCGTGAAGAGATCATTCAGGGTTACGCCGGGAGGTCTCCAAGCCAGTGGGGACTCGCCGTACCCGGAGTGATGAGCGCGCTACCACCGGCTGCCCGCGGCGCGGCCCTCACGCTCGACTACTGTGGCGGTCCTGGAGGCTCGGGATTCGACCGGTCGATACTCGAAACGCTGCGCAAGCACGGCCTGCCCTCAACCCTGTTCCTCAACGCGCGGTGGATCGACGCTAATCCCGGACTGGCCAGGGAGCTGGCGGCGGACCCGCTCTTCGAGCTCGCCAACCATAGAACCCGGCACCTGCCGCTCAGCGTCGCCGGTCAGCACGCCTACGGGATCCCCGGCACGGCAGGAGTGTCTGATGTTTACGACGAGATCATGGTCAACGCCGAGAAGCTCGAAGAGCTCACCAGCATCCGTCCCCGTTTCTTCCGGTCCGGAACAGCCCATCTCGATGAAGTTGCGGCGTCGATCTGCCTCGACCTCGGGATGATCCCGGCGGGCTTCACCATCAATGGTGACGCGGGCGCAACTTACCCTGCCGACGTCGTCGTGCAGGAGGTCGTGCGGGCGAGGGCCGGGGACATCATCATCGCCCACGGGAACCAGCCGGGCTCCGGGACGGGTGCGGGCCTCGCCGAGGCGCTGCCCAGGCTGCAGGACAACGGCGTGCAGCTTCTGACGCTGAGCCAGGCGACAAGCTAGCGGCTTGGCTGGCGCAGTGCGAAGGTTCACCGTGCCCGCGGCTGTCTTCCGTATTCGCCGATCACTTGTCGCTAGTAGCGCGGCGAATCAGTTCCCACCCGGCCCGGGTGCGCAAGGGTCCGCGGCGTTGAGGTGGCTGGTGATCGCCCTCACCACTTTGTGCATGTCTGGGTAAGGGAACGGGTGACCGGCGTCTTCCAGCCAGAGACCGCGGGCGGAAGGGATGGCTGCGGCGAGTCGGTGGCCGTGCTCGATCGGCAAGAATGCATCGGCGTTGCCGTGTATCACGAGAGTGGGTGCCGTGACCGTGTCTAGAAGCGGGTATCGGGAGCGGGTCACGGCAACAGCTACCTGGTGCTGCCGCAGTGCACCCAAGTGAAGTCCGTTTCGTTCGCGCAGGTCGTAAAGAACAATTCTGATCCACTCTTCCAGATCGAGAGATTCGCCCTTATCATGCGCAAGGATCCCCGCGAGGAATCCCTTCACGATGTTGGTTTCCCCGCCGAGCAAGCGGTACCGAAGTAAGGGAAGGCTCGCCATGGCGGATCGGACCAGCGTCCAGGTTTTGGGCCCGGGCGTGTCGGTTGGGTCCGCCGATGTTGACATGAGGGTGAGGGATAGGACGCGCTCGGGGCATGCGATCGCAACCTCCTGGGCGATGAAACCTCCGAGGGAAAGGCCGAGTACGTGAGCGCGGTCGATGCGAAGTTCGTCGAGGACGGCGATCGCGTCACTCGCCATCTCGACCAGCGAGTAGGGATGCTTTCGGTTCCAGCCCGTGACCCAACTCGACGCGCCGGTTCCCCGATGGTCGTACCTGATCACTCGGTATCCCTCCGCCGACATGGCGCGAAGGAACGCGGGCGGCCAGAACAACGAGCCAACACCGAGAGAGGAATTGAGCAACACAACACCCTTCTCCGCCCTGATAGGAGGGATGGACTCGTACCAGATCCGCACACCGCCCGACTGGGCGTACCCCGATTTTCCGGTGATCACTCCTGTCACCGGGCCGGCGCGGATTCGAGCGATGGTCTTCGCGGTGCCGGGCGGCAGACGAGGCGCTCGCCAAGTCAGAAGCGCCGCGAGTCCGGCGAGTGTCAATCCCGCAGTGGCCAGCACCATCCGCTTCTTCATCGGCTCAGCATAAATGACGTCCGCGGTTCATGTACGCACCCCGGAGATGAGAATTGCGCCTACTAGGCTAGCGAACCCGTTCCGCCCGCGTGAAGCGGGTGCGTGCTCCCGAATCGATGCTGATCAGCACCGGAGTCTGGGTGCCGAGTGCGGCGTCCAGCGCATCGACGAGCGCCGTCACGTCCTGAGCAACTACGTACGGCGCCACACCCTGACGCGGGAAAACGCGCACCTTCAATGCCGGGCGCCCGCGGAACTCGTAGGTTGCCACGGACGAGTTCACCAGGTCAACACGCTCGGCCAGCGCGGCCTTAAGCGCCTGCTCGGCGACCGCGCCGTTGATGGTGACGCTGCCCGGGACGGGCGACTCGCCGTCGTCGTACGCCAATACGCCCGAGCGGCCCTTACCCTGGTTCGCCACCCACGTGATCATCAGGATCACCAGCAGCACCATCAGCAGGGCCAGGACAATCCACAGCCAGCTGTCACGTTGGCCCGCCAGCGTGGTCGCCGCGAGGAGTTCCTGCAGGGCCTCACCGATTTCTACTGCCGTTGCCTGCCACCAGCGCGCGACGGCGGGAAGGCTCAGCGCCGCCGCAAGCGCGCCGATCACCATGAGAACCAGCCCAAAAATGGCAAGCAGTACACGGTTCACTGTGCGGGGTGTCTGGTTCACTGCCCGATCACCCCCGAGGGCGCAACGGCAACACGCACGTCGGGCACGGGTTCAACGGCGGTGCGGCGGAGTTCGTCTTCGACCGCGGCCTGAACGGCTTGCTCCTCCACTGGGATTCCCGACGTCGGCCGTACCTGTACCTCGACCACGCGTCGCCCGATGGTCACCAGCACCTGCTCCGGTGTTACCCCGGCAGCCACGCGTGCCCGGCGCGCAAGCGAGGAGGCGAGGACTTCGGCTTCAATGACGACGGCGGCGCGCTCGTTCGGGATGCTGAGCTTGGCCCTGCGGCCCGGCAGGACGGCGCTGAGGAAGAAGATCAGACCCATCAGGAAAACGAGTGCCCCGGCGGCGCCAAGGAGTGACGGAGCAACCCCACCGGGCAGGGAACCCACCCAGGCGGCTGTCTGTTCCGGGCTGATCAGCCAGGGATCCTGGCCGAGTGCCTTCAACGCTGCCTCGAGCATCACGTAGAGACAGAGCAGGATGAGGAGGGCGGCGACAATAATCGAGGGCACCGCACGCGATGAGTGCATCTCGCGGCGGATGATGTGGGAGGTCAGGCGGGTCGTTTCGTCGTTCATTGTGCCCTGCCGCTTGTCGAGACACGGGCTCCGGTCACCCGGATATCCACCCTGCTGAGGCGGGATCCGCTCAGCTCCATCACCCGCTGGAGAATGGTGCCCTTGGCGCGGTGGAGCCGCTCATCTACTGAGCCGCCGAAAGCAGCTACCGCACCCGGATCGGCAACCACGCGGTGAAGCGGCGGAATGCCGATCGGGAGCGCCAGGCGCAGTGCCAGCATGCCGTCGTCGTCGGACCAGCTCGCGCGGATCTCGCGGGCGGGCACGTGCAGCACCTCCGCCGCGACGGCACGGGCGGTGCTGGTCAGGGCCTGGGTGCTGATCCGATTGTGGCCGGCCAGGCGCGCGGGCGACGTGGACGTGGCGGTCACGAGGATGAACGGCGGCCGGCAAGGGCATCACGAACGCTGCGCAGATCCAGCTTGCCCTCCGCGACACGGCCCGCGAACGCGCCGATAGCCATGAAAAGCGCAACCAGGAGGAACCCCCAGAAACCGAAAATGAGTGCAGCGAACGCGAGGACAGTACCAATGAATATTCCGACGACGGTGAGGTTCATGGTGTCTCCTTAGCTCGCCGCCGGGCGCGGCTTCTCGGTGCTCTTCGGGTCATTGAGCCCCGGCACGTGGACGTCATTGATCTCGACGTTGACTTCGATGACCTGCAGACCCACCAGCTCACCTACAGAGCTGAAGACGGCGGCGCGCACCTGATCCGCAACGTTGGTGAGAGGATGACCGTATTCCGCCACCAGGTTCACGTCCACTGCCACCTGGATCTCGCCGACCTCAACGTGGACGCCCTGGGCAAGGTCGCTGGCGCCGACGACGTCGCGAAGCGCTCCCAGGGCCCGTCCCGTTCCGCTGCCCAGAGCGTAGACACCCGGTACGTTGCGTGCGGCGATGGCCGCAACCTTTGCGACGGCGGTTTCCGCGATGGTGGTCTTTCCCTGCGCGGTTGGGGGCAGGGGATCCACTGCTGTGGTGTTTTGGGCGGTTGCTGTTCGGGGGGCCGTCACTGGCTGGGAAGTGGACGGAGCTGCTGCCGACTGTGTTGGGTTGTCATTATCCATCTGCTGAGCACCCTTTCTCTTGTGCCCAGCCTAACCCTTCCGCACACGCCTTTGGCACCGGCGTGTCGGCTACTCCGCTGGCTCGTTGCAGTGCTTCTGAAGCCACTGTTGGACGGGCTCCAGCGCTGTTCGGAAGGCACTTTCATCAAACTGACCGGATCCGGGCGGGCCGCTTTCCGCCGCGTCAGCCACCTTCGCGAAATCGGCTTTAAGTTCGGCCGGAACCTTCGCTTCAAGGTGCTGTAGCTGGTCCTCCAGCCTGGCCATGGTTTCCGCGTCTTCATCACCGATGAAGCTGAGCGGCGCCAACAGTACCGACGAGATGCCGGCAGCGACCACCACGCAATCCTCTATGGCCGGCGCCTCGGCCATGGGTGTCGACGGCGTCCCCTCGCCGAACTTCAGGTTCGTCGTCGGCGGTCCGGCTTCGGTGGTGGGAGGTGGCTCGGGCAGGGCGGCCGGCGCGTTCAGCGTGTTTGCGGAGTCCTGTCCGTTCCCTGCGCAAGCGGAGAGGACGAGCGCCAGGCCACATGTGGTCGCCACAGTGAGCACGGATTTCACGCTTGACGGTCCTCCCTGTCGCTTGAGATGGGCTTGCTCGGGTATCGCACTCCGCTTCGAGGTGGAGACGGCCCACAGTTGTTAACGGATCACGGCGCCAGTCTTCTCCCGTCGTCGTGGTCTGTGTGAATTTCCTTGCGCTGCGCCCCGTGTTGCGGTGAGCTAAGACTCTGTCTCGCGGAAAGAAGGAACCATGACCGACCAGCACCCTGCACCAACTGGCGATCCGGGTATGCGGTACCCGTCGGCCCCGCAACCCGCTCCAGACCCAGGACGATCCCTGGGGATAGCCGGGTTCGTCCTCTCGTTGCTCATACCGGTCAGCGCGATCGGCCTCATTTTGAGCATCATTGCGTTGGTGCAGTCCCGCAAAGCGGGACGGAAGAACAAGCTCGCGCTCGCTGGTGTGATCATTGGCGCTACGGTCACCGTATTGGTTATCGCCTTCATCGTTTTCGGGTTCGTGTCCCTGTTCCAGGTGTGCTCAGAGCTGGGAAACGGGGTCCACCAACGTAACGGCATCACATACACGTGCAACTTATAGGTCCGCAGTGAAGTTTCGTCGACGCCCTTTCAGTTGACCGGCGGCGGAGTTCTAGACTGCATGGATGCACGCGTTCGAACTACCCGTCTGGTTATGATATTTTCTGGCCCTGCCCAGCGCCCGGCCGGCCAGGTCTAGCAGGAGGCCTGAACAGCATCTCTTGATAGGCGATCACTTCGAGTAGCAAACTTGGCCCTGCCGAGCCGTTTCCCGAAGACCTAACCCGACTGGATCTTCCCGAAGTTGAAGTCCTCAACAGCAAGGTCCACCGTGAACTGGAATTCGAGTACATTCGCGACGGCGCGCCGGCGATGAAAACGGAGTTCCGGAAGGAAGAGCTCGATGAGGAGCTGGACAGGCGTGACGCCGCCCCTGTCAGTGACGAGGCCACCGGGTAGTCAGCCGCCGTACATCGTGGAGGCCTGCGTCGGGAACGCATTTCACCCTGGTGATTGACTGCTCAAGCAAAGGTTTGTGTGTCAGTGGCAGTCATTAAGCGGATCTTCGGAAGTTCCTCAAATGCTGGCTTTGCCAACCAATATCCCTGGAACAAGCGGATGCCTAGTGCCTTCAGAGACAAGAACTCGGCTTCGGTCTCGACGCCTTCTGCCAGCACTGTTATGCCGAGCTCCCGAGCGATCCCTACAACGCCGGTGACGACGGCATGGCGAGCCGGGCTGGTGTCAATTCCTCGGACGAGCTTCATGTCAATCTTGATCAGGTCGGGCTGGAACTCAACCAGAAGCCCCAATCCCGCATGTCCAGCACCGAAGTCGTCGATGGCCGTTGTGAAACCGTGCTTGCGATACTCGGTGATGATGTTCGTGAGGTGAGCGGCGTCAGCAACTTCCTCGTTTTCCGTGAACTCGAACATGATCGACGACGTCGGGAAGCTACATCGTCCGGCTGCAAGCAACGTGGCACGTAGGCATGCAGCCGGTTCGTAGACTGCCTTCGGCATGAAGTTGATCGACAGCTTCAAGTCTTCGCCTTCAGGGAACAGTCGCGATGCGAGCTCAATCGCCTTAACTCGACAATCTTGGTCAAACCGGTACTTCTGCCCTGGAGTGATTTTTGACAGGACATCGAACGCGCCCTCGCCGGACAAACCCCTGACCAGCGCCTCATAGCCCCAGACACGGTGCTGAACGGCGTCATAAATTGGTTGGAAGGCCATGCTGAATTCGAAGTCGAGTTTTGAAGACGTCGCACAGCCGCTGCATGTCATATGGAATGCCCCTTCACTAGTTTCGTAAACCATAAGACACACGCTGCAAGACACATCCCCTGCCACGCAGTCGAAGAAAGACACCAAGCCTTAACTTGCTCTTCTACGAACCAAAAACGGTTTAGGTGGCTGAACCGATCGTTCAGCCCACTTTTTTGGGGGAGATCAGCGTCAATGCACACCACTACGAGGTTTCAGGTTCTGCCGCGCGCAGACAAGATCGTGCACATCCGGTGGGATGCTGGGTGCGCCCTGGATAAGCGTGACGCTCACAGTTTGATCCAAACCCTTACCGCGTTGGGCGGGGAGTCAGGACGTGTCGACCGACTCCTGATCGACATGGGCGCGCCTGCTTCCATCGCTTACGAAGCACGGATGATGTTCTGGGCTGCGACCTGCATGAACCGGCTGGCGATTCTTGGACAAAGCTCCATGGACCGCGTGCTCGTTGCTTTTGCACTCGCGTCGCCAGTTCCAACGCGATTCTTCCTCGACGAGGATGCCGCACTTGCCTGGCTACACAGTGATTAATACAGGCGACCACCACTCGGCGAGCCAACTTTTCCCGAATCGTCTGCGCGCCGCCGATCCAATTCCTCGGTGAGCAACCAATAGTTCTCCCTGACCGTGTGTTTCGGAGAAACGGTGTCAAGTTCCTCGAATGTCTGATCGCAAAGCCGAAGGAGTTCTGGGGTGCTTAGGGCACTGAGATCGGCTGGGAGGAAAAAAGATTCCTCGGAGTCGAGACCCACGGGATCGAACTCGTTCAGGTCGAGGGCGACACTACCGGGTTGCGCCAGGGCTTCCTCAATCACTGGACCTTGCGGTGCCTTCATGCGGCCACTTCCTGTTGCTGTTGGGTCCGTGCTCGTGCCGGGCAAACAGGAAGGTCTGGCCGAGTTGCGATCGAAATGCTTTTCGCCTCGTCCTCAGCTAACTGCATTTCCGTCAAGGCGTGCCGGAGAAGCGCAGGTGAATTGTCGTCAACGTGCTTGGCCCCGGTGAGGTCCACAGTTACGGCTAGCCCGTTTATCAAAGCGTTAGCGCGGCGAACGATCGGCAGTAGGGCCAGATAGTTGATTTCGGTCAAGCAACCGGTGACGGCTACGACGGCGGCGGTGCAATCGATATCGAGGCGGACGAGCACGCGCAGTTTGTGATTCATGACAGACTCCACAAGACGAAGATCCTGCGGCCCACTGCTGAACCTGGAATGACTGCGGCTCACTGCTAAACCAAGAAAAGTGTAAATAAGGATCAGCTCGTTAGGCAAGCTAGTAATCAGTAGAACATCCTTACCCACCGGCGGACTGTAAAGTAGTGGGACGGTCAAGCAGGCGGCCGTCCCTCAAACCCCAGTAGATAACGAGGCTGCCGTGCGCACCGAAACTTCCAACCGCGACGTACAAGCCGTTCTGCAAGACGCGGTTCTGGACTCCACCGACGTCACGGAGTTTCTGGATGAGCTTTGCCGCCAAGCCGCCACCGCGCTGGAAGACGGCGGGGAGGTGCTCTGCGGGATCACGTTGCTACGGGAGCGGAAAGCCGCGACGGTGGCCAGCAGCAGTGAACACGCGCGGAGGATGGACGAAGTTCAATACAACTTTGATCAGGGGCCGTGCCTCACAGCGGCCAGGGAACAACAGATAGTGCATGTACCCGATGTGGGCCGGGAAGAACGGTGGCCCGAGTACATCGCCGCGATCACCGGACACGGCACGCACTCCATTGTCGCGGTGCCCTTTGATCTTGCCGGCGACGCCCGAGCCGCACTGAATCTATATTCGGCAACGCCTGGAGCGTTCGATGTTGAGACAACAACCAGGGCGACGGACTACGCGAACCAGGCGGCCCGTTCCCTCCGCCTTGCGGTGCGGATAGCCGAACATAGCGAAATGGCCACAAACCTGAAGGCGGCGATGGAATCACGCACCGTCATCGACGTGGCCACGGGAATGATCATGTGCCAAAACCGGTGCACCCACGATGAAGCCGTCACGTTCCTGAAGAAGGCTTCCTCGCATCGCAACGTCAAGCTCCGTGAGCTGGCGACCAGGATCGTCGCCAACGCCGGGACTTCACATCCACCAACCCATTTCGAGCACTAATACAGGGATTGCAGTGGTGCGGCACTCGCACAGTATTCCATCGCTGCTGGTCGTTCCAAGGAAGTACAGTGTCGGTCCATGCAACGCTTTGAATTGAAGCATTGGCTCAAAACGAGCATGTGGGTTATCCCCGTACTGTTCGTCCTGGGCGGTGCGGCTCTATCTGCCCTCCTCATCGCGATAGATCCTGAGGGAGGCCTGGTACCGCAGAACATTAGCGGTGACCCAACGGCCGCACTGCAGATCCTCTATCTCATTTCGTTTGCCATGCTCACCCTTACCGGGCTGGTGCTCTCGTTGTTGGTCCTTGTTGTGCAGTTGGCGATGGGCAGCTTCTCGCCCCGGATTGTCCGCCAGATACTGCAGGACCGTCCATCACAGGCAGCCATCGGATTATTTGCGGGAACCTTCACCTTCTCGCTGCTGACCATGCGCGTGGTTCGCAGCTCCCCCGAAGGCGGCACGGTGCCCGGCCTGGCCGTGATAGCGAGCGTGCTGCTGGTTATAACCTGCATCGTGACTTTGGTCTGGTACCTCAACCATGTCGGCCAGTCCTTGCGGGTGGCGGCCCTGGTGGGATGGGTTGCTGATGACACCCTCACGGCTTTGAACAAGGTCTTTCCTGACGAAGGAGAGAAACAAAAACTGGACGAAAGTCTCATTCCGGCTGAGCGCAGCGGCGTTCTGTTCGAGATCGATCATGGCCGGCTGGTCAATCTAGCCCACAAAGTGGACTGTTCCTTCGAAGTCTTGTGGTCCGTGGGCGATTTCGTTCCCATCGGTGCCCCGCTGGTCCGCATCCACGGTACGCCCGAGCACCTCAACATCACCGAGCTTGTCCGATGTGTAGTCCTCGGTCCAGAACGCACACTGAACCAGGACGTTGCTTACGGCATCAGGATGCTCGTCGATATCGCCATGGGCGCCGTGTCCTCCGGACCGTTCGATGACCCGACAACGTCAGTACAAGCAATTGACCGGCTACATGACATCCTGCGCCACATCGTTCGCCGACCACTGCACACAGGCGAGTTCCACGACTCCGAAGGCGAGCTACGCCTATCTGTTCCCGCACTCACCTGGGACGGATTCGTTGAACTCGCCTTCAATGAGATCCGACGCACCGGCGCAGCATCACCGCAGATCACACGCCGACTGATGTCCGCCTTGAATGACCTACTCAGCATCGCTCCACAGGAACGGTGCCCCGCACTGGAACATCAGCGCACACTCCTGCAGGAGGCCACTCTCGCGGCCGTTCGACAGCCGGAGGATCAACAACACGCCCTGATTCAGGACCCCAGTGGAATCGGATCTGCTCCCGACCTCTCCCGATCCCCCCAGCGCCCCGACCTCTGAGCGGCGCCGTCAAGCTCTGAGGTGTCGGCGGTATGGGCAACCGGTGTAACCGAGCACCATACTGGGTGGATGACGGCTGACAACGCAGAACCAAACGGTGACGACGCCCGTGATCCGGGTGAAAGCTCAAACGAGATCCCGGAACAGAGTGATAATTCTGGGAGACTGGCTGAGCAGATGAGCCAACTGGCGCGATCCCTGCAGGCGGAGAAGGATCCCCAGGAAATCCTGATCCACCTGGTACGTGCCGCAATCGATCTTGTGCCGGGAGCCGATGAAGGTTCGATCAGCGTGGTGGAAGGCCGGCGGCGGGTCAACTCGCAGGTCCCCTCGAGTGACTTGCCAAGGGACGTCGATGCCGTCCAGTCGGAAGTAGGGCAGGGACCCTGCCTTGATGCTGTGTATGAGCATGAGACGGTGATGGTTCCTGACATGGCAACCGAGCAGCGGTGGCCGGAATTCAGTCACCGGGCCGCCGCTTTGGGTGCAGCGAGCATGCTGTCATTTCAGCTCTACGTCGAGGGTGACAACCTGGGCGCCCTCAACCTCTATGGAAGGGCGCCGCATACTTTCACCGATGAGTCCGAACAAGTTGGGAAGTTGATCGCCTCCCACGCCGCCATTGCATTCGCAGACGCGCGAAAACTCGGACAAATGCGCGACGCAAGCCACTCCCGCGACATCATTGGACAGGCTAAAGGCATCCTCATGGAGCGCTACAACATCACCGCTCAGCATGCCTTCGTAATCCTCACCCAGTACAGCTCCCACACCAATACGAAACTCTTTGACATAGCCGATTACCTGGCCACCACCGGAGCCTTGCCCTCCCAGAGCAATCGTTCCTGACAAATGGGCCCATTCACTTTTGTTCCAAGGGCTATGCAGCCAAACCTGGACACGGCGCCTCAGCTCCTCCGGCGCCGATCGCACCTCTTCCAGCGACAGCTCTGCAGGGTCGCTGATATGCCAGTCCTCGTGTCATTCGTGAGGGGTCAAACTTCAGTAGTCCGGGTCGCTGGATCGCCCGTGGGCGGTTCCCGTCAGAACACCGAGGCTCACCAGTTCCGGCGCAGCACAGCAGCCCGATTCTTGCTCTGCAGGCGCCTGGGCGCCGTTCGACCCACCACAGCTTGACGCGGGCTCTGTCTCGGGAGCGTCGCATGAGCCGCCGAGGTCGGTGTTGCACACTCCCGTTTCGGGGAGTTCGAGCTGCACGCTCGTTGCGCTTACCTGATCACCGGCGATGGCCGCGACTACTGACCGGACCTGCTCATAACCGGTAGCGAGCAGGAATGTGGGCGCCCGGCCGTAGCTTTTCATTCCCACGAGGTAGAAGTCTTTCTCC
>NZ_JBTNCT010000024.1:0-52304 GCF_054511355.1 Arthrobacter tecti
GCCCGATCAAACGCCCGATGAAAAATCGAGGTTAGGCCGTTGCTCACGTCTACTGGTCTGCTCTGTAGCCTTGATGTATGACTGCTGAGGCGCAACTCTGGATAACGATTGTAGGTGCTATCGCGGCTGGCTCGCTGGCTCTTCTTGGTAGCTGGCTGGGAAGCCACTTGGGGAAGAAGACCGAACATGAGCAGTGGCTGAGAAATGAAAAACGGGCTGTCTACTCGAACGCCTTGAAACAGGTTCATCGTCTCGTGCTTTTGCTGCAGGAGCACGAGAGAACGCCGATTCCGTCGAAGCGCTGGGACGAGACTTTTACAGAGACGATGGAAGAAGCCGATCTTGGGGTGATTGCCTCCGCGAAGGTCAGAGAAGCGTACCAAGACTTCATAGACGCCACGATTGACGCCGTTGCAAGCGAGAATCCAAATACCCTTCCTGCTGAGTACTACCACAAGAAGCGGCGACATCTCCGGGAGGTTATGCGTGCCGACTTGGGTATCGAGTCCGGAAGCTTTCGATAGATTCGGTCTGCACTGCAATCATTCATTGCCTCAGGCAACCGACGTACTTTAGAAACAACTTCACTGAAAAGGTTGTCGCCGACGCCTTCGCTGTCGAAAGCGAAGATGGCAAAGAACATGATCGAATACGCGCTCGCCAGAATGAAACTGCCTATCACCCCGCCCCGGAAGGTGACGGTGGGATCTTCGTCCCGGCGCGGAGTATGGGCGGCGCGCCACCGATCGGCGATCCCGGCTGCCCAGGCCTCCGGACTACCGTGCAGCCCCTGCGCCGGCTCCTGATTCGACTCGACTTGTTCAATGGCCGACTCAACCGCCTTGCATGCGGCCTCCACGGTTGCCTGTTGGCGGTCGATGAGTTCGACGACGGCCTCCGACGCCCAACTGCGATCTTCCGGTGATTCGCGGGCATGCTCCGCGAGCTCAAGGAGCGAGGTGATCCGCGGGTCGGCAAGTGTGGCCTGGTGCTCGAAACTTATAGATCCATTCTCGATTACGGGGTTAGCCGGAGCAGTCGACGGCCACAGCCAGAGCTTCGCAGACCTGCCGCATTTTGGCGTCGGCCAAGCGACCGAGCCTCTCAACAAGAACGCCTACCGAGACGCTCTCGATAGAGTCCAGGTTGACGGCCGAGCGTAGCGGTATCGGGTCTTGTCCGGGCTCGAGGATGACTTCGCTGCCTAGTCCGCGGACCGTTGTTGTGCAGGGGGCAACGAGCGCCCGCCGAAGCCGTGGAATGGCCGCATCACGAGATAGGACGACGACCGGGCGCCGTCCTATCTCGGCCAGCTCGCACCACCACACCTCTCCACGGGCGGGCAGTGCACTCACGAGGCGCCCGCTGCCCGCCGGAATGATGCAAGATCTCCCCATTCGTCCGGCTCGTCAATCTTGTGCTCGTCATAGGCGGAATAACTCGCATCCACTTGAGCAGCGCGATGGCGAATGAGTAAGGCTCTAAGGGCCTCATCGATCAAGGAGGCATCGGTGCTTCCCGGTCCTACGCTACGTGCGCGTTGAAGCAACTCGGCATCAACAGTGGTGCTCAAGCGTGTTCTCGACATGCCACTATTATGCCACGAAGGGCTTCGTGCGCGGTTCCGAGATCCGCCGGTTTCACCGGGCGTTGGGCGCCGCGTCCGAGGCAAACTGAACGTCCCGACCAAGTCCGGGCGGCGCATGTACCGTTGAGCAATGAGCGGCTTTGACGTGCGGCGCGCGGAGCCCGCGGACACTCAGGGCATGGCGCGGGTCCACGTCGACACTTGGCGCGAAACCTACCGGGGATTGATGAGCGACGCTGTCCTGGATGATCCTGCGCTCCTGAGCTCGCGCGAGCGATTCTGGGTAGCGGCCCTGACTGACCCTCAGTACTGCCAGAACACCGCCGCAGTCGCTGCGCATGAAGGCACGCTGGCCGGCATTGCTATGTCCGGCCCCTGCCTTGATGAGGTCTATGAAGCGCCGCATTTGTATCTCCTCTACGTCTACGCCGCGTTCCACGGTTCGGGAGTGGGTACGGCACTCCTCAATTCCGTGATCGACGCGGAAGCTCCAGCCGTGCTTTGGGTGGCCGACCCTAATCCCCGCGCACAGGCCTTCTACCGAAAGAACGGCTTCATCGCAGACGGCGGAGTTAGAACCGAGGATGGCGTTCGGGCGGTTCGAATGGTCCGAACAGCCCGCTGAAATCCGAGCGTCTTTCGGCTACGGCGCGCGTTCGCTCAGTTTTTACTGGCCGGCTCATACGACGTGAAGACTACGCCGCTTTCGAGCACCGTCCGTCCGGTGGGCTCCCAGGCGCGTGGGAGAGCCACTGCGTCCCTGCCCCATAACGGGATACCGGCTCCTAAGGTCATCGGCGCGATTTTCAGTACCAGTTGATCAATCTGATCAATAAGTGAGGCAGCGAGCGATGCGCCGCCGACCAGCCAGATACCGGTGCCGTCCTCCTTCTTTAGTTGGGCCACCCGGGCAGCCGGGTCACTGGACACCAGTTCGACGGCGGGATCTGCGGTCTTCTCGAGGGTCGTGGACACTACGAGGTGCCGAAGATGCGGGTAGGCGTCGGGGACTCCTGCGGCCAGCCCAACTTCGTAACTGCGGCGTCCCTCGATCACTGTGTCGAACTGCTTCCCTGGACCATCGATGCCGAGGGCGGCACGCGCGTGACCTGGCAACGTCTCGGGGTAGTGTTCGGTCAGGTGCTGGAGGTAGTCGGGGGTGACCGGCCAAAACGAACTGGGATCGGCGCCGTCGGGCGCTGCAATGAAACCGTCGAGGGTAGTGGCCACGAGATAGGTCAGAGTACGCACGAATGCGATCATAGCCACGCGGGCAACGTTTGGCCGAAGCGGGATTTATTGCAATGAGGAGTGCGATTTCGTTCTGCCGGTTGGCGCAGGGGTGGCAAGACGCCAGATCCAGACGGCCACGCCGAGCACAATAAGCAATCCCGCGAAGGCGAAGAGGCCGCGCTCAGCGGGAGTAACGCTCACAAGATGGCTGAACACAGCCGTACCTTCCTCAAGTCCGGAGTCCTCCACCCAGAAGTACCGGGAGGTGAGCGATGCGATCAGCGTCGCACAAACCACGAAACCTATCCCGCAGAGCACAGCGGCCAGAAGGCCCTTGGACCGCCGTAGTTCGACCTGCGCCTCGATAGTCCCCATTCGATGATTCTCGTCCTAGATGAGCGTCCCCCACAAGGTTCAGTCCCGCTCACGCCGCCCGGAGGTGGCTGACTCGTGTTATTGGTCGGCCCAGGGCATGGGACATTTTGCCCGGCATTCCGGCTGACCTTTACCGGGCCAATCCCGTCCGAAGGAACGATTGCACCGGCAGCGCCGGGGAGTGTTGGGATTCCTGAGGACTCTGAATCGGCGCGGTTTGATTCGGCCGCTGTAGTCAACGGTCGCCCCAGTGAGCACAGCTAGTGCGCTCTCGCTCACGAACAGTTCCACACCGGGGCAGCCGTATCTGGCGTCCGTCGGATCACTTGGATCCCGCGTGATGACGTAGGTGGTTCCGCAACATCCGCCGGGCTCAAGATCGATTCGCACCCGCCCGCCCAGGTGCACTACCTGTTCAACTGCAGCCGCAGTCACTGTGAATGGTGGGAACACTGTGTCCGACATGTCTCAACCCTAGGGCGAGGACCGTTGGCCGAGCCCCTGCATCGCGGACTATCAGTGTCCTAATGTCCGCGCAGATTTCGGCAGGCGCGAAAACAGTGTTGCCCCTCGATGTCGTGTCCAGGGCACAGCATCATAAGCTCGACGTATGGGTGACGACCGGATTCTGATCGATTGGAAGGATGCGCGGGCGAGCAACCGCGCCAACTGGGAGGATCGGGTTCCGCTGCACGAGAAAGCCTACGGAATCAGCGACCTGGAGGATCCCAACCACTTGAGCTCGGTCGTCCGGACTGATCTGGCCGCGCTCGGGCCGTTCCTTCCGGACGGGACGGTGTCGGGTCTGGATGTGTGTCATCTGCAGTGCCATATCGGCACGGACACGCTCTCGCTGGCCCGGGCAGGTGCCCGTGTGACCGGCGTCGACTTCTCCCCGGGCGCCCTGCAGTCTGCCGCTGGACTGGCGAAGCGGTTGGGTTTGCAGGCGGAATGGGTGGAAACCGATGTCCTCGACGCCCGCGCAGCAGTGACCGGTGACTTCGATCTTGTTTACACCAGCATCGGAACCATCACCTGGCTTCCGGACCTCAACCGTTGGGCGGCGCAGATAGCCGGACTCCTACGACCCGGCGGGACGTTCTACATTCGGGACGGGCATCCCGTTCTCTACGCGATCGATGAAAACGCCGACGGTCTGCAACTTCGATACCCGTACTTCAGCAGTAGCGAAGCGCAGGTGTGGGATGACGAATCGACGTACGCTGGCGATGGGAAGGTTGAGCATGCCAGGACCTATGAGTGGGCACATCCTCTGTCCGACATCCTCAACTCACTCATTAGCGCGGGCCTACAGATTCTCCGCATGGACGAGGACACAACTCTTCCCTGGAAGTTTTCGCCCCGCATGGTGGAGATTCCGGGCGGCTTCGCCTGGCCAGAAACTGAACGCAACCTGGCGCCCTGTACATACACGATCGTTGCCCGGAAGCCCTGACTTCCCGGTCAATCTAACGTCCGGCCGCAGGCCGGTGATCCGGGAAGTCTTCCTCTCCGATTCCTCGCGGCTCATAGAACCCCTGCAGGAAACCGCGGACCTCGTCGACGAGTTCTTCGCGCGACATCCGGTACTCACGATGGGACCCGCCAACGGTATAGCCGTACCCCTCAGCCGGACCGTTGAGCCAGAGGAAGTCATAGCTCATGTTCCCGGTGGGCTGCCGCCGCTCGCTGATGCGGAAGACCTCCTGCTCAATCGTGACTTCGAAGGGTTCCATCCGAACAGCCTAGTTTCGACCCCCGGTCACCGCCCGTAGGTCTGGATCACCTGGGAGTCGTCCCGCCGCTCAAGGCCGGCCTCCACAGCTGCCAGGTACCGGCCCCTCGCCGCCTGCAGCAGCGGAACATCGAGACCCACTTCCTCAGCGACGTCCTTCACCAGGGTCGAATCCTTGACGAAGATCCCGACGGTACTGGTCACCTCCGCATCAAGGCCCTCAAGCATGCGCGGCCCACGATCGGACAGCATCCAGGATCCGCCGGCCCCGCCGGAAACGGCCGTGAGCACCTTCTCCTGATCGAGGCCCAACTCCTTCGCCAACGCGAGTGCCTCGGCCGCAGCGACAATATGTACCGAACACAGCAGTTGATTCACGGCCTTGTACGACTGCCCCTGCCCAATCTCCGTCCCGCACTCGATGACGGTTCCCAGCGCATCGAGAACGGGCCGCACATACTCGAGCGCCTCGGGAGAACCCGACGCGAAAAGCTTCAGCCCACCCGTCACGGCGCGGGCAACACCACCCGTAACCGGAACATCGAGCACCCGCACCCCGTCAGGAGCGGCAGCCGCCACTTCCCGCACAGCGCTGGGCCCAACAGTGCTCATGACCAGCAGAACGCTTCCGCTACGCATCTGCCGGAGCAGGCCGTCGTCGTCGTTCATTGTCGCCGTCCGTAACTGCTCCGGGGTGGCGACCATACAGACGACGACGTCGGCACTCGCCGCGGAAGCGGCGGTCGCCTCTGCGGCGATCCCCCGGGCGGCAGCCTTCTCGCGTTGGGCGGGGAAGGGGTCGACGCCGGTTACCTCGAACCCGGCACCGCGCAGCTGCTCGGCCATCGGCAGCCCGATGGCTCCTATTCCTACGAAGGTGACGCTGTGTGGAACTGAGGACATGTTGCTCTCCTGGGGGTGTTGGTCAGATGAAGATGTCGAGCACGAGGCAGACTGCGAGCCCCACCACCGCGAACGTTGACTGCGCCATGGTGTAGATCTTGAACGTCCCCTTGGTGGTGAAACCGAGCATCTGCTTGAAGATCCAGAACGTGTTGTCCGTGACGTGCCCACCGAAAGCGGCACCGGTGCCCGAAGCGAGGAGGATGAGGATCGCTGAGGTGTCGATGGATCCCATGATCGGCGCGAGCAGGGTTGCCGCGGTGATGGCAGCAACCGACGCCGAACCCTGGGCCAGGCGCAGAACAGCGGCGACAATCCAGGCAAGCAGGACCGGGATGGCGGCATTGGCGGAGAAGAGCGAGCCGAGCATGTCGCCGATACCAACCTCGGTGATGACCTGGCCGAGCGACCCCGCGACGCCGGTGAACAGGAGGATGGAGCCGGAGGTCTGGGCGCCCTTGGTGATGAGGTCGTCGATGCCGTGGCGGGTCACAACCGGCACCGCGAAGATTATGCCGATGATCAGCCCGATCAGCAGGGCTACAACAGGGCTGCCAAGGAAGCCGAGCAACGCGATGTCCTGACCGGCTGCCCGGGCGACGGTATCGAGGATGATGAGCAGGATCGGCACAATGACGGGAAGCATCGCGACCATCAGGGGCATCCGGTGGGTTGTCGCCGTGGCGACCGGGCCGGGCATGCCCTTGCCCGCCACCTCAGTGGTGCCCTCGTTAGTGGCATCCACGGTGCGCTGGGCCCTGCCGGCCGTGCCGCCGTCGTTGTTGTACTCGCCGAAGATGGAGTCATCGAAATCCGGCTCGCGGTCCTTGACGGGGTCGAAGATCTTACGCATCAGGAGGTCGTGCAGAAAGATGCTGGAGATGATGAAGAGGATGCCCAGCGGGATTCCCCAAAGCAGCATGGTGCCGATATCGACGCCGAGGGGTCCGGCGACGGCGAGCGCCGCGACACCGGGGACAACGATCAGAAGGCCGACTTCGAGTCCGATCGCCAGCGCGCCGGCCAGCGTGGCGATGCTCTTGCCGGTGCGTTTGGCGATAGCGCCGGCGATCGGAGCGAGAATCACGAGCGCCACGTCGAAGTAGATTGACGGGAAGATGATGCCGGAGGTGAGGCCCAGCACGTAGGGCGACCTTTTCGGGCCAACAATCCTCATCAGCCCGTCGACCACGCGCTGCATGGTGCCGGTGGCTGAGAGCGTGGTGCCGATCATCACGCCGAAGCCGATGATCAACCCGACCTCCGCCATGAGGTTGCCGAACCCTGTGTTGACGGCTGCAACAGAGTTATCGAAGCCGAGTCCGCTGGCCACGCCAAGGTACAGCGCGCCGACAACGAGGGAGACGACGGGGTTTACCTTCGCCCAGACAATCATCAGGATGATTCCGATGACCGCAACGGCGAGGTGTATCAGAACGATCGTATTCACTGGTTCTCCAAGGTTCGTGGGTGGGTTTCGGCTTGCCGGCTAGTGCATGTGGCTGCCGCCGTTGATGTCCAGGGTGATCCCGGTGAGGTAGGCGGAGTCCTCGGAGGAGAGGTAGGTGATAGCGGAGGCTACCTCTTCGGTGGTGGCCGTGCGGCCTACCGGAACTCCCGCCGCGATGGCCGCTTCCTGTTCGGAGGTACTGCCTACGCGGATGTTGGTGTCAACGGCTCCTGGGGTGACGGCGTTGACGGTCACTCCCGTTGGGCCGAGTTCCCGGGCCAGCGCCTTGGTGAAGCCAAGGATCGCTGCCTTGGCGGCGGAGTAAGGCACCTTGCCGAACACTCCCCCGCCCCGCTGTGCGGAAACCGAGGACATGTTCACGATCCGCCCCCACCCGTTCTCCAGCATGTCCGGGAGGAATGCCCTGGTGACGAGGTAGGTGCCCGTGGCGTTGACGTCCATGACCTTGTGCCATAGCTCGAGGGTGGTCTCGAGGAAGGGAACAGGGGAAGTGATGCCGGCGATGTTCGCCAGCGCTCCGACCGGAGGAAGGTTCCCGGCGGCAACCTCCGCCGCTACTGCTTCACGGGCGGCAGTGACGGACGCTTCGCTGGTCACATCCACGGCGTGACCGAAGGCCGGCGTTCCGGTTTCGGCGGCGATACTGCGGGCAACTTCCGCTGACCTCTCGCCGTCGAGGTCCAGAATCACCACGGCCCAGCCTTCGCGGGCGTACCGGCGGGCGGTGGTCATACCGATGCCTTTGTCCGAGGTGGCGCCGGTGACGACGGCGGTGCGCTGGGTGCGTGACATGTTGCTCCTAAAGGGATTTCTTGTGTGCCAGATCACGTTACCTCCGTTTACTGTTAACAGTCAACAGTGCGTTTCCTTTGGCTCGCCCTTGAGCCCTTCCTCGCGGAGGTCTAGCGTTGAGCAAACGGAGGTGATGACCGTGCAAAGGCGCCTTGTGGGCGCGGCCGCGCTTCTCGCCGTCGTCGTCCTCTCGGGCTGCTCCCCGGGGGTAGGCGTGCGTCCGTCCCCTCCATACTTTGAACCCGTTGCGGTCGAGCTTGAGCCGGGTGACGTTTTTCCCATGCTCACGCTGTACGGCGGATGGTGGAGTACGCTGGCCGACTCCTCCGAATCCGCAGGCTATCCGGCTCAGGCGACGCTCATCCGACCCGAAAGCGGCGAATATCTTGGCGGCTACGACCGCCGGTCCGGGATGCTCGTACCAGGCGAGGACATCCTCCCGCTCGAAGGATGGCCGGCCGACGTCGTCCTGGTCATTGATCCCGCGACGGGCATTGTGTGGGACCAGTTCCATGTCGATGAGAACGGTCTGCCTATCGAGGCGGAGAGTGGCGCCGTGTCGGTGGAGCGGCGCTTCCCGACCATCGCCGGGGACCCACCGCCGGGCACCTTCCACACGTTCGTCCAGAACGAGTTCACCGGGGCAGTGATCTACGTCGGCATCATGCCGGAGGAATCGCTCGATGCCGGCCGCGTGGGCGTGGACTGGTAGCTGCCGCCCTTGACGTGGGACGTTTTCTCCGGTGGGCTTCAGATACCCGGAACAGCAGGAGGAAGGTCCACCGTGAAATCCCTTTGGCTAGAATCATCCCCGCAGATCCCCACCGACTCCTTCGTGGCGAATGCCCAGTACGATTCCGTGGTGGTCGGAGCCGGAATCACCGGGCTGACCACGGCCGCGCTGCTCGCCCGGTCCGGACAGCGGGTCGCCGTCCTGGAAGCACGCTCGGTGGGAGTGGTAGCCACGGGAAACAGCACGGCGAAGGTCTCCCTGCTGCAGGGCACCCAGCTGTCCACGATCATCAAGCACCACGGAGCGGACCTCGCCCGCCACTACGTCACCGGCAATCGTGAGGGCCAGAGCTGGCTGCTGCGCTTCTGCGACGAGCACGGGGTCGGCTACGACACGCGGGATGCCTTCAACTACGCCGTGACCGACGACGGCGCCCGCCTCCTGAGCGAAGAACGCGACGCTTGCGCTGACGCCGGCCTGACGGCCACGCTGGAGGACACGTCGGAGCTGCCATTCCCGGTGAAGCGGACTCTCCGGGTGGCGGGTCAGGCGCAGGTTCATCCCATGGAAGTGCTCGCAGCCCTTGCCGCTGACCTGCGGAAACACTCGGGTCAGCTGTCCGACGGCGTCCGCGTCACCGGGGTTAAAACCGGCAGCGCGAAGGGCGACCGCATCAGCGTGAACACTCCGCGGGGTGACCTGGCTGCGCACAACGTCATCCTCGCGACCGGTACCCCGATCCTGGACCGTGGCGGCCACTTCTCAGTGCTCGAACCGCAGCGCTCCTACGCCGTGGCTTTCACGGTGCAGGACGAGATTCCACGCGGAATGTACCTCTCCGTCGATTCCCCGTCGCGAACCCTGCGAACCGCCGAGGTGGAGGGCCGTCCCTACCTGATCGTCGGTGGGAACGGCCATGCCGTGGGGCGGCAAGCGCACACGCAGGCGCTGGTAGATGACGTCATCCGGTGGACGCAGGAACACTTCCCCAGCGCGCAAGCCTCGTTCAGCTGGTCCGCGCAGGATTACCGGCCGGCGTCGTCGGTTCCCTATGTCGGACGGATGCCGGTAGGCGGGCAGTCGATCTACACCGCAACCGGCTTCAACAAGTGGGGGTTCACCAATGGGGTGGCGGCGGCGTTGGCACTGTCGGCCGAAATCCTCGGTGGGCACATGCCGTGGGCCAAGGAACTGTACAAGGCGCGTGTCGGCAAGCAGGACGCGCTGAGCACCGCGAAGGCGGGTGCCGGCGTCGGACTGGAATTGGCGAGCGGCTGGCTGAGCGGGCTGACGCGCTCCTCGCATGCCCAACCGCCCGAGGGGCAGGGCTCGGTGGTGCGCGAGGGCGCTCGGCCGGTGGGTATCTGCCAGGTTGCCGGCGTGACGCACCGGGTATCGGCGGTCTGCCCGCACCTGGGTGGGGTGCTGAGCTGGAACGACGCCGAGCAGTCGTGGGACTGCCCACTGCACGGCTCGCGCTTTACTTACGACGGGACGCGCCTCGAGGGTCCGGCAACGCGGGACCTTTCGGCGCCTTAGGGGCTTGGTCCTCGGGTCCTACGCCATACTGGAATAGTGGCCGAAGGGGAGAAAAGAATATCGCACACCAGAACGACTCGTCAGCGCGTATTCATTTCTTTCATGTTCGCACTCCCGTGGATACTGGTCGCGTGGTTCTGTTCGGTTCTATGGACGGCGATCGATGAGAGTGGAGTTCCGCCCGACTCAGCTTTCCAGTCTGTTCCGCCGCCTAACGAAGTGACGGAAATTTCCACTCAGTGCGGATCCGGAGGTTGCTGGAGGGTGATGGTCATAGACGTCAAATCCCCGCACACCGAACACTCACTCGCATCTGAAATGGGCCTCACATCCGAACGCTGCGGAGCGATGAACCTGTGGACTATGAGGAAGACCTGCTCCGGGGTCTCTTCTTCCCGCGGCGAGGGCCTTGAGATCTATCTCGGATACTCCCGCTTGTTTTCCAAGTATTCCTGATTTGATGCAGCACTCGAACGACGACGGCGGCCGGGGCTCCGATGTTAAGCTCCTTCGATGGATGGCGCCGCAATACCTGATTGGTGCCAGGACCTCGTGGCCAATGCGACCAGCGGTCTTCCGCGAACAACCCGGACGGCTCCAGGCCGCCTCGTCTCCTCCGGTTCGGCACACCTTGTTGTTCTGCTCGGAACGCGGGTCGCGGTTCGGATCGCTCGTGACAGTCATGCGGCGGCTCACATGCGCCGCAGGCAACGTCTCATCGACCTGCTCCGTCCTTGTGCTGGCATCACCCTTCCGCAATCCCTTGGTCCCGTCGTGGAACAGCACGGGAGGGCGGCAATTGCCGTTCAGGTGGTCCCGGGCGAGCCGTGCCCTCCCAATGAAGGGAATCCGCAAGAAGTGAAGCGGCTGCTCGAATGGGTCAGCAGCATCGACATCGGCCCAGTCGAGCCGCTCCTCGCGAAACCATTGTCTTTCTGCGGCGGTGATGACTGGCTACGCATCCAGATGGAAGAGGTCCTCCCGCGGATACGCCTCCCACTTCGCGCGGCCGCTCGACTCGCAGTGGAGTCGCTTGCCGCCCTGGAGCCTGCGGAGGAGGTCTTCTCCCACGGCGACCTCGGCGGCCACAACGTCTTCTGGAAGGACGGACGGGTGAGTGGGGTCCTCGATTGGGATCTGGCTTCGGCGAGCGATCGCTCCACGGACCTGGCCAGCCTCGGTGTGTGGCATGGCTGGGAAAAGCTGCCGGCCATTGCGCCTCCCGAGGAGGTGTGTCGCGCGGCGGTCCGGCGTGACACCTTCCGCCTGCAGCAGGTTGGCTTCCTCATCGTCTCGAACCGGCCCGACGACGAGGTTACTCGCGCCATACACCGCGCCGAAGCATGGATCGAGGAACATCTCATTCGGTAACAGTGAGCGGGGCTTCCGGACGCACGCACGCCACCCGCTCCAAGGCTGCACTTCCCGAGACGCGGTTGTTCCTGCCCGTGTCGTCGCACCAGTCCACCCGATACGGCATCGCAACCACTACATACTCGCCCAGCGGCGCGTCGTCGGGAACCGTGAGGGTGTACTCGAACGCGCCGGAGTCGCCCATCGGGCCAGTGCCGCTCGCAACGACGTCGTTCCGTAGCTTGATCAACTGGACTTCCACTTGAGCCGCTGCGCCATATCGCGGGTTGCAGTCTGCGTCGGATGCACGGACGGTCACATCCTCCCCCGCCTGAACCGTGGAAGAGGACAACGAAAACGGCGGCGGCAGGCATGGTGGCGCAAAGTTCGGGTCAACGGAGGCACATCCCGAAGCCGCCAGGAGAACGACGACGGCGAGCATCGCCCCAGTGCCTTGGCGCACAACCTGCTGATGGAAGGCAATCGTCCCCATCCGTGCATTCTTCTCCCAGAAAGACCGCAGCGCAGCCTTTCGCAGAACTCTTACTCAGATTGTTGCCGGACTCATCAGGGAACACCTACAGTAGGAACTATGCTATTGGTATAGTTCCTATGTTCTCAGAACAACTTCGGGGAGTCACAGTGTCAGCTCGAGCCACAGGCCAGGAACCAATCAACAACAGACAATTGCTGCGCTACGTCGCTGGACTCGTCCTTGGTGTGGCCGTTCTGCAGACCTACACCATTTTGATTGCGGACGGCAGAATCACAGTGATCACTCTGCTTCTTCTTGGAGCGGTAGCCCTCCATGCGCTGCTCTTCTACCGGCGCCACCGCACGTCCCTGCGAATGCGGCCCTATGCAAGCTTCCTCGTTCACGTGCTTACGTACCTGCTGGTGGTTGGCTCCTTCTGGGCCGAGGCCGCCGTCGTTATGTATTTCGACGCCGAGCACACGCTTGCATACGGATGGGCGGTTCCGCTTCTAGTGATGACGCTCGCGTGGGGTGCAGGACTCCTTGTTCACACCTTCGGTGCGCTGCTCAACAGGGGCTACGATGACGTCGCCGTTTGACGATGACGCTGATCAACTCACTGGTTATGAGCGGCAGGTTCTATCTTCCTGGTCGCAGACGCATAAGAAGAGCACGCTTATGCTCTTCGTTCTCCTGGCCCTTACCGAGAGCCCGAAATGGTCTGCTGAAATTCGCACATTTCTCGATGCAGCATCCAGCGGAACCCTCGCAGTAGACGAACAAAGCCTTCACCGAGCACTTCGCCGGCTTGAGGCGTTGAACGTCATTACACACGCCACCCAACCCGCGCGGGGCACCGGGGCAAAACGCAAGGTCTACGAGCTCACGGCGTCGGGCGAACGCATCCTCGCTGCCTACCTCCAGACAACGATGGCCTACCTCGATAACTCTGCCTTCGTTGATGCAATTGCGGCGGCGAAGCGGGCGGACTAATCACCGCACCCGCTTTCCGTCGTCGTACGTTTCTCGCAAACTACGCCGATCCGCGCGAACTCAATGTGTACACGTCATAGCCGTCCACGCTTCCCGACCTTTCGAATCCGCAACCCAGCAGAACCCGCACCGATGCAAGGTTCGCCGAATTCACCCGCGCGCACAGTGGACGTTCCGAACCATAGAGCTCAGTGATGAGCGGAAGCGCCTGGCTGACCATAGCTCGCGCGATTCCACGCCCCCACGCGGAGGGGTCCACCCAGTAGCCAACCTCCACCCCGTCCGGGGTCAGCCATGCGACGACCAAGCCCACCCGGGCTGGTTTCCCAGCCTGGGGCACCGAAGCAATAAACCAGCGGGCGGCGCCTTCCGAATCCACGGCAGCGCGTTCGAGTGCGTTATTAACTCGCGCGTCGATTCGTTCGTCGTCCCACGGAAGGCCGTCTCCGAGGAACCGAACCACTCGTGGATCCTTGGCCAAGGCCCTGAAGAACTCCCGATCTGCTTCGGTGAAAGGACGGATCAGGACTTGAGGAACAGGTTTCTGATTGCCGGAGTTCATTGACGCGATAACCACGAGGTTCAGTGTGGCATGGTGTGGCTCGCCCACCGCTTGAATCAAGTGGTTGGCAAACTTCAATCACTTGGTTAGGCTCGGACCATGGATGGATTCGACCCAGCTCACAGTTTTGGCCCTGATGTCGCGCGCACTTACGACGACGCACCGCGAGGGGACGAGGGCGAAACAGTCGCCTTCCTCGCCAAGCTCGCAGGCGGCGGTCCCGCCCTGGAATTCGCCATCGGAACGGGCCGGATAGGGCTCCCTCTGAGCGAACGCGGCATAAGGGTCGACGGCATTGAACTCTCGCAGGACATGGTCGATCAGCTCCGGAGGAAGCCCGGCGGCGCGGAGATCGACGTCGTTGTAGGCGACATGTCCACCGCTGACGCACCGGGCAATGACTACTCGCTCGCCTACCTCGTTTACAACACCATTTACAACCTCCTCACCCAGGAGGACCAGGTCCGCTGTTTTGAGAATGCGGCCCGGCACCTCTCCGACGACGGCGTGTTCGTGGTGGAAGCGGGCGTACCGTCGGCCTGGATCCGGAGGGACCAGTTCATCAACGTCGAGCAAGTGACGAATGACAGGGTGGTCCTCGATGTCAACCGGTACGATCCCGTGACGCAGATCCTGGACGAAAGCCACATCTCTCTAAGCAACGACGGCGTCCGCCTTGGCCCGATCTCGTGTCGCCTGATCTGGCCGAGCGAGATGGATCTCATGGCTCGCATCGCCGGCCTCCGACTGGTTGAGCGCTCGGGCGGTTGGCAGGGCGAACCGTTCACTGCCTCGAGCGAACGTCACGTGAGCGTCTACGTTTCGTGTGATCGCAGCGCGACGACTACTGGCGCGAGCGCGGTCGCGATCCACGCGACCCGGCAAAGCCAACCGACGGATGAACAGCCCTAAGTTATCGAGAAGGCGTCCCACAAGCCTTCACGAACGGTGGGTTGATGGGAGCGGCGGGCATCATGACTGTGACACTCACCGGGTGCGACGACCCTGGGAGGGGAGCACTCCTGAAAATGCGTGTACGACCAAACAAGGGAATAGACGACGACCTCGAGGACAACTCACGCGGCGAGGAACAGTTAACCTTGTGGGCCCTGCGGGGTCCACCGAATGAGCAGGGCAGCAACAGGCCGCTGTGTTTGCGTCATCGTGGGTTACCGTCGAGTTCCTTTATGTTCTGCTCGCTGCGCGCACATCTGCGTTGACGGAGGGTGATGTATCCTCCCCCGGCGAGGAATGCCGCCCCTGCGATGGCAAGCCCAAGGAATCCAGTCTGGGGGCCCTGAGCGGCCGAGAGACTCGATGCGAGTGGCGCGCCTACTCCCACACCAACGCTCGTACCGCTGGCCAGCACCGTCATCAGCGTGACCTGAAAACTGCCGGACACAACTCTTCGCCCCTGGCTGTATGCCTTGGCGAGTACGGGCGAGAGCCACAACCCGACAAAAACACACAGGACCCCCGTCGCTGCGACACCCATCGAGGGCCAGCCCACGGCAAGCAAGCCCGCGGCCAGGAGGGCGGCGCCGCCAGCGATAACGATCCACACCCCCCGACGCCGGTCCGGAGTCTGCGCCCACGCCACACCGCCGACGATGCTGCCCACCCCCACCAGCCCATAGATCACTCCGACCATAGCGGGAATTCCGAGGACAGCGAACAGCGAGTTCACGGTGGCCTGGGTAGCGCCAAAGACGAGACCAACAGCGGTCACAATCAATAGCGCAGCTCCGGCGTGCAGCACAGGCTGCTGGCCAGCGCTGGTTGCGAAGACCAATTTCCGTCCCCCCGCCCGGACTCCTTGGCGGATACCGCCGACTGAAGGGACATGCAAAGGAACCAGGCGAACGAATCCCAAGTGAATACCCAGCCCGGCAAGTGCCAGGCCGACGAGAGCCGCGCGTGGCTCGACCGCGACAAGTAACAACGAAGCAACTACGGGTGCAATGACGAAGCCTGCTTCGTCCGAAGCGGCTTCCCACGCCATCGCTGATCGGAATGCCGGCCCATCCAGATCGCCAGCCTCAGATCGACGGACCCAAGCAGCCCGGGCAAGCGAGCCGATCGCAGGATTGGATAGCCCCGCGACGAAGGCGAGCGGTAGGAGCAACGGTGCGGCATCGAGGTCCTCAAGCTGCGCGGCTAGCCCGAGCAATGCCGTGGATTGCAGGACTGCAACGATTCCTACAACGGGGCGCGCCCCAAAGCGGTCAACTAGCAGACCCACTGCAGCACCGCTAGTAGCTGTTCCCAGTGCCGAGACGCCAACTGCCGAGCCTGCCTGCACCAGACTTCCTCCGCCGATGGGTATGGCGACCAGGAGCAGCATGGGTGTCATCGCGGTTGGCAAACGGCCGAGCAGGCCGAAGATCATTAGCGGCGCACCGCCAGCTCGGAAAAGGTGCAGAATTCCCTGCGTCTCGGATCTAGGCATCACGGGCTCCATTCATGCATCGGAGGCGCACGCCCGACCTCGCTGTGCGCTGTGATGCCCGCTGAGACCCAGCTTACAAGACCAACCCGCCGTCGTCGTTGTTTCATCTCTTCCGTGGAGAAACCGGCACCGGTTGTTCAACGTGAGTTCACCGGATGTTCGCCTGTATCGTGGGCGTGTGGTTTCCCGTCGCATCCTTGCCCTTGCCCTCAGCTGTGCCGCCGGCCTGGCTGTCTCGTCCTGCGGCTCGGACTACCCGCTAGGACCCGAGCAGGAGGCAGCCGCGAAGAACGCCACGTCGACGCTCAGCGGCACCATCACCGGCGCCGGATCTTCTGCGCAGGGGCCGGCGATGAACGCCTGGCAGGCCGAGTTCGCAGCGATTCACCCTGACGTCCGCGTGCAGTACTCGCCGGACGGATCGGGCGCGGGGCGCGGGGCTCTGTTGGCCGGTGCCGTTGATTTTGCGGGGTCCGATGCCTACCTCAGCGATGAAGAACTCGAAGAGTCCCGCGAAGTTTGCGGTCCGCAGGGCGCGTTCAACATCCCCGCCTACGTTGCGCCGATCAGCATCGCCTTCAACCTTCCCGGCATTGAGAGCCTGAATCTCGACGCCGAGACGATCGCCCGCATCTTCCGGGGCGAGATCACCCACTGGACTGACCCCGCGATCGCCAGCCAGAATCCCGACGTCGATCTGCCGGACCTTCGCGTGGCGCCGGTCAGCCGCTCGGATGATTCCGGCACCACTGAAAACTTCACCGACTACCTGCACGCTGTCGTTCCCGAGATCTGGACACACGAAGCCGATGGCACGTTCCCCGGCGAGTTGGCGGGTGAAAACGCAAAAGGCAACGCGGGTGTGGTGAGCACAGTCTCCAGCACGGAGGGTGCGGTGACGTATGCGGATGATTCCGCCGTCGGGCCGCCACTCGGCCGGGCGAAGCTCCTGGTGGGCGACGAATACGTTGCGGTGAGCCCGGAAGCGGCCGCGACCGCCATCGATGAAGCGGAACCCGTTGAAGGGCGTGCGGAGTTCGACATGGCGCTCAACCTCGACCGCAAGACGACCGCGCCCGGCGCGTACCCGCTGGTGCTGGTCTCGTACCACATCTTCTGCTCCACGTATGAGGACGAAGAGACCGCCAACCTCGTCAAGACCTTCGGCACTTTCGTGGTGAGTGAAGAAGGGCAGCAGGCTGCCGCCGAAGCCGCGGGCAGCGCACCCATTTCCGAAAGCCTGTCAGAGCGTGCAACCGAAGCGATCAACACCATCAGCGTCGAAAACTGACCCACAAAGAAGAGGGACCCACTTCAACTGAAGTGGGTCCCTCTTCTTTGCGTCGACTTAAGCGGGGTTGGTTGCCCGCGGTCCGCCTGATTCCGGATCATCCAGTGAAGGATCGGCGAGTCCCGCGCCGCCCGCCAACGGATCTGACGTCCGGCTGGCCGTGCCCGAACCCGGGGCGTCCACATCACCGCGCCAAGCGCCGGTCTCACCGCCCGACTTCTCGATGAACTCCTTGAAGCGCTCAAGATCGGACTTCACCTGGCGATCATCCGCGCCAACCGCCGCGCCTACCTTCTCCGTGAAACCCTCGGGATCCCAATCGAGCTGGACGGTCACCCGCGTTTGGCTGTCATCCAGTCGGTGGAACGTCACAACGCCGGCATGGGACTTTCCGTCCGTACTCTTCCAGGCGACGCGCTCATCCGGATGCTGCTCGGTGATCTCCGTGTCGAACTCCCGCTCGACACCGCCGATCTTGGTAATCCAGTGATTGTGGGTATCAGAGGTCTGGGTGATGGACTCTACGCCGCTCATGAACTCCGGAAATGTCTCGAACTGAGTCCACTGGTTGTATGCGGTGGATACGGGAACTGAAACGTCAATCGATTCCTGAACTGTTGCCATTGCCTGTTCCTCCTTCTGGTTGAAAATCTCTGTTGGAACATCACGTGGGCAATCCTCGCGAGCCAAGCTCGGCTGACCACTTGATCGCCACGCTAGCCCACCGTGGATCACGGATCAATAAATTGGTAAGTTTACTTAGAATGTTCCCAGCAAATTGGATTCGGCAGAATCCGCCGCACTAGGCTGATGCTGATGCCGGCAGCGGTAGCGGCCGGATTCCGTCACGAATGGAGGATGTTATGAAGGCGTCAAAGACCCTGACCGACAACATGCAGGCAGTACTGGTTGACCTCGTAGAGCTCCACCTGCAGGGAAAGCAAGCCCACTGGAATGTGGTCGGCAAGAACTTCCGTGACCTGCACCTGCAATTGGACGAAATCATCGAAGACGCACGGCTCTTCGCGGATCAGATGGCCGAGCGCATGCGCGCCCTCCATGCCGTGCCGGACGGCCGCAGCGCCGTCGTCGCCAAGGGAACCTCACTGAACGAATTCCCTTCCGGTCTGGTTGACACCAAAGACACGGTCACAATGGTGGTAGCCATGCTCGAGTCCGCCGTCGGCCGCATGCGTGACGTCCACGACCAGGTTGACGAGGAAGATCCCACCACCGCGGATATCCTGCACGGCTTCATCGAGAAGCTTGAGCAGTACGCCTGGATGGTCGATGCAGAGAACATGAAGCCGACCGCAACTGTTGTGAAGCCTGCCAAGAAGTAGGCAACCGGTACGAAGAGGGTGGAGGCTTGGCCTCCACCCTCTTCGCTGGTTAACGCCTCAACTTCGCTCACCGCCGCTTTTGGTGAGACCCGGCAGGAACTCCTCCGGCAGCTCCGCGACCGGAACGATCACCATGTCCTGGACCTTCCAGTCCATGTCCACGCATGCGGCGCGGGCTTTCTCGATCTTGTGCAGGGTGGCCCGCCGCCACTGTCGCGGCACCACGAAAGATTCAATATGGAACACGTGGCCCTCATCCCGGACGCGTGACCTTGCCTCCTTCACCCAGCTCAGGCTTTGGAGGTAGGCATCGATCTGCGTGCCGACGGGGTCGGGCTTGGAGTCATCGTAAACCGTCGCCCTTGTATCGGTGAGGCCACCAATCGCACCGCGCAGGTTCTTGACGCCGTCGTGCAGGATGCTGAAGGAAATCAGCAGCGCCGCCGCTGAGTCTGCCCACCACAGCCCCAGACCTATTCCGAGAACACCGACGGCGGCGGCCAGCGCCGTCATCCAGTCGGCCTTGTTCATATCGGCGTCGGCGTAGAGCACCTTGTCGTGGAGCGTACGGGCGAGCTTCATCTTCACGATGCCGAGGACCACCGGCGGTCCTGCGGTCAACAGCATCGCCAGGACCATGAGCCATCCCAGCCAGAAGGTCGATCCGAACAGCTCGATTCCGCCGATAGTTGGGTGCTCGGCAGTGACCAGACCGATCCCCGAATCGACGATGAGGTAGCCGCCCATGACCACCAGGGCGACAGCCGAGACCAGGTGCGCAACGCCTACCGCCCGGTGATAGCCGTACGGGTGCGTTTCAGAGGGTCGACGACGGATTACCCGTGTCGCCACGAGGAAAGAAATCGGCGGAAGGAACGAAAGCAGGTCCTCGATCCAGGCGGCCTTCATCGCCTGCGAGTTGCCCAGCACGAGGTACACCAGAACGGTGGACACCGCCAGGAACGCAAGGGTGATCCACTCCCACTTCACGGCTTTCCGAAGGGCCCCCTGCTGTTTCTCGGGAAGCTCGGTGTGCCCGAAGCGCGCGGTTCCCTTCTCATGCAGGTTGCTCACAACGTGACCTCCTGGGCGAGCAGGAACTGGTCCAGCTCCAGCAGGAAGGCATTCTCACCGAGCGGTACGAGCATTACGTGCTTGACCGTCTTGCCGCGTTCGTCGGTGGTTTCGGTGTACGGCCGGGTGATGCCGGCTTCCTTGGTCCACGGGGTGTCGGCGCCGAAGCCCCCGATCGCCATGTCCAGTTCACCGTGAAAGAGGTCATCCGCCAGCTCATGCTCGGCGCCGGGGACCCATTCGATCGCCGCATCGAGTGTGTCCGCGAACTCCTCGACAAGCGCGGGTTCGATGCCGCGCGGGTCCCCTGTGGGCGGCAGCTGCACCCATTCCGCATTTTCACTGACACCGACCCTGAGCGTTCCACCGCTGACCTTCTCAAGCGTCCCTTCCGGGTCCTGTGGGATGGCGGTCCCACAACCGCTCAGGGTGAGTAGAAGCAGCGCCGCGAGCGGTGCATGAACTTTCAGCATGCTTAGCAACATACTCCTCAGGCCGCGAAGTACCTGAACTGTCTACGGTTCTGTGGAGGGAATGACCTGGTAGATGGTTTCCGATACCTGCGATTTCGCGTGTTCACGAAGCCAGCGGAAGGCTCCGTAGTTTTGATCCTCGTAAACTTCGACGACGGCGCCACCACGTTCCAGGAAGATCCCTGTCTGATCGATCCGAAGGGAGTCATGCTCCGCGCCTGACTCGAATCCCAGGTTGTGGACAATAAATCCACGGAAACCGAGTCCACTCTGAGCTGGAGCGCCTGCACCCCTCTTCTGCGCATCGTCAATGAGGGACCGGAGTTCTGCAGCTTCGTCGTCGATAAGTATCCACGCCGGGTTATCCCCGCCGGACAGGACGTCAACCTCCACTGACGTGGAAGGCTCGCCGGTCTGGTCAGCGCTTTGGATGCCGCACGACGAGAGAGTGATCACCGTTAAGAGGGCGAGCGCAACGAACCTGCAGCCGAAGCGACGAATAGCGGCGACAATTCTCAAGTTACCCAACCTTTTGGAGTGAGTCAGGTCAGCGGCCCGGGAAGTTCGGCCGTTCCTTCGCCAGGAAAGCGCGGGTCCCTTCCGCCTTGTCGGCGGTAGTAAAGGCCTGACGGAAGGCGTCAGCTTCGATCTTCAGCCCGTCGCTTGTCGGCAGTCCCTGAGCTTGCCCTACAGTTTTCTTGACGAGCGCGACGGCGGCGGGAGACTGGCGCGTTACCAGCTCCAGGGTGTTCCGGGCGCCGTCGAGCAGGTCATCAACGGTCTCGAAGATGGCTGCCACCAGGCCGGCGCTGTGCGCCTCTTCCGCGGTTAGTCGGCGCCCAGTGAACAGCAGCTCCCGAGCGAGCGCCTGACCAACGTACTGGGGAAGACGCACTGAACCACCGAATCCGGGAACCAGCCCAAGACTGACTTCCGGCTGGCCGAAGGAGGCCGTAGAGGCTGCGTAGATCATGTCGCAGGCCATCGCCAGCTCGCATCCACCGCCCAGGGCAAATCCGTTCACGGCAGCAACCACCGGAACCGGCAGCTGTTCGATCGCGAGCGTCACCTGCTGCATGCGGGAGCTGTACGCGTGCGCCTCATCCGGAGTCATATCGGTCATTTCGCGGATGTCGGCGCCCGCGACGAAGGCTTTGCCCGCTCCGGTGATAATGACGCCGCGGACCGGCCACGCGCCGTCGTCGTTCCTTAGAGCCTCCGACACCGCACCGATGCAGTGCTCGAGGTCCTCGATCACTTTCGAGGAGAGGGCGTTGAGCGCATCGGGCCGGTTAACCGTGATGGTCAGGATGGAGCCGCGGGCATCAGTGAGGAGCGTGGGGTAGGCGGGAAACTGCATGGTTTGAGCGTAGCCCGAAAATGTCGGAGCGGGATGGCAGGTTTGAGGCAGGCGAATCGAAGGAGCAAACCCATGACCGATCTCATCTTCCATCCACCGTGCCAGGCGCTGGAGTTCGTTGACCTGCGGCGGGATGAGCCCGAGGATCCCGCTTGGCTCAGGGAGCGGATCGGGCACGAGGGCTTCCTTCTCCGGTTCACTCAGGCCGGCACGGAATTGCCTTCTGCGTACACGGTTGGGCTGACCGAGCTGGGGCTGCCGGAGCTGATCCTGTACGGGCAGAGCCCTGGGCACGTCCGGCATGCGTGGTCGCTGATCGAACCGGTGCTGCACAGCCTTACCCAGGCGGGGCTGAAGGTTTTTCACGGGCAGTTCGACGGGCAGACCGTTCAGGTGCGCAAGGAATCCCTGCGGAGGCTGAAGGATGCGTGCCAGGTTTACGGTGGGGAAGGGTTCAGTGCGCTGCAGGTGTACTGGATGGTGGGTGCTGATAACCATCTGCCTCAGCATTGGGAGATCCGGTTCCTTGCTTCGCAGCCGTTCCTCGGGCAGGGGACGCTGGGGGATCTGGTCCCCAAGAAAGGAGCCGCCTAGGGCAGCATTTCGGGAGGAACAAGTAGCAGCAAGCCCACTCCAGTGCCGTTGAATACAACGTGCGTGACTATCGCTGCGCCAAGCCGCCGGGTGATCACCGTAAGCACACCGCACACCAGTCCCACCACGAAGGTGCTGAGCAGGAGGTAGATGGAGGAACGGAGATCCGCCACCGCACCGGTGTGCAGAAGGCCGAAAGCAAGCGAGCTCGCCAGGACGGCAATCACCGTTGAGGTCATCAATGACCGGCGCTGGACGGCCGGTGTAACCGCCTGCCCCTTTGGCCCCGTGCGCCGCAACCACAGCGCGTTCTGCAACCCGCGCAGAACCAGGCCACGATTGAAGAGCTCCTCCAGAAAGGGAGCAATGAGCACACCGCCAAGAACGCCGTTAACGATCAGCCACACAGTGTCACCCGTGACGAACTGTTCGGCGTTGCCCTGAATCACTTCACCTTCTTCCAGCGGCCACAGCAGGGTGATGACCGCCAGAATGAACGCGAGGATGATGCGCGCTGCTACGCCTACGCCCAATCCGATGGCAAGGTCCACCCAGCGGAATCTCAACCCGAAATCACGGGTCAGTGAGCGGAACCCGTGACGTCGTGAAGCGTAGACGCTGACCCCGAGCATCGCGGTCCACGTCAACAGGAGCGAGGCAAAAACGAGGGGTGGCCCGAAGGGAAGCACCTCGACGAGCGCCAGCGTCCCCGCCAACGGCAGTACCACCACCAGCACGAGGCCGATGAGCGCCAGGCCCGCACCCCAACGCGGCGCCACAAGTCCGTCCGCCGTAACCTGTGCCGGGTTGGCGAGACGGAGAGGGTCGGAGACGGGAGGCACGGAGGCACCGGACGCAGGTACGCCGGGCTTCGGGACGGGAAAGCGGTCCATGGAAGCACCCTACCGGCCCTTCCGGGAAAGATTCTGTGGACCAGACGGTTGACGCCGGGCGCGGGGAGTCCTTTAGTGAAGGGACATCACAGCAGGGAGTGCGCATGAGTGGATTCGGATTGCCCGGGAAATTTGTGTTTGGAACGTCGACGGCGGCCGCACAGATCGAGGGCGCGGTCAATGAGGACGGGCGCGGACCGAGCATCTGGGACGAGTACGCGAGCCAGCACAAGAACATCCTGGACGCCTCGAGCCCGGCCATCGCATGCGATCATTACCACCGCTACGAAGAAGACTTCGACCTGCTCCAACGGTTGGGCACCAAGGCCTACCGCATGTCGATTGCGTGGCCGCGCATCCAGCCGACGGGACGCGGGCCGGCCAACCCGGACGGCATCGCCTTCTACCACCGGATCCTGGACGCGCTGCTGGAACGCGGCATTCAGCCGTGGGTCACCCTCTACCACTGGGATTTACCGCTAGCGCTGCAGGACGCGGGCGGGTGGCAGAACCGGGACACCATCGACGCGTTCGCCAACTACACGCGCATCATCCGTGACGAGTTCGGGAGCAAGGTTGCGGCGTGGATGACGGTCAACGAGCCGGTGGTGCACACGGGCATCGGCCACGCGATCGGCCGGGCAGCGCCCGGGCTCATGCTGTTGGGAAGCGCGTTCTCGGTGGGCCATCACCTGCTGCTGGCCCATGGCCGGGCCGTGCGGGTGCTGCGCGAGACGCTGGACGTGCCGATCGGCGTCGTCAATAACCATTCCCCCGTGGAACCGGCCAGCGATTCCGAGAAGGACCGCAACCTCGCCCTCCTCTACGACCACTACCACAACGGGCAGTTCGCGGGCCCGCTGCTGACGGGTGAGTACCCGGCTGACCTCGCGGAGATCGAGGGGATGTCCTTCGAGGTGATCCAGGACGGCGACATGGACATCATCTCCACTCCCCTGGATTTCTACGGCATCAACTACTACTTCCCCACGAAAATCGGTGCCGCGCCACCGCTGTTTCCCGTTCCATTTATGCCGCGTGACTACCCGGACGTGCCGAAGACGGATTTCGACTGGCCGGTCATTCCCAGCGGCCTCACCACCATCCTGAAGCAGCTCAAGGAGCAGTACCCCAACATCCCGCCGATCTACATCACCGAGAACGGTTGCGCCTACGACGACGGCCCGGGCGGCGACATTGAAGACACGCGCAGGATCGAGTTCCTGGAGCAGCATCTGGCGGCGATCGGGGATGCGGTTGCCGACGGCGTCGACGTTCGCGGTTACTTCCACTGGACGCTCGTGGACAACTGGGAATGGCAGGAGGGCTATACGAAGAAGTTCGGGCTGATCCGGATGGAACCGTCAACCCTCGACCGGGTTCCCCGGGCGTCGTTCCACCGGTACGCAGAGATTATCGCCCAGCATTTATCCGGAGCCGCTGCCCCGCTTGCCGTCGAAGTGTCCTGACGCTAACGACGACGACGCCCGCGGCCCTTCGCGGGTGGGCCGCCTTTCGTGGAACCCGGCTTGCGCCGCTGGTCCTTGCCCGTCTGCTTAGCCTTCTGTGTCCCTTTTGCCGGCTTCTTCTTCGGGGCATCCTGCTGAGCGGATGGCTGCCGTGAACTGCGCGCCGTCCTGCCGCGCACTATGCCGATGAACTCCTCGATCTCGTCGGTGGTGTTATCGGCAATCCAGCTGACGGCGATGGTGGTGGTCGGAGCATCGGGCACAACCCGGGCCACGACGTCGCGCCGGTTGAAGTGGCGGGCAACGGACATCGGAAGCACGACGACGCCGGCTCCCGACGCCACAATCTCCACGGCCAACCGCGCGCCTCCGCATTCCCGCACGTCGAGGAGCAACTCGTCAGCCAACTCGGGGAGCGGCACCTCGTTAAGCAGGGACAGCTCGTTCTCCTTGAATACGACCACAACCGCCAGTTCCTCGTACAACGGGATGACGCTGAGGGCATCCCGGTCGATGGGGAGACGCACGAAGGCGATGTCCACCGAACCGTCGCGGAGCGCGGCGGCCAGCCCGCCGTCGTCGTACTCGGTGGCTTCGATGGGGTGATCCGGGTTCCGCTCACGCCAGCGCCCCACCCACTTTCCCGGCGTCACACCTGGCACGAAGCCGATGTGGAGGGCGGCAGGCTGGGTCGGGGGCACGTCTTCACAGTAGCCCAGTCGGCGTTACCCTGAATGAATGACCCCCGCGAAGTCCCCACAGACCATGAAGCCGGCCACCGCCGCGAAGAAGCTCGGCGTTTACCTGCCTGCGACGCCGCAGGAGTTCCAGGACACCGACATCACGCGGGGCGATTTCAACGTGCTCCAGGAGAATCCGCCGGAGTGGCTCGCCGAGCTGCGCCGCACCGGCCCCCATCCCCGTCCGGTTGTGGCGCAGAAGTTGGGTGTCTCGATCAGCGGACTATCCCGCGGCAGCATCACTGAACCACTAACGACGGCGGAAATCACCGAGCTGCTGCAGTCCCCGCCGGAGTGGCTGGTTGCGGAGCGCGCCACCATGGCGCGCGTGCGGGCCGAGGAGATGCGCGCCAAGGAAGCCCGGCGGGCTACGCGCTAGCTGGCCACTACTGCCGGGCGGCTGAACCGCCTGCTCCTGAAAATCAGGAGAAGCGCAGGCACTACCAGCAGTATTCCTCCGGTCGTCGGCACCGTAGAGAACCACACCACAGTTCCGCCGATCGTCAGCGCAAGGGCCACCGCAATTCGTACGTGTGGCATCGCAGCTGACGAATCTATTGCGATGGCCAGCCATACGCCTACGCTGACTCCCGCGATGCCGGCGGCCGTGAAGAGTCCGGACCCGTCGGGGCTGTATCCGATGAGCTGGATGATTGTCGCCCCCGTTATGCCAGCCAGCGGCAGGAAGGACGCCGTGACCCACCGACGTCGCGACGTCCTCGCCTGACCAATCAAGGCCGTAGCACGAACCAGCGGAAGAGCCGCGAACGTTGCGGCGCCCGCTGCGATACCCATCGCCGTCGTCGCTTCTAGTCTGCCCATTTCACGGAAACCAACCCACGCACCAGCACCCCACACAGCCAGAAGAATCACAAGCGCCAACGCGCCGAGTACGCGCAGGCTCTGGAGACTTACGGGTTGTGCAACGGCATGGTGTTGCTGGTCCTGCGGCAGCGTTCCGGGTTTCGACTGCGTTCCGGGTTTCGACTGCGTTCCGGGTTTCGACCGCGTCCTGGGGAGGACCAGTACCAGCAGCACCACGAAGCTGAGAATCACGGCGTGCATCGGGTTGAACTGCAGGACGAACAGCGGGACGGCCAGGAGCAGGCCCGCGAGCGCCGCCAGAATGATGCGCTGCACCGTCGGGCGTCTACGTAACAGGGTCAGCCCAAGAAGCAGCCCCGCCGAAGCGCCGCCGGTCAGGATGCCTGCCACACCGATGGGAAGCGCGAGGTTTGCCAACGGCCCGGCTTGGCGGCCGGCGTCGGCGGCGTCCATCCCTGCCGAGAAACCGGCTCCGAACAGCTGAACTGACACCGCGCTGAGGGCTACCAACCCAACGAAAATCCACGGCAGCGCCCGCGTGTTCGAGGAGCGGGACAGAATCACCGCCACCGCTGCCGCGATGAGCACCGGCGGCAGCACGAGGATGAAACGTTCGCCGGCTACCGGGGATCCGAAGATGTACATGGCATAGCCCAAGGCCGAAATCACGCATGCCGCAGCAACAGGGATGATCGGTGGGTTACGCATCAACCCAGTTCATCAGGCGTTTGCTCGTCGAGCATCAGCCCGGGGGTGGAGAAACCCCGCCTACGCCGGGTTCAGTGTGGCTTGTAGACGTCGGAGCGGTGCTCGATGCGGTGAACGTACAAAACATGGTCGTCGACATCGAGCGTGAATAGCACCCGGTAGTCCCCACGGCGCGCGCTGTGAAAGCCCAGCACTTCGTTGGTCAGGGGTTTGCTGAGCCGCTGAGGATTTTCGGCTAGAGCGCCGATGACGAATTCGACGATCGCGGTTGCTGCTTTCTCAGGCAGACGACGGAACCCTTTCAATGCGGGGCCGGTGATTTCCACCCTCCATGAAGGTTGTCCTGAAGTCACCTCGGCGGCAGCCTGAATTCACGGCGGATGTCATCACCGCTAACCGTATTGCCTTCCTGAATGTCCCGCTTGGATTGCTCCAAATCTTCGCGGATACCTAGCTGTGAGAGCCAGTGGATTGTCTCCTGGAGCGATTCCAGATCATCAGCGGACATGAGCACAGCGGCTGGATGCCCATGACGGGTGATCTGAATGATCTCGTGCGTCTTGTCCGCCTCTTCGACAAGAGCGGAAAGTTTATCCTTTGCTTCGCTAAGGGGCACAGTTTTCATATGCTCCATTTAGCCCGGATTCAGGCCTATGGATAGCCTGGCTTTTAGCCTATGGTTACGCCGGATTCAGCGGTTCAATCAGCAGCGGGCTGTCTTCACGGACCGGCCTTACCTCGTGGAACTGCAGCCGCTCCGCCACCGGAGTAGCCGCGGCAACCGCCTCATCGGCAAGCTCCTGGGTGCCCTTGGTCCGCGGGTTCAGCCACTCATTCCAGAAATCCCTCGGCAGGGTCACCGGCGTGCGATCGTGGATTTCTGCCACTCCCCCGACCGCTTCCCGCGTCAGGATGGTGGAGGACAAAACCCACCGTTCGGGGTGGTCATTCGGTAGTTCCCGGTTGCGCCACCACGCATAAAGTCCCGCGAACACCACCGGTTCACCGGGCAAATGGATGTAGAACGGGATCTTGGTTTTCCCTTCGGTGCGCCACTCGTAGTAGCCGCTGGCCGGGATCAGCGCGCGCCGACCCTCGAGCGAAGGCTTGAACGTGGGCTTGCTCCCCACGGTTTCTGCCCGGGCGTTGAAGGTGGGCGCTTTTGTCTTGAGTTCTTTGGAGAACGACGGCGTGAGCCACCATCGCGCTGCTTCCATGCGGCGGGTGGCGTGGTCGTCTTTCAGCGATTCGAGGATCACGCGAACCGGGTCGGTTGGACTGATGTTCCAAGAGGGTTTCGGCAGGTCGTCAGCCACCGTATCGACGTCGAAAAGATCCACCAGATCCTTATTCGAACCTGCCACTACAAAGCGTCCGCACATGTGGACAAACTACTCCGTGTTCTGCTCAGAAACCTAGGATTGACCCATGTACTCGATCAAGAGCAACTTTCCGCAAACGCCGCCTTCTGGCAAGACCGGACTCGTTCAATGACGCGACTGGTGATGCTGGGAGGAGCGCCGGGGATAGGGAAATCAGCTGTCGCCCGCGCTCTGCTTCAACAGGCAACCGACGGTTCAAAACTGGTGCAGTGGGTTGATGTCGACAGTTTATGGCTGCACCAACCGTGGCGGGTGGATGACCAGATGAGAACGATGGTCCAGGAAAATCTCCGGGCAGTCTTCGCACATTCCGTTGCAGCCAAAATCGATGTCTTGATAGTGACCTGGGTGTTCCAGAGTTCCGATTTTCACACCCTGGTCGCTTCCCTTGCTCCCAAAGGAGTGGAAGTTGTGTCGGTCCAGCTTCGGGCACAGCCTGAGAACTGGCGTACGCGATTCACTCAGGATCTGAATCGCCCGCAAATCAACGAGTTCTTCGAAGCACGATATGAGTCGGCGCAATCAACTCCGGCGGATAAGACGATAGATACGGACTACTTGAACCCCACTGAGGTGGCGCAACTGGTCGCCATCTCAGTGGATCTGTGACTGGAGGTTCTGTTCAAAGAGTGCCTTCAGGGAAAGCCGGCTTGGCCCTCCTTTTGGGGCAGAACAACCCCTCCTCCACAGCCGCCAATAGCCGATTGACTTAATCGAACATGAGTTCGAATATTAAGTGTGAGTTCAACAGCAGCCGTCCCTCTTGAGTCGTCCGCGGGTCAACACCCGCCGCGCGCCGATCGGGTGCTGTCTGCCGTGGACCATAAAACCCGGCTCAAGGCGGAACTGCAGTCCAAAATCAACTCCATGCAGAGCAGCCGGCTCTCATCGAGGCGGTTGCCTACCGTTCCCGTGTTGGCAGGAATCCTTCCGGGCGGCGGACTGCAGGCGGGGGCAGCCTATTCGGTCAGTAACTCCACCACACTGGCAATGGCTCTGTTGGCGGGGCCGTCGGGCGCCGGCGCCTGGTGCAGCGTAGTTGGCATGCCCGCCTTCAGCGTGGAAGCTGCAGCAGGTTTCGGTATAGCGCTGGACAAACTGGTGCTGGTACCGCAGCCCGGAGATCAGTGGCTCACCGTCACCGCTGCAATGGTGGATGTGGTGTCAATCATCCTCACCCGTGCACCCGAACACGTCACGCCGTCGGACGCGTCCCGTCTCATGGCACGCCTGCGGCAGCGGGGTGCCGCCTTGGTAACCATGGGGCCCTGGCCCCAAAGCGAAGCCACACTCAGCGTGACCGGAAGCAACTGGCAAGGTTTGGGTTCGGGAACGGGACACCTTCGAAGCCGTCGGATGAGAATCACGGCGCATGCTTCCACAGGACGCTCCCGCACCGCGGATTTGTGGCTTCCGGACCTTCAACACGGACCGTGGACGGAACCTGTCGGCACAGTGCCGGTAAAACCAGTGCAGCAGGAGTTCTTTTCCGAAACGGCCCATGCGTCATGAGGTCCCGGACGGCAACCCCAACAACTACCCGCACCATGGTGCTCTGGTGCCCTGACTGGCCTATTACTGCGGCACTGCGTGAACACAATCTCCCCGCTGAGCACCCGGTGGCGCTGATAGAGAAGGGCGAAGTGTTTGCCTGTTCGCCCTCTGCGCGGGAGCAGGGCGTCAAGCGGGGGCTGCGTGTCCGGGAAGCCCAGGCCCGGTGCACCACCCTCGCCGTCCTTCCCTATGATCCGGCCCTCGATGCGAGAGCCTTCGAACCCGTCATTGCCGCATTGGAAAAGATTATGCCCGGGGTGCAGTTGGTGCGTCCCGGCCTGTGTGCCCTGCACGCCAAAGGGCCGGCCCGCTACTACGGGAGTGAGGACCACGCCGCAGCTGTCCTTCTGAAAGCGCTAGCGGCAATCGGTCTCACCGCCGCCCGGATCGGGGTGGCAGACAGCCCCTTTGCTGCTGAGCACGCAGCGAGGGCAACCCAGTTCCTGGAAGATTCCGGCGCTGACCCTGTATGGATCATTCCGCCCGGGGAGTCGGCCGCGTTCCTGTCCAGCTTTCCGTTGGAGGTTTTGGAGGAGCCAACCCTTGCAGTGCTGCTGCGACGCCTCGGAATCCGCACACTGGGCGATTTCGCAACGCTCACCCGAGCCGACGTGCGCAACAGGTTCGGGATAGAAGGTGCCGTTGCCCATCTCAAGGCAAGCGGGGTTGACCACCACAGCGTGGTGGAAAGAAAACCGCCTGCCGAGCTCGACGTCGTCGTGCACTGTGAACCTCCGCTCACACGCATTGATGAGCTGACCTTCACCCTGCGACTGTCAGCCGAAAGGTTCGTGGACCGGCTGCGGGACGCGGGACTGGTGTGTACTTCCCTGGTGGTCCGGTTGCAGTCGGAATCGGGGGAGGAGTCGGAGCGGCGCTGGCAGCATCCCCGCTGGTTCGACGCCGAGGACGCACTGGATCGCGTGCGCTGGCAACTGCAGGGCAGCGGGAATATTGAACACGGACTGAGTTCGGGGATCAGCAGGGTTCAGATAGTGCCGGACACGGTGGAGGATCTCAGCGACCACGCAGACGGGCTGTGGGGCACCGGGCCGGACGCAAACATTCATCACGGCCTTGCCCGGGTCCAGAGCATGCTGGGTCACGGTGCAGTGCTGACCGCCATGGTGGCGGGTGGACGCATGCTCACGGACAGGCGGGTCTACATTCCCTGGGGTGATCCGCCTATCAAAGCGGTGGCCAAAAGCCGTGAACTCCCGTGGCCAGGCAACCTTCCAGGCCCTGTTCCAGCCACGGTCTTCGACGAACCCCGTCCCGTCCTCGTGTTGGATCATGCAGGAAACAACGTGGATGTTAATGAACGGGGGCTACTGACAGCGGTCCCTGCCCTGCTTTCGTCTCCCCCTTCAACCCGGATGAGAGTCTCTTCCTGGGCCGGGCCGTGGCCAATCACCGAACGGTGGTGGGACTCCTCCGGCCGAACCCTCAACCGCTTCCAGATGGTGGATGAATCCGGGACCGCCTGGTTGCTTCTCCTTGAAGACCACCGCTGGTGGGCGGAGGCCAGTTATGACTGAAGGTCGGAGACCCTGAATGGGTTTCAACAATCCCCCGATTCCCTGGTCGGAGTTTGAGCGGACGCTCTCCGACCGGCGTCGTCCTGGCGCCCCTCCGCTGGGGGCCGACGGCGGCGACAGCCCCGCATGGTCCCTCAAACGGCACCCCTACCTCCCGCCCCAGCAACCCGCACCCCCACCCAGCGGACCAGTGGTTCCGTACGCGGAACTGCACGTGCATTCGAACTTCAGCTTCCTTGACGGCGCCGCCAGTCCGGAACAATTGGTTGAGGAAGCCCACCGCCTCCGCCTGCACGGGCTGGCTTTGACGGATCATGATGGCCTGTACGGGATCGTCCATCTCGCTGAAGCCGCAGAGAAATATCCCGGGCTCTCCACCATCTACGGCGCCGAACTGTCCCTGGAACTGAATAAACCACAGAACGGGGAACCGGACCCTGAAGGCAGGCACCTGCTCATCCTGGCCCGTGGCGCCGAGGGGTACCACCGGCTCGCCGCCGCAATTACGAAAGCCCAGGTAAAGCCCGACGCCGAGAAGGGCAAGCCCCGCTACAACCTCACCGAACTTGCCGGCAAAGCGGAGAACCACTGGATGATCCTCACCGGGTGCCGCAAAGGAACAGTGCGGCATGCGCTTGTGAATGAAGGCGTTCGGGAAGCTGAGCGGGAAGCCCGGCGGCTGGTGGACCTGTTCGGTGCGGGCAACGTCGTCGTCGAACTCTACGATCACGGCAATCCGCTGGACAGCGCGCATAACGACGCCCTGGCGGACATCGCTGCCCGGCTGGAACTCCCCACTGTGGCCACCAACAACGTGCATTACGCCGTCCCGCAGCAGCACAGGCTGGCCACGGCGTTGGCTGCGGTTCGTGCGCGCAGGTCGCTGGATGAGATGAATGGGTGGCTGCCGGCGTCAGGGTCGGCACACCTGCGCAGCGGGGCGGAGATGACTGCACGTTTTGCCGCCTACCCTGGGGCGGTGGAGCGGACGGTCGAACTGGCTGATGAGCTGGCGTTCACGCTCAGCAGCGTGAAACCCGGGCTTCCCAAGCTTGACCTGCCGGAGGGTCACACCCAGATGAGCTGGCTGCGGAAACTCGTGTGGGAGGGGGCCGCGAAGTTTTATGCCGGACGTGACGACGTACGCGAGCGCATCGAGAAAGAGCTCAAGGTCATCGCGGAGAAGGACTTCCCGGGCTACTTCCTCATTGTCCATGACCTGGTTCGGTTCGCACGCAGCAAGGGCATCCTGTGCCAGGGACGCGGTTCAGCTGCGAACTCCGCGGTCTGCTACCTGCTGGGGATCACCGCCGTCGATTCCATCCTGTATGAACTCCCTTTTGAGCGCTTCCTTTCCAGCCTGCGGGATGAGGAGCCGGACATCGACGTCGACTTCGATTCCGACCGCCGCGAAGAAGTGATCCAGTACGTCTATAAGAAGTACGGGCGGTTCAACGCAGCCCAGGTAGCCAACGTCATCACCTACCGGCCCAAATTCGCGGTGCGGGACATGGCCAAGGCGCTCGGTCACAGTCCCGGTCAGCAGGATGCCTGGTCCCGGCAGGTGGAACGGTGGGGTGCGCTGGTGTCCAGTGATGACCACGACATACCCGAACCCGTGGTCGAGCTCGCACAGGAAGTGCTGAAATTTCCGCGGCATATGGGAATCCACTCGGGCGGGATGGTCCTCACCGACCGGCCCATCGGTGAGGTCTGCCCTATTGAGCACGGCCGCATGGAGGGGCGCACCGTCCTGCAGTGGGACAAGGACGACTGCGCATGGATGGGTCTGGTCAAGTTCGATCTGCTGGGCCTCGGCATCATGGCGGCAATCCAATACAACTTCGATCTCGTGAAGAAGCACTTCGGTGAGGAGTGGACGCTGCACACCATCCCAAAGGAGGAGCAAGGCGTTTATGACCAACTGTGCTTCGCCGACTCGGTAGGGGTGTTCCAGGTGGAGAGCCGCGCCCAGATGGGCATGCTGCCGCGGCTCCAACCCCGCCGGTTCTACGACCTTGTCATCGAAGTGGCGCTGGTTCGCCCCGGCCCCATCCAGGGAGGAGCGGTTCACCCGTACATCAAACGAAAACTGGGAGAGGAAGAAGAAAGTTACCTGCACCCCAAACTTGAGCCGGTCCTCAAGCGCACGCTCGGTGTACCGCTGTTCCAGGAGCAGCTCATGCAGATGGCCATGGTGGTAGGAAACTGTTCGGGCGCCGATGCCGATTTACTTCGCCGCGCCATGGGCTCCAAGCGCGGCCTGGAGCGGATCGAGAGCCTCAGGGAGAAGCTGTATGCAGGTATGGCAGAGAACGGCATCACAGGCGAGGTCGCCGATTCCGTCTACCGAAAAATCCAGGCGTTCGCGAATTTCGGGTTCGCCGAAAGCCATTCGATCAGCTTTGCCCTGCTGGTCTACGCCAGTTCCTGGCTACGGCTGCACTATCCCGGCGCGTTCCTGGCTTCGCTGTTGCGGGCACAGCCCATGGGCTTCTACTCCCCACAAACCCTGGTGGCTGACGCCCGCCGACACGGCGTGAACGTCCTCCGCCCCGACATCCTGCTCTCGGGGATTCACGCGGACCTTGAGCGGGAGCACGACGACGACGGCCCCACCGGCTCAGCCGCCTGCCTGAACTACGAGCAGCCGCCGGTAGGCATGTTCGATCGCAGTGTCCCCTTCGACTCGGACGCTCACCGCCGGGACGGCAACTTCGCGGTCCGGTTAGGCCTGGACAGCGTGCAGTCGATCGGCAAGAAGCTCGCAAAAACCATCGTTGAGGAACGTGATGCCAACGGCCCGTTCGAAAGCATGGGCGACCTGGCCCGCCGCACAGAACTGAACTCCAACCACCTTGAAGCGCTGGCCGCAGCCGGGGCCTTCGACTCAATGGGACTGTCCCAGCGTGAAGCGCTATGGAATGCCGGGCCGGCCTCCACCGAGCGTGAGGGTCAAATCAAGGGAACCACCGTCTACATCCAGCCGCCCCTGTTTCCGGACCTCACCGACGTCGACCGCGTTGCGGCAGACCTGTGGTCAACCGGCATAACCACCGATGATCACCCGGTGCGCCACGTCCGCCCGACATTACGACGCCGGGGCGCACTGAGCGCCGCGGACCTCCACCACGCCGAATCGGGGCGGCGGGTCGAGGTGGGCGGGGTAGTGACCCACCGGCAACGGCCGGCCACCGCCAGCGGGATCACCTTCATGAACCTTGAGGACGAAACCGGGCTGGTGAACGTCATCTGTTCCGTGGGGGTGTGGCAGCGGTACCGAAGGATAGCCAGGGAAGCGAGCAGCGTACTGGTTCGCGGTGTGCTGGAGCGGTCCAAGGAAGGAGTGGTGAATCTCGTGGCGGACAAATTCGAGGTTCTCCGGTTGAAGGCGGCAACCAAATCCCGGGACTTCCGTTGATCCAGGGCCCCCGAATCGGATTCGACCCAAAAACAGAAGCGTCCCGGTCACATGACCGGGACGCTTCAATAAAATGTGCGCGAGGGGGGATTTGAACCCCCACACCCTTTCGGATACTGGCACCTGAAGCCAGCGCGTCTGCCGTTCCGCCACTCGCGCGTGTAAGAAATATTCCTAAGAACAGCAGAAACAAGCATAACGGAGGCCCGCTGAAAACACCTAAACGCGGAGGATTCGACGTGAGGTGGAGCACCAAACGCAACTCAAGGGAGATCAGAATCGTTGTCAGTTATCGGTGGACGGAACCGGCGGTTAAGGCCATTTAGGGGACGCCCAAGTAGTATCGAACCAAGAGAGCAGCAATCCAGCATGCCCCCGCGCCTTTCAGCGTGGGCACGATTCGCAGGACAAATGCGCAGGTGAGGAGGTTGAACATGGGCTTACTGGATAACGTCGAGCGCGGACTCGAGAAGATGGTTCGGGGTGCCTTCTCCACCGGTTCCCGCTCCCAGGTTCAACCCGTTGAGATCGCCAGCGCCCTTCGTCGGGAGCTCGACAACAAGTCGATGACCCTCGCCCAGGGACGCACCCTCGCTCCCAACGTGTTCACCGCGAGGCTTTCCGACCCTGACTTCGCCCTCGCACAGGAGTGGGGCGCCACCCTCGCCGAGGAACTGTGCGACGTCGTCATTAAGCACGTCAACAGTCAGAACTACACTCTGCAGGGCCCGGTGAAGGTGTCCTTCACCCGCGACTCCGACCTCAAGCCCGGAAACTTCGAGATCGACTCCGCCACCGAGAAACAATCCGGACCGCGCCGCCCGGCTGCACCCAGCGCACCCAACCGCCAGCCCACCCGCTACCAGCCGATCCTCGAGCTGGACGGCCAGCGCTACTCCCTCAACGCCGGCACAGTGGTGCTTGGCCGCTCCTCCGAAGCAGACATTCTCATCGACGACACGGGGGTGTCGCGCCGCCACCTCGAAATCCGCACCGGTTCCGGCACAGCCCGCGCGGTGGACCTCGGCTCCACCAACGGCAGCTACGTGAACGGCCAGCGCGTCCAGGGCGAGGCGGAGCTGACAGACGGCTCCGTCATAACAATGGGGCGCACCAAAATGACCTTCCGACTTGTTCCCGTGCAGAACGGTGGCCGCCAGGTATGAGTGAACTGACCGAAACGCTCCTGAGATACGGCTTTCTGCTCCTGATCTGGGTCCTGGTACTCAGTGTTGTGAGCGCACTCCGCCGGGATCTCGTGGTGGGCCGGCGCAACCAGACCGGAACGCCTACGGCCCGTGAAGCCCGCAGAAACCCCGAACTGGTAGAGGACGCCCCCTCACGTCCGCAGGCCCACTCGCTGGTCGTCACCGAAGGCCCCCTCTCCGGCACCACGCTTGAGCTAGCATCCAGCCCCATCCTTCTGGGCCGCGCACAGGAAGCCACACTCGTTCTGGAGGACGACTACGCCTCCGGCCGTCACGCACGCCTGTTCCCGCAGGGAAGCCGCTGGTTCATCGAAGACCTCGGTTCCACAAATGGAACATTCCTCGGCGGTAATCAGCTAACCCGAGCCCTTCCGGTGGAGCCGGGCATCCCCGTTCGGATCGGTAAGACGGTCATTGAATTGAGGCCGTAGTCCATGGCCTTGGTCTTTCGTTTCGCGGCCCGCTCCGATGTGGGGATGGTCCGTTCGAAGAATGACGATTCCGCCTACGCGGGCCGCTATCTCGCCGTCGTAGCCGACGGGATGGGCGGCCACGCGGGCGGAAATGTCGCCTCCGCCTCAACCGTGCTGGATCTGGTCCATCTGGACCGCAAGGATTACGACGACGACGCCGGCACCCAGCTTGCCGACGAGATCCAGACCGCCAACTCGCTTCTCTCGGAACTGGTCAGCACCAATCCGCAGCTGGCCGGCATGGGGACCACCGTTACCGCCATGCTCCTGAGCGACGAGCAGATCTCCTTCGCGCACATCGGTGATTCCCGGGCGTACCGCCTGAAGGACGATGTCTTCGAGCAGATCAGCGTGGATCACACCTTCGTGCAGCGGCTCATCGAAGAAGGTCGGCTGAAGCCCGAGGAAGCAGACATCCACCCGCACAAGAACGTGCTGATGCGCGTCCTCGGCGACGTGGATGCCAGCCCCGAACTGGACCTGAACACCTACGATGCCGCGCCCGGTGAGCGGTGGCTGCTCTGTTCCGACGGATTGAACGCGGTTCTGAACGATGCCACCGTCGAACGCGTCATCCGTGAAACCCCGGACCGGACCGCGTGTGTGGACACGCTCGTCGAGTTGACCCTGGCGGGTGGGTCGCCCGACAACGTGACCATCGTCGTCGTCGACGTCGACACCGCCTCCCCTGAGGATCTCCGCACCGCGGCGCTCACCGCGCTACCGCCCGCCCGACAAGCTGCAGGTGAGAAAGACAGCGATGCTCCGGCGGCTGGGGAGGACCAGCTGCCGGGTGCAGCGATCCGCGCCGACGTCATCCGCGAAGACCTGTCCTCGCGGCCGCACACCCTGGTGGGCTCCGCAGCCCTCGCGACTGAGACCGGCCAGATCCCGATCGTCACGCAGCGTTCCACCGAACGCCGTGCGGCGATGATGCTGACTCATAAGGCGCCGTCGGACGACGGCAATGACGACGACGAGAACGACGACGATTCGAAGCCCCGCCGACGCCGCTGGCTCCTGCCTGCCGCGTTGAGTGTGCTGGCGCTCATGCTGGCAGGTGTTCTCTGGTTTGGCTACACGTGGACGCAAACCCGCTACTACGTAGCCACCTATGAGAGCAACGTGGCCATTTTCAACGGTGTCGCCCAAACTCTGGGACCGATCCCCCTCAGTCACGTGGATGAAACCACAGACATTCCGGTGGCGAGCCTGCCGGAGTTCCAACGCAACCGGCTCGAAAACACCCTCGCTGCCCGGGATCTGGCCCATGCGCAGGACATCGTCGCTGACTTGCGTCAGTCTCTTCGAGCCATTCCATGTCCACCTGCTGACAATCCAAGTCCTTCTGCAAGCCCGACACCAACGGGGGAAGAGAACTCGGGAACCGCCGAGCCAAGCCCCAGTCCCAGCCCTGACGAATCCGAAACGGCTAGTCCGTCCGCCGAACCGAACGCGAGTGCGTCAGCAAGCGCGGAAGGTGATCCGGGCGATCCCGCCCTGTGCGGAGGGAGAGCGCAATGAGTGATGTCCTGACAGTTCCCAAGCCCCGGCGCAACGTCGAAGCACTCCTGCTCGTGGTGGCACTGGCCGTTGCCGTGGGAGCCAACTGGATTGTAGGCCTGGAGAAGGAAAACCCCTTCGACTCCGCCTTCTGGCTTCAGAGCGGAACCCTTGCCGCTCTCGCGCTGATTTTCCACTTGGTACTGCGCTTCCGCGCCAAATATGCCGACCCAGTAATACTCCCGATCGTCATCGCGCTAAACGGTATCGGGCTGGCGATGATCTACCGTCTGGACCTGTCGCTGCCGGCGGACGTCGATCCGGTTGCACCAGCCCAGTTCCTCTGGACAACGGTGGCGATGGCGGCTTCGATTGCAACGCTGATCATCTTCAAGGACCACCGAATCCTTCGTCGGTTCACCTATATCTCGCTGATTGTCAGCGCGGTACTGCTCCTTCTCCCTTTGACACCGCTGGGTCTCGAGATTAACGGCGCGCGCATCTGGATCAGCGTCGGCTTCGGAACCTTCCAGCCCGGCGAGATAGCCAAGATTACGCTGGCTATATTCTTCGCTGGCTATCTATCGACCAACCGCGACCTCATTCTCCTGGCCGGGAAGAAGCTCGGGCCGCTGCAGTTTCCCCGGTTCCGCGACCTCGCGCCGATGGTCGCGGCCTGGCTGGTCAGCATCGGCGTGCTGATCTTCCAGCGCGACCTCGGATCCTCAATCCTCTTCTTCGGTCTCTTCATGGCGATGATTTATGTAGCCACGTCCCGTTTCAGCTGGGTCCTGATCGGGCTGGCCATGATCGCGGTGGGTGGGTTTGTGGCTCTTCAGCTCTTCAGCCACGTCGCCCTGCGCATTGACAGCTGGATCAACGCGTTCGACCCGGAGGTCTTCAACCGAAATCCCGGCGGCAGCGGACAAGTGGTGCAGGGGCTCTTCGGACTCGCCAACGGCGGTTTGGTGGGCACGGGTCTCGGCGAAGGCAGGCCGGACCTCGTGACCTACGCGAACAGCGACATGATCATCGCGGCCCTCGGAGAAGAATTGGGACTGGTGGGCCTCTTCGCGATCATCCTGCTCTACGTCCTGCTTGTATCCCGCGGTTTCCGAGCTGCGCTGGGAACCCGTGACGGCTTCGGCAAGTTGTTAGCTTGCGGGCTTTCCTTCACCATCGCGCTGCAGTGCTTCGTGGTGATCGGGGGCGTCACGCGTCTCATTCCGCTGACCGGACTGACCACGCCGTTCATGTCCGCAGGCGGATCGTCTCTGCTGGCGAACTGGATCATCGTCGCCCTGCTCCTGCTTATCTCAGAAACCGCCCGCAGGCCCGCGGTCAAGGGGCCCGTGCGGGAGACGTTCCCGGAGGGCAAGCAGAACCGTAACTCACCTGCGACAGACAACACCCGGGAGGTCAGCGCGTGAATCAGGCCATCCGCCGTTCCTGGATCGTCGCCATCAGCATGTTCGCTCTGGTCCTGGGTTCGCTCACCTTTGTTCAGTTCTTCGAAGCCCGGGCACTGGAGGGCAACGACTGGAACACCCGGGAAATCCTTGAGGACTATGGAAAGAACCGCGGCGCCATCCTCGTAGATGGGCGCCCTATCGCTGAATCAGTCCCATCTGATGACCAGTTCAACTACCAGCGCGTGTACAACCAGCCGGAGATGTACGCGCACCTGACGGGATATTTCTCCCTGGTCGGTGGCACATCCCAGCTCGAAGAAGCATTGAATCCCGCGCTCTCCGGTGAGAGCAGCGACCAGTTCCTCGACCGCGTAACCAGGCTCTTCTCCGGAGCGCAGGCTCAGGGAGCTTCCGTTGAACTGACGATTGACCCGCAGCTTCAGCAGATGGCCTGGGACATGATCCCCGAGGGCCAGCAGGGTTCGATTGTCGTCATGGAACCGGACACCGGGAACATCCTGGCAATGGCGTCCAAACCTTCTTATGATCCGAACCTGCTGGCAACACACGATACGGGCGCCGTGATCCAGAACATTGAGGAACTGTCGCAGGTTCCTAATCTGTCGATTTACTTCAATCCCGCAACCCAGTCCCTGGTCGCTCCGGGTTCGGTTTTCAAGCTCGTCGTCGCTGCCGCGGCGCTGGAGTCCGGCCAGTTCGACGCCGAGTCCACCATCCCAAACCCGGCGGTGCTGGATCTACCGGGCACCGATGTGGGGTTGCCGAACTTCACGAACGGAGGCTGTGCAGCGAGGGACACTGCTGACCTGGAGTTCGCCTTGGAACAGTCCTGTAACACGCCGTTTGCCCAGATCGCCTGGGACCTCGGCGAGGATGCTGTTCTTGAACAGGCACAGGATTTCGGATTCGGTGAGGACTTCAAGATTCCAGTGAATGTCACAGCCAGCCAGTTCCCCACCGGAATGGACCAGGCACAGCTCGCCCAGTCCGCCATCGGGCAGTTCAGTGTTGCGATCACACCGTTGCAGATGGCGATGGTGAGCGCGGCCATCGCCAACGACGGCGTCCTCATGAAACCGAACCTGGTGAAGGCCGTCCGCGCACCGGATCTATCCGTGATCGAGGAACCACAGCCGGAAGTGTTTCGTGAGTCGTTGAGCGCGGACAACGCGAACCAGATCACGGAGTGGATGGTGAACGTCGTGAACAATGGAACCGCAAGCGACGCCGCTATTCCCGCCGTTGACGTAGCCGGCAAGACGGGTACCGCGGAGGTTCCTGAGCAGGGCAACAATTCATGGTTCACCGGGTTCGCTCCAGCGGATGATCCGGAAGTAGTCGTGTCAATCGTGATGCAGGATGTCGACATCGCCACGGGTGCGCAGTTAACAAGTCCAAACGGTAAGAGACTCATAGAGGCGGTGTTGAATAGGTGAGGCCTACTTCAGGTATCACGTTAGGCGGCAGGTTCCAGCTCACTGATCGCATCGCCATCGGAGGCATGGGCGAGGTCTGGAAAGCCCGGGATCAGGTGCTCGGCCGCATCGTGGCCATAAAGATTCTAAAAGAGGAATATACGGGTGACCCCGGCTTCCTCAATCGTTTCCGCGCAGAAGCCCGCCACACCGCCCTCCTCAACCACGAGGGCATCGCCAACGTCTTCGACTATGGCGAGGAGGCCGGCTCCGCGTACCTCGTGATGGAACTGGTGCCGGGCCAACCGCTTTCCACGATCATCGAACGCGAGCAGATCCTCTCGCCTGACCGCACACTGTCAATCGTCGGACAGACGGCGACTGCCCTCAGCGTTGCGCACCAGCAAGGGCTGGTTCACCGCGATGTGAAGCCCGGTAACCTGCTGATCATGCCCGAAGGCCGCGTGAAGATCACCGACTTCGGCATTGCCCGCCTCGCTGACCAGGTTCCCCTGACGGCCACCGGCCAAGTGATGGGGACCGCACAGTACCTCGCGCCCGAACAGGCAACCGGTCAACAAGCAACCGGGTCCAGCGACATCTACGCGCTCGGCGTCATCGGTTATGAACTCTTGGCTGGCCGTCGCCCATTCTCCGGGGAGTCCCAGATCGCGATCGCCCTGGCTCAGGTCAATGACGCGCCACCGGCACTACCGGAAACCATTCCGACGCCGGTGCGCGCCCTGATTGCATCAATGCTCGCCAAGGATCCCGCCGACCGCCCGGCCAACGCAGAACTGCTGGCTCAAGCCGTTGACGCGATCCGCCGCAATGACATTCGGGCAGCCGAGGCAGCCGTCCCTGGCATGCTTCTCTTCGGGAGTCCCACCGGCCCTCTGACCCAGCCTGTTTCCACCCCAACCAGTGCGACGCGCACCGTTCCGGCACCCAGCACATCGGCTCTTCCCGCCGTCGCGGGTGCAGGAGTGGGCGCCGGAGCAGTCGCAGCGTCACGCGAGTGGTCCGAGGAAGAGATCGACGACGATCCTCCCCGCGAAGAAGAGTCCCGCGGCCGCAGCCCCTGGCTGATTGCGCTGATCGTAATCCTGATCATCGCGGCCCTGGCCGTAGCCGGGTTCCTGCTGGGGCCGCTCCTGGCAGGGTCAGGAGATGAGGACCCGTCAACGCCGCCTGCAACAAGCACACAGGCTACTTCAGCCACGACTTCCGAGAGTGAAACGCCGACGCAGGAGGAAACCACCCCGGAGCCCACATCCGAAGAGCCAACCACTCCCGAACCAATCATTGTCGATGGAGTGGCCTATCAGGGGCGGCCCGTCGACCAGGTTGTGACAGAACTGACTGACCTCGGCTTCGTGGTAAGTCAGCAGCCCGAGGTGACTGATGAGGCCCCGCCAGGTGCGGTCCTGAGCTTGAACCCGGTCGGTCCCTTGCCTCCTGGCAGTGCAATCACCGTGATCTTCGCTGAAGCCCCCGAGACAACTGCCGTCCCCTCAGGCCTTGTCGGAGGCACTGAGGAGCAGCTCCAGGCGGCCCTCGCGGAGGCGCAGCTCAGCCCTGTTCGAAGCGGCAGTGAACCGTCTGAGGAAGAAGCAGGCACGGTTTTGTCGGTCAATCCGCAGGAAGGCACCGAACTGGAGCCGAACAGCGTCGTCGAGTACGTCATCTCAACGGGTCCGGAAGAGACTACCCCGCCGTCCACACCTCCTGGCCAGAGCAGCACGCCTCCCGGCCAGGGTGGTTAGTTCAAAGGAAGCATGAAGGGTCACCAGGTGAGCAGCGACAAGGTCCTCAACGGACGTTACGAAGTAGGTGAACTCATTGGCCGGGGCGGTATGGCCGATGTGCACCTCGGTCGTGACATCCGTCTGGGCCGTTCGGTCGCGATCAAGGTGCTGCGCCAGGATCTCGCTCGCGACCCCCTGTTCCAGTCGCGGTTCCGCCGGGAGGCACAGGCTGTTGCTGCCCTGAACCACTCGACCATCGTCTCGGTCTATGACACCGGCGAGGAAGAGGTTGAAGGACGGTCCCACGACGACGTCCGGGTCCCGTTCATCGTCATGGAATACGTCGCCGGCCGAACCCTTCGTGACCTCCTCAAAGCCGGCGACCTGACGCCGGAAAGTTCCGTCGAATACATCCTCGGCGTGCTTTCCGCGCTTGAGTACAGCCACCGCGCAGGCATTGTCCACCGCGACATCAAACCGGCGAATGTGATGATCACACCCGAAGGCCAGGTCAAGGTGATGGACTTCGGCATCGCCCGCGCCATCGCCGATTCCGCCGCAACCATGACCCAGACGCAGGCGGTCATCGGAACAGCCCAGTACCTTTCCCCGGAGCAGGCGAGGGGAGAAACGGTTGATGCACGCAGTGACCTCTACTCTGCCGGGTGCCTGCTGTACGAACTCCTGACGGGCCGGCCTCCATTCGTAGGGGACAGCCCCGTGTCGGTTGCCTACCAGCATGTGCGTGAGATGCCGAGGCCGGCCCGTGAGGTCAACAGCAGCATTCCCCTGTCGATCGAAGCCGTCCTGAAGATCGCGCTGGAGAAGGACCGTTCCCAACGCTTCCAAAGCGCGGCAGAATTCCGGTCCGCGCTTGTCGATGCAAGGAAGGGCATAACGCCCGGCGCAGTCGGTATGCCTACCGAAGCGATGGCCTCGGTCCCTACTAAAGCGCACGACGTCGATCCGCCCCAGACCCGCGCGATGGCGAAAGTCCTGGCTGGCGGGACCATGGCCGCGGATCCTGTGCGTGACGAGGAAGACGCGGCGCGGCCCATTGCGCTGGGCCGCCGCGACGACGTCGAGGACAAGCGGCGCTCACGCCGACGCGGCTGGATCGCGGTCTTCCTGGTTCTGCTTGCGCTGGCACTCTCGGCCGGCGCCGTCGTCCTGTTCGGCATGCTGAACTCGCAAACGGAGCAACCGGTCCTTGCTTCGGTACCGTCGGTGGATTCGATGAACGAAACCGAAGCGAGTAATGCCCTTACAGCGGCAGGCTTCAGGCCGCAGGTGGAGCGCACGTTCCACGACGAGGTCGAATCGGGTATTGCCATCGGGACCGATCCGGAGGCTGGGGCGGAAGTGGAGCCGGACTCCCTCGTGACCCTCAACATCTCGAAGGGACCGGCCAACCGTACGGTTCCCGAGGAACTCTTCCAGCTGACCGAATCCTCCGCCCGTGATGCGCTCGAATCTGCCGGGCTCCGCGGTGGAACGGTGAGCGAGACCAATAGTGCCACCGTTCCCGAGGGCCGGGTGGTTTCGACCGATCCGGCGTTGGGATCCACCGTGCCCGCTGACACTGAAGTGAACCTGGTCCTGTCCACCGGTCTGGTCACCGTTCCCCGCCTGATCGGCTTGCCTCAGGAAGAAGCGATCGCCATCCTTGAGGACCCGGCCCGTGCCCTCGTGGCGCGCGTCGAGGAGGAGGAGAACGCCGTCGTCGAGCCCGGCACTGTAGTGAAGCAGGAGCCTGCGGAGGACTCAAACGTAGAGCCGGGCAGCGAAGTGGTGATCTACGTGGCGGTGGAGCCCGCCGCGGAGGAGGAACCGACCGAGTCGGCAACCCCTACTCCTACCCCCACGCCTACCCCAAGCGAAGAAGGTGAGAGCCGCGGGCGCGGCCGCGGACAGGGAAGCGGCGGCGTGGTCGGGGACCTGCTGGACGGTCTGGGCGGCTGACTACTGGCGGATCAGTGGGCTCAGCGACGATGACCGTTCAGCGGCGCCCGTAAGGCCGACCGACTCAAGCCAGTTCCCCAGCATCCGGTAACCACCCTCGGTCAACACCGATTCAGGGTGGAACTGGACACCGCACAGGGGAGCGGACCGGTGTTCCAGGCCCATAATGACACCGCTGGCTGTGCGCGCCGTTACCCGAAGTTCTGCGGGCACCTCGCCCACCGCAGCGAGCGAGTGGTAACGGGTGGCTGTCAGCGGTGAGTGGAGCCCCTCGAAAACGTTGGTCGAATCGTGCTCCACAAGGGACGTCTTCCCGTGCATCAGCTCCGGGGCATGAGTAACCGAGCCCCCGTACGCCTCGGCGAGTGCCTGATGGCCAAGGCACACGCCGAGCATCGGCTTCGCGTTCGCGCCGCACCACTTGATCAGGTCGATGCAGACGCCCGCTCCCACGGGGGCGCCCGGCCCTGGGGAGATCAGGACGCCGTCCCGCGCTTCGGCGAGGGCAACCGCCTCGGCGAGGGTGACGTCGTCGTTCCTCACTACCGTGGTCTCCGCGCCGAGCTCCTGCAGGTAGCCGACGAGGGTGTAGACAAAGCTGTCGTAGTTGTCGACAACCAAAATACGGGTTGGGGTGAACATGTTACTCGGAGCCAATCGTGGAATCGGTCAGGGGATTGAATTGGGACAGCCAGGGAAAGACCCACGTCACCAGGACTGCGAGGACGGCTGTGATCAGCAGGATGGACCAGACGATGCGCAGCCAGAGCGGTCCGGGCAGATGCCGGAATAGAAACGCATACATCAGGCGGCTCCTTCCGCTGCCTCGTAAACCTGGCTGGCAATGTCCTCAGGCGGCCCGGCGTCCAGCGGACGGAAGGACTCCATCACCGCGTAGGCAATGATGCGCTCCTGCGAGCCGAACCGCGGATTGCAACTGGTCAGGGTAAGGATCCGCTCAATGGGTTCGGCATCCGGCTGGGTGGGAACCGAGGCAAGCACGTCCACCCTGTCCGGCAGCACAATCTGGGTGTTGCGGTACACGTAGGTGTAGTAGCCCTCGCGGGTCTGCACGTAGATGCGGTCACCGGGTACAAGGGTGTGGATATTGTCCAGGACAGCCCCGTTGGTCTGGCGGTGGCCGGCGAGTGCGAAGTTGCCGACGGCGCCCGGCATACCCGTTTCCGGGTAGTGTCCCAGGCCGAGGTTGTCCAGCACGGCCGTTCCGACGCCGCTGGTAACCGGACGCGTATAGTCCTCGCCGAAGCGCGGCACATAGACGACGGCGAAGGTCTCTCCGACGGGCAGGCCACCCAAAACCGGGACGTTCTCAGGGGCTACGGTGCCGCCGCCGCCGTCGTTGTTGTTATTGGTTTCGCCAGTGGGTGCGGGCGGGAGCTCAAGGTCCGCGATAAAGTTTTCCACCGCCTCTTCCTGCTTGGCGTTGGATTCGATGTTGGTCCACCATAATTCCCACGCGACAAAGAGAAGAAGTAGGATTCCGGCCGTGATGAGCAGCTCACCGAATACCTGGACGAGGGTTTGAAACACACCACGACGACGGCGGGCGGGGGGCCGTGCCGAACGGTCACGGCGGGCCACCGCGATGCTCCCGCCGGTCTCGGTCACGCCTTCTCCTGAATCTGCCGGTACGCAGCCCGGCACCACGGCGCCGGATTCTTAGCTAGAATGGGCAGCTAGAACCCGCGCCGATGACAATAGTCCTGTTTCAGGATAGCTTGTGAATTCGCCGCATTCCGAGCCAGCATGACCATATAAGAGCCGCCGGCAGTCCAACTGCCCGTCAAGGAGGATCCGTGCCCGAGTCGAAGTCCCGCAAGAAGCCGGTCGAGTCGAGGACACCCGCCAGGAACGAGACCGCGCCGAATCCCATCTGGTACAAACCGGTGATGTTTGGGCTGATGGTCATCGGTCTGCTGTGGATTCTGGTCTACTACATCTCCGAAGCGCGCTTCCCGATTCCGCAGATTGACTCATGGAACATCCTCATCGGTTTCGGAATTGCGATCGTCGGGTTCCTGATGACCACACGCTGGCGGTAATCACCCGTCACACCAACAATGGGCGCTTTCCTTGCGGAGGCGCCCATTGTTCGTTCCGGTACCGGTCAGCCGGTTCTGTTGCCGGTCAGCCGAGCGAGGCGAAGCCGAAGACGGCAGCCGCTATGCCGAAGCCCATGACGCCGATCGTGGTTTCCATGACCGTCCACGTCTTGAACGTGGTCTTGACGTCCATGTCGAAGAACCGGCCAACCAGCCAGAAGCCGGAATCGTTGACGTGGCTGACCACAACCGATCCTGCGGCGACGGCAATTACCAGGGCCGCCAGTTGCAGCCCGTTGTAACCGCCGGAAGCGATAGCGGGGCTGATCAACCCTGCCGCGGTGGTCAGTGCAACGGTCGCGGATCCTTGAGCGATGCGGAGGATCGCAGCGATGAGGAAGCCCGCGAGGATCACGGGGATCCCGAGGTTACCCAGCGCGCTCTCGAGAGCTGCGCCGATTCCTGAAGAGCGCAGGACGCCGCCGAACATGCCACCTGCGCCGGTGATCAGGATGACCGAGCACACGGGGCCCAGTGCCGATTCGAGGACCTTCTCGAGCGCCGTCTTCTCCACCCCGCGCCGTCGTCCGAGGACATACGCCGCGACCAGGAGGGCTATCAGAAGTGCCACGGGCGTTTCTCCGACGGTGCGGAGAATCTGGAACCACGCCTGGTCCGCGCTGCCTTCAGGCAGAGCGCCCGAAACGTAAAGTGCATTCAGGCCCGTATTGAGGAAGATGAGGGTCAGGGGCAGCAGCAAGATTGCCACCACAGTGCCGAACGACGGCGGATTGCTCTCCTGCTCTTCGTCAGCCCTTCCCAGCAAGGCGGGGACGGGCAGAACGATGCGTTTGCCCATGTACAGCCCGTACAGGTACGAAGTGACGTACCAGGTGGGGATTGCCGCAATGAGGCCCACGAGCACTACAAGTCCAACGTTCGCTCCGAAGAATTCGGATGCGGCTACAGGACCGGGGTGGGGCGGTACGAAGATGTGCATGACCGAGAACGCACCGGCTGCGGGCAGTCCGTAGATGAGAACTCCTCCGCCAAGGCGGCGGGCCACCGAGAACACCACGGGCAGCATGACCACGAGGCCGGCATCGAAGAAGATCGGGAAACCGAAGATCAATGAGGCCACGCCTAGCGCCAGCGGTGCCCGCTTCTCGCCGAACTTCCCGATGAGGAAATCAGCGAGGACTTTCGCGCCGCCGCTGGTTTCAACCAGCCTGCCCAGCATTGCGCCAAGTCCAACCAGGAGCGCCACGGTTGCGAGCGTGGACCCGAATCCACTGGTCAGCACGGGAACCACCTGGTTCGCCGGTATTCCGGTTGCGAATGCGGTCAGCAGGCTCACGAGGATCAGCGCAACGAAAGCATGAATTCTCAGTTTGATGATGAGCAGGAGCAGCACCACGATTGCGGCGGCCGCTATGAGCAGGAGCGGACCGGCGCCAAGCGTCTGTGTCCAGCCTTCAATTTCCATGAATTACTTCTCCGTGAGGGTTGTGGTTGTTCAGGCAGTCAGGCCGAGTTGCTGCAGGATGGAATCGGTGACCTCGTCAGGTGTTCCGACGTTCATCACCGTGATTCCGTTCTCCTTCTCCCCGAGCGGTTCAAGGGTGCTCACCTGGGATGGCAGCAGGGATTCGGGCATGAAGTGTCCCGTGCGGGTCTTCAGACGAGAGCGGATGAGCTCGACGTCTCCGAGCAGGTGTATGAAGCGAACATCGCCGTCTGCGGCGGCGAGGATGTCCCGATAGCTGCGTTTCAAGGCTGAGCAGGTGACAATGGTGGATTCGCCGACCGCACTCTTACTGCTGATCCACTCCTGAATGGCCGTGAGCCACGGGTGGCGATCCTCATCCGTGAGGGCTATGCCCTGCGTCATCTTGGTGATGTTCGCTGCCGAGTGGAACTCATCAGCCTCCGCGTAGGACCACCCCAGGCGATTCGAGAGCGCCGTGGCAATCGTCGTCTTGCCTGAGCCGGATATGCCCATGATCACCAGGTGCATCCGTGTTTCCATGTCGACTCCTCGACTCCCTTGTCGTTGCTTCTGCAGTCCTGACGTTCTTCGTGCTGCGTAAAAGGTAGCACCTTTTGTCGCCCAAAAGATACCACCTTTGGTAATTGCGCGTCCGGCTCTATCCTGAGTGCACCTGCTCTCCCGCGAAAGGTCAACAGTGACGCGTTCTTCGCCTGGCTCCTCAGTAGTTGCAGAGGTGATGTACAGCCGCATCATCGATGAGCTCGGCAGGAGTGTGGTCAACGGCGATCTAGCTGTTGGTGAGCGTCTCACGATCGACGCGCTTCAACTCCGTTTCGGGGTCTCCCGAACCGTGATTCGCGACTGCATGCGCATCCTTGAGTCCATGAACCTGGTATTCAGCAAGCGCCGGGTGGGGATTGTGGTTCAGCCGCCGGAACGGTGGAACGTGTACGACGCGCGGGTCATCCGTTGGCGGTTGGAGGGCACCTCCCGCGCGCAACAGTTCCGGAGCCTCACCCAGCTGCGCTGCGCCGTCGAACCACTTGCCGCGGCAGGGGCCGCACGGAACGCGACCGCGGAGCAGCGCGCCGTCGTCGTCGATCTTGCCCGGCAGATGCGCGAGCTCGGCGAGGCAGGACAACTGGAGGAGTTCCTCGCCGTCGACATCCGGTTTCACTCGGTGCTGCTACTCGCCAGCGGCAACGAGATGTTCGCTGCGCTGGAGGAAGTCGTTGCCGAGGTACTGCGCGGCCGGACCCAGCAGGGCTTGATGCCAAGCAGCCCACGCGAGCACGCGCTGGCTACGCATGAGGCCGTGGCCGCAGCAATTGCCGGCGTCGACCCGGATGCCGCGGAGAACGCCATGCGTGAGCTTTTGGCCGAGGTCCGTGACGCCATCAGCTGAGCGCGATGGCGAGTGCCCAGTGCCCAGTGCCCAGTGCCCAGTGCCCAGTGCCCACACTGATGATCCAGTGCAGGTTTGCCGTTCGAACCCGCCTTTCGGCGGCGCGTCCTGCTGAAACACCCACTATTGCCGTTGAGACCTACACAGAATCGGTGCCCGCTAATCGCCGCCCGCGCTCATGCACACGTTGTGCACCGAGTTATCCACAGGTGTGGGTAACTCTGGGGGTATCGAGCCTGGATCTTCCAAGATGCGCCGGGATGCTTATCCACACCTGTGGAATTACATGTGTGTAAGTTTTCCCCGGTGTTGATAAACCCTGTGGATAACTAGGCAGGCAGTGAGATGAGCTGCGCCCCGACGAAGGTGAGAACTATCAGCAGGAACGTAAGGGCGCCGAGGCCGGTCCACTGAATGAGTGAGCGGTTCTTCCCGCGCGGTGTATAGGCGATGATCGCCGCGGCCGCAGCACCTGCCAGCAGCCCACCGAGGTGCGCTTGCCAGGAAATGCCTTGAACCACAAAACCCAGAACGGTATTGATGGCTATGAGGACCACGAGCTGACGCACGTCTCCGCCGCGCCGTCGCTGAACAATGAACATGGCGCCGAACAGGCCGAAAACTGCGCCGGATGCGCCAACCACAGGCTGCAGTGGGCTACTGAGCAGGAGTACGGCAACGGAGCCACCAATCGCGGCAATCAGATAAAGGGCGAGAAAGCGCACCCTGCCAAGCAGCGGCTCCAGAGCCTGCCCCATGATCCACAGCGCATACATGTTGAAGCCGATATGAAGGAGGAAACTCGGGGAGTGCAGGAACGCCGCGGTGAGCATGCGCCACGGTTCCACAGGGCCGAATTCAGAGGTGTAAATGCCCGCGTACCAGAGCAATTCAGTGAAACCAGGCACAACGACCTGCGCCAGGAAGAGGACGGCGCACAAACCGATGATCGTGAAGGTGACTATCGGACGTCCCTGACGGACTGCGCCGCCGAAGACCGTCTTGTGTACAGGCGCGTTGCGCTGTGCCTCGTGGACACAGTCAACGCATTGAATCCCGACGGCAGCCGGACGCTGGCACTCCGGGCAGGCAGGCCTGCCGCACCGCTGACACCGCACGTAACTGACCCTGTCCGGGTGGCGCGGGCATACGGGTACCTCTTGGTCCGGCTGGCCCGCCGGGATTCCGTAGGTCATGGGCTGTTAGGCCTGCTCTACCGTGATGCTGCTGATGACAACGTCCTCGAGCGGCCGGTCACGTCCATCGGTGGGGATGGCGTTCAGCTGATCGACGACGGCGCGTGATGCTTCATCCTTGACCTCGCCGAAGATGGAGTGCTTTCCCTGCAGCCAGGTGGTTGGAACTGAGGTGATGAAGAACTGGGAACCGTTGGTTCCCCGCCCGTTCTGCAGGCCCGCGTTCGCCATGGCCAGCTTGTACGGAGCGGTGAAGTCCAGATCCGGGTTGATCTCATCATCAAATTTGTAGCCCGGGCCGCCGATTCCCTGGCCCAGCGGATCGCCGCCCTGGATCATGAAGTCCTTGATGACGCGGTGGAAGACGGTCCCGCTGTACAGGGGAGCGTTGCTCTCCTCACCGGTGTCCGGATGTGTCCAGGTGATCTCGCCGGTGGCAAGCCCAACGAAGTTCTTCACCGTCTTGGGGGCGTGGTTGCCATACAGTTCCACCTGGATGTCCCCGAGGCTGGTATGGATGGTTGCGTGTGCAGTAGCGATTGCTGTCATGGCCTCCATTCTTCCATGCGCTTGCTGCGCTTCCCCCGGAATTTCGAGGTTCCGCGCACAGTGAAAATGCTGCGAAATCAGCATCCGGATGGCATGTATCCCGAAATAGCACGTAGGCTGACTGACAACAGTCACTATCCTCGGGAGGTAGTTGTGAAGAAATCCGATAGCGTTGTCCGCACCCTTGAGAACAACGTTCTGATGGGGGTCGGCACGGCACGGGATTGGGCCGGTCCGCGAGTGGATGCCGCCAGGGGCTGGGTAGCTCCCCGCATTGAACGGGGCTTCGAAACAGCCTCACCAAAGATCCAGCATGGAGTACATCGTGCGGCACAAGGCCTCTCAGATGGTATTGCCACGGTGACCCCACGTATTCAGGAAGGCCTGGACAAGGTCGCGCCCCGCATCTCGCAGGCGGTTGATAATACTGCGCCACGCATCCAGCACACGTTGGACCGCGCAACCCCAGCGATCAATCAGGCGCGGGACAAAGTCGTCGGCGAGTACATCCCAGCAGTGTCCTACCGGCTGGGTGATGTTGCGGACTCCGCATCCCGGACTCTGGCCGCAGCCACAATTCCGGCGGGCGTCGCCGGCGTCGTCACAAAGGTCACCGGTGACAAGAAGGCCGTCAAGAAAGCACAGAAGGCTGCAGTAGCAGCGGCAGAGCGTGCTGCGAAGGACCTCAAGCGCCGTCGGAAGAGCAAGAGCGGCAAGGGCTGGCTGATCGTGGGCATCATCGCCGCCGCCGTGACTGCAGGTGTTGCGGTATGGCGCGCTTCGCAGCCGGTCGAGGACCCGTGGAAAACCCCTACCCCCGTCGAACCGAAGCCGGTTGCCGAGGTGTCGCACAATGACGACGCGAAGCAGGCGGTGAACGACATCAAGGCCGCCGCTGACCGCGCAGCCGCGAAGTCCGACAACGACGCCGCCGGCGCACCCAAGGACCCCACCGCCTAGCCTCGATTTTTCATCGGGCGTTTGATCGGGT
>NZ_JBTNCT010000025.1:0-51566 GCF_054511355.1 Arthrobacter tecti
CCTCAAGACTCGAAAATGATGCCTAGACACCACCATTTTCCCAAGTCAGAGCACCCTTTCCCCGCTTAAACACGCGCCAGCACACAACCCCGATGAAAATCCCGGGCTAACTATCCTTTGGAGTTGCCGCGTAGCTCCAGCGCTTCGGCTCCATCCCCGCTCAACATTGGAACCCAGTAGTCAACTTCTCGTGCTGGTAGCTTCATGCTCTTCCGCATGGCCTTGCCCAAGTTCTCAACGAGTGCATCAATCTCTTTTAGGGTGTCGCTTACTCCCGCTTCTTTGTAGATGGATTCAAAGTTGATGTTCTTTTTCCGTGCTTCTATAAAGCGGCTCCGCAGCGCCGTTATACATAGCGACAGTCTCTCGGCGGCTCTCAACACATCGGGCGTGGCTATTATCTGAAACTGAAGGATGGCCGCCTGCGCCTCCTTGCTCAGCTCATGGTCAACAGAAAACCAACTCTCGACAAACCATGGTCTCGTCTCCGCTAGGTAACTGCGATAAGCGTTGAGCCTTTCATTTCTCAGCCAATTCCTGTGTTCACGACGATTCGCTAGCCAAGCTCCTATGACAGCGAAGATGCCAGCCACGAATGCACCGCCCAAAGCACCACCAATTAGCGTCACTGCGAAGCCGAAGTTATCCATGCTTTCAGGCTACAGAGCAAGACCCCCTGCGAAGGGTACGCACCACGTTCACGCCTTCAAGTCGCGGCGCATGGCTTGAGCCAACTGCAAGATTCGCGGGCTCGGGCCGCTCTCGGATGAGCAGTGGCGGACCCACTTTGCGGGTGCGCTTCGCATTCGCGGCGATCTCACCGAGCAGCAGGTCACCAAGGCAGCCGACGACGCCGCGGCGAGGGCTCAGGACTCCGGCAAGTCGCTGGCGGAGCTACTTGGAGAACCCACCGCCTACGCCCGAACGCTTCCGAAGAATCCCGCGCGCAAGCTGCTGCGAAAGCTCTTCTTGTATGCAGCGTTGGCCCTGTACTTCATGGTTTTCACCGTGAGCGTCACCGTCAACAAGGTAGTCACCGGCGGGCCCTGGGAGTTCTTCGACTGGTTCCGGCTGTTCATTGCCGTGGTCCTCACCTTGTCAGTCCTGGGGAAATTCCGTGAATACCGACGTCTCCGCAACGGAGCGGTAAAGGACGAGTGACTCAGTCGGGACGTTCAGTGTGCTTCGGATCGAGCAGCGACTTGACCCGCTCCACGATCTTCGAGGTGCTGACTCCGTAGCGGTCGTTCAGTGTGGGGAGGGCGCCGGCGTCGAGAAATTCGTCCGGCAGCCCCACAGGGGTGATCTGCCGGAAAACGCCGTCCCGGATTGCTGCGTGCGCGACGGCGTCGAACAGTCCGCCAATGACGGTGTGGTTCTCGCAGGTCAGCACAATACGGTCCCGCCCCAGCTCGCGCAGGATGGTCTCTTCGTCCAACGGCTTCAGCGTCGGAACGTGTAACACCGCCACATCCACCCTGTCCTGCGCCAAAGCCTTGGCCGCCTCCAACGCGCGCTCGGTCATCAGGCCTGTCGAGATGAGCAGCACCTCTGCGCCGCCGCGCAGCAACTGAGCCTTGCCCAGCTGGAAGGTGTAGTCATACTCGTCCAACACACGAGGCACCTTGCCCCGCAGGATACGCATGTAGGTTGGCCCGTTGTGGGCGGCTAACTGCGGGACGGCTTGCTCGATGTCCACGGCATCGCAAGGGTCAACGATGGTCAGGTTCGGCATGCCGCGCAGGATCGCCACATCCTCAGTGGCCTGGTGGGACGGCCCGTAGCCGGTGGTGAGACCGGGCAGCGCACACACCATATTGACGTTCAGATTGGCCTCGGCAATATCCAGGCACAGGAAGTCATAGGCCCGGCGCGTAGCGAAAACGGAGTAGGTGGAGGCGAACGGAACAAACCCCTCCATCGCAAGGCCGGCCGCGGCTCCCAGCAGAGCCTGCTCGGCCATGCCTATCTGGTAGAAGCGGTCCGGCATCGCGTCGCGCAGGATGTGGAGGTCCGTGTACTTCGCGAGGTCGGCGGACAGGCCAACCACCCGCTCGTCCTGCTGCGCGAGCTGGACAAGTGCGTGTCCCAGCGGCGCCGCAGTGGTCCGCTGATCATCCCCCGCGAGGGAAGCGCTCATGGCGTCGGAGGTCAGTCTCTTCTTCTGGGTGATGCTCATGCTTCGAACTGCTCCTTCAGCTGTTGGTGGGCAAGCTGCCATTCATCGGCGGCGACGGACATGAAGTGAAGTTTCTCCCGCTCCTCCAGGAACTTCACACCCTTGCCAAGCTTGGTATTGACGATCAGGCAGCGTGGCTGCGCGTCATCCGTTGCGCGAAGCTCCTCGAGCGCTGTGACCACTGCCTCGACGTCGTTCCCGTCCACCCGCCGGGTGATCCAACCAAAGGTCTCAAATTTTCCGTCGATGGGCTCCATGCTCAACATCGCCTGGCTCTTGCCGTCAGCCTGCTGGTCATTGAAGTCCACGATCGCGATGAGGTTGTCCAGTTTGTGGTGGGCGGCGACGGCGGCGGCCTCCCATGTGGAACCCTCATTAAGCTCGCCGTCCGAGAGGATGTTGTACACGAAAGCAGGGTTCTTCTTGCGCTTGAGTCCGAGCGCCACTCCATTGGCGATGGTGAGACCGTGGCCCAGTGACCCGCCGGAGATTTCGACGCCGGGGGTGTAGGAGGCCATGGCAGACATCGGGAGGCGGGAATCGTCGGTCGCGTATGTTTCGAGTTCCTCGTGGGGAAAGAACTTTGCCTCTGCCAATGCGGCGTACAGCGCGATCGCGTAGTGCCCTATGGATAGCAGGCACCGGTCCCTGTCCTCCCACTCCGGATCGGCGGGGTTGAACTTGAGTTGGTCTGTATAGAGCACTGCGAGCACGTCCGCCAGGTCCAGTGCCTGTCCGATGTAGCCCTGTCCCTGAACCTCGGCCTGGATTAGCGCGTTGGTTCGGATGCGGTAGGCCGCTTCCCTGATGCGTTGCACCCGCGCGGCGTCAACGGCGGCACCTTCAGTGGTCGATTGCATAATTGTCACCTCGTATGGGTCCGTGCAGCGTCCGGCTTGTTGTAATGCTTCTCACACTAGTTCGTTTACTGTTAACAGTCAACAACAGACTGCCAGCAGTTAGCCGTATCATGGTAGAGCTACCAGGTGAGGGACGGAATGAAATGACCACACAGATAACGGCGCTGGCAGGACTCGCGAAAGTTAATCTGCGTGAGCAGGCGCTCACTGCCCTTCGAAGCGGGATCACAAGCGGTAATCTGCCGCCGGGAACGCACCTTGTTGAAACGGAGCTATCCGAGCAATTGCAGATCAGCCGCGGCACCCTGCGGGAGGCCATGCGCCAGTTGCAGCAGGAAGGCCTTATCTCCGCAGGACTGCGCGGCAGGCTCTCGGTTCGCAGCCTGGACACCAAGGAGATCCTCGACATCTTTGCGGTACGCGCTGCCCTGGAATCCCTCGCCGTGCGCGAGCTGAGCGGGGCGGAAGACCGGGATGCCGCCGTCGTCGTACTCCGCAAGGCGATCCAGGCCATGCAGGAAGCCATCGACGGCACGCTGGATGAACGCATCGAAGCCGATCTGAATTTTCACCGCACGCTCTGCCGTCTCACTGGTAATGCGATGCTCCTGCACTCATGGGAGGCGTTGGAAGGCAACATCCGCATGTCGATCATGTGGGCCGGCCAGGAAAGGGCAACTGGAAACATGCGGGTGGACCGCCATAGTGAGCTGGTCGACGTCATCGAGAGCGGGGACGCCGCTGCAGCCACTGATGCCATGTTTGCCCATATGGACGCGGCGGCAACTAACCTCGTGTCCTAACCGCGCGCCGAATAAGACTCAACACGGAAGGCGAAGGCTCATGGCGATTGCCCTGTTGATCATCGATATGCAGAAGGCGTTCTTCGAAGACGATTCGCTGGGGAAGCAGCAGGAGTCACTGGTTAGAGCCTGCAACATGCTCATCTCCGAAGCGCGTCAGGCGGATGTTGGTATCTATGTGATCCGCACCGAGCATCAGCGGGACAAGTCCACGTGGACGGTGAGCATGCTCGACGATGACCAGGGCTTCCTGTTCAACGGAACCGAGCAGGCGGAGCCGGTTGACGGACTCAGCATCGACGGCTTGCCACAACTCGTAAAGACGCGGGACAGCGCGTTCTTCGGCACCGACCTGTTGCAGCGCCTACGCGTTCTGGACGTCGATACGGTGGTGCTCGCGGGTGTGTCGACGCACAACTGTGTTGCGCAGACCGCCGCTGACGCGTACGCGAACAACCTTCGTGTCATCTACGCCACGGATGCCATTGCATCCACCAACGACGAGTACGCGCAGGACGTGCTGAAGGTGCTCATGGATGAATATCGTCAGCAGGGGCTGGGGAACGATGACGTCTTGGAGGTGTTCGCACAGCAGCAGACCTGAGGGCGTCAGCCTCGAACTGTGTACCCGTCCTCACTGTGGATCAGGCGACGCCCGGCGCCGTCGTCCATTCGGACCCAGACCACCGACGCGTCGTCGGATCGATCCTCGAGGACGCCGGTTACCTCATTGCCGGAGGCATGCCGCAGGGTGACCTGCTGGCCCCGCTGCAGGGCGGAAAAGCTGGTGGACACGAGTTGTTGCGTAGGGGACATGGAGAGCGCCTTTCGATGTGACTGATGCCACAATAGAAGGGCTTCCTGAACGTCCGATGTATGAAAGCTGTTGGGAACCTGAGGAGTCCCTGACGTTTAGCCTTTGCGCCAATCGTGGCTTGTCAGATGCGAACCGGCCTGCGGCCCCATCTGCAGCATGCCGCCGTCCACACTCCATGACGCCCCGTTGACATAGCTCGACGCCGGAGACGCCAGGAAGGCAATAACCGCCGCCACCTCCCGCGCATCGCCGGGGCGGCCGAGGGGGATGCCGGGCCGCTCGATCTCCTCCGGCTCCTCATCCTCGGCGTTGTTCATCGAGGTGGCTATCTCTCCTGGAAGAACGGCGTTGACGGTCACGCCCTTGTCGCCCAGTTCCTGTGCCATCGTGCGCAGCAACCCACCGAGGGCGTGCTTGGACGCGTCATAGGCCGACGAACCCACCCTCGGTTGCTCCTGATGGACGCTCGTCACGGCGATGATGCGCCCGCCCGTGCCCGCAGCAACCATCCGGCGCGCGGCGCGCTGCATGCAGACGAAGGCGCCGTCGAGATTGGTAGCGAGGATGGTGCGCCACGTGTCGAGGTCCGTGTCGAGGAACGGCATCGGGTTGTTCATTCCGGCGTTGTTCACGAACACATCCAGACCGCCGAGTTCTTCAGCCAACCGGTCGACGACGTCGGCGCACGCAGGCACATCGGAAGTATCCATCTGCGCGACGACCGCCCTCCGACCCCTCTTCTCGACGCGGCGGGCAGTCTCCATCGCGCCATTCTCTCCGGTGTGCCAGGTAATACCTACATCAAACCCGGCATCTGCAAGGGCAACCGCGGTCGCGCGGCCTATGCCCGAATTTGAACCGGTTACCACCGCGGTCTTAGGCGAAAAAGTCATAAACCCCATACTTCCCGCGGAACGATGCTCCTGGCAACGGTTACCAAAGAGTTAACTAAGCGTGCTTCATATTCGGCTCCTGCTATGGCAGTCTGACAATACATAGGGGCGGGGAAATGCTGTTCATCTACTCGCAACACCAAACGCCGGTGGCCCGCCAACCGGCTAGTAAAGGGGATAGTGCAATGGCATCAACACATTCATCCGGATCGGGCGTAGCCACCCGGACCAACATTCAGAAGGCCGCGCTCGCCGTAGGAGTTGTGTTCCTGCTGGTGGGTGTCTTGGGCTTCGTCCCGGGAATCACCGGCAACTATGACACGCTGCAGTTCGCGGGTAGCGGATCAGAAGCACTCCTGCTAGGCCTTTTCCAGGTTTCGATCCTGCACAACATCGTCCACCTGCTGTTCGGTGTAGCGGGCGTACTGATGGCAAAGACGGCCACGGGGGCTTACAACTTCCTGCTGTTCGGCGGCGTCATCTACGCAGTGCTCTTCATCTATGGGCTCATTGTTCCTGCAGAGTCGGCAGCCAACTTTGTTCCCGTGAATGCAGCGGACAACATTCTGCACCTTGGTTTGGCGGTCGGCATGATTGGCCTGGCCTTGGCGCTCAAGGGCAAGAACCATACGGCGCGCGCCCGGTAGAGATTACACCCAAGTAGCTATAAACAGAACGACGGCGGCGGACTCCGGTCCGGCGTCGTCGTTCTGTTGTGTGCGTGGAAACAAGGCTTCCACAACGAACGGAAGCCCGCCCCGCAACGAGCGGAACGGGCTTCCTTGAACAGTGCCTGCGCGGGGCCTCGATCCCCGGGCCTTCCGCGTGTGAAGCGGATGCTCTACCAGACTGAGCTACACAGGCGAATAGTTCCTCGCCAGTTTAGGGCATCTTCTAGGCGCTCGCGCAAACCGCATCCGGCGTGCTCGGCGGCGAGCAATCCGGACACGATCTGGAGGAGGGTGGAGATAGGTGAGCAGTATCTTGCTCCTGAATGTCTGGATCGCTTACCAGCGTGTCCGAAGTGCCGACCAGAGCCGTCCGGTGGCACCCTCCGCGGTAGATATTTCAGCGGGTAGTAAGTAGCCTGATTATTCCAAGCTAGATTCATCCCGGTTGGGCGGTACCCCGCCTCCGAAGAATTACGGCGAAGGAGTTTGGCCATGAACGATCAGGACATTCTGGCGCGCATCCAGTCACTGGTGAACGAGGAGCACGAACTGCGCGGAGCACCCCCGGGCGAAGATGACCCAGGCAGTGACCGGCCGGGACGGCTGAAGCGGGTCGAAGAAGAGCTGGACCAGTGCTGGGACCTCCTTCGGCAGCGACGGGCCAAGCAGGACGCCGGAGAGAGTCCGCAGGAGGCCGAGGCGCGGCCCATCGACCAGGTCGAGGGCTACCGACAATAACCACATCGACAATGCAGGACACGCCGCAATTCGTACGGCGAAAGCGGCATGTCCTGCATTGTCGATCTAACGGAAGGAAAACTTATGGAGAACCTCAAGGCATTCGCTCTGATCTGCACCCTGACACCCTCGCCGGATGAGTCGAGCAGCGACCTCATGGCCGGCCACATCCTCGGCAAGCTGAAGGAACAGGGGGTGGCGACGTCGTCGGCCCGGGTTGTCGACCACAACGTGGCACCCGGCGTGCAGATCGACATGGGCAACGGCGACGAGTGGCCGCAACTGCGCCAGCAGATCCTCGACGCGGATATCTTCCTCCTCTGCACGCCCATCTGGGTGGGCCACATGTGCAGCCTCGGCCAGAGGGTGTTCGAGCGCCTGGACGCCGACCTCTCCTCCACAGACGACGAAGGACGGCCCATCATGTACAACAGGGTCGCCCTGACTGCGGTTGTCGGTAACGAGGACGGTGCCCACCACGTCACCGCTGAAATGCACCAGGGCCTCAACGACATCGGCTTCACCGTCGCCGCGCAGGGCGGCGTGTACTGGGTGGGCGAAGCAATGCAGACCGTCGACTTCAAGGACCTCGACGAGGTTCCGGACCCCGTCGCATCCACAATTTCCTCCATGGCCACCAACGCCGTCCACCTGGCGAAGTCGCTCAAGGTCGCGCCCTATCCGGCGCCCTAGAATCGAGGTGGCAGGACACTCCGGGGATGAGTCTTCATTCGCGGTGTGTCGTGCCACCTCGATCACGATACGCACCGGATAGGCAGGCAGCTTGAACGACGACGACGACGGCGACGCACGACGGCGGGAACTCGGCGACAATGCCGGACCGGTTGAGGAAGAGATCGAGGAATCGTTCGACCGCACCGTCGACGAGGGCGCCCAGCGTCTGCATCGGACTTTCCCGGATGTCCTGATCACCGGCCTCTTCGGTGGCTTCGAGATCGGCATCGGTGTGATCGCCTACCTCGCGGTGCTTCACGAGACCGACAACCATCTGCTGGCCGGGTTCGCGTTCAGTGCCGGGCTCATCGCCCTGTTGCTGGCCAAGAGCGAGCTGTTCACCGAGGGCTTCCTGGTCCCGATAGCGGCCGTAACCGCGGGACAGGCCAGCGTGGCCCAGCTCGCCAAGCTGTGGGGCGGAACATTGCTGGCCAACCTGGTTGGCGGATGGATCTTCATGGCGCTGGTGATGACCGCATTTCCACAGTGGACCGAGACCATCACCACCTCTGCCGAGCACTACGTTGACGCCGGGCTGTCCTGGCAAACCGTGTGCCTTGCGCTGCTTGGCGGGAGCACCATTACGCTCATGACCCGCATGCAGCACGGAACGGAGCAGATGGCCGGGAAGCTCGCAGCCGCCGTCGTTGGTGGTTTCCTGCTCTCGGGACTGCAGCTCTTCCACTCCATCCTGGACTCGCTGTTGATCTTCGGCGCTATCCAAGCCGGAGCGGACATCAACTACCTGGACTGGTTGGGCTGGTTCGGATATACGGTCGTGTTCAACATCATCGGCGGCGTCCTTCTGGTTACAGCGCTCAGACTGGTCCGTGACCGGAAGCTGGTTGAGCAGGAACGCGAAAAGGCAGAATGACAAACAGGTGAACAATAGTCAAGACTTCAAGTTCTGAGCGAATGTAATAAAAATCAACTTGTTTCAATCACTAGTGCTCAAGTGGGTCTGGATGTAATACTCGTCACTGTGTACGAACGCTCCATCTGACTCGCTCGCTCTCGCGCCTTATCAACAGAGGAATCCATGAACAAGAAGAAGGTCTCAGTACTCACCGCTGCCGTAGCCCTAGGCGCTACCAGCATGCTTTTCGCACCCCCCGCCTCCGCTGCCCTCACCACCCGCTGCGTGGGCGAGGCTGGAGCCGTAACGGTTCCCGGCGATCTGGTTGTTCCCAAGGACCAGTCCTGCAACCTGACCGGAACCACGATCACCGGCAACGTTCGCGTAGCCCCGGGTGCGGACCTTGTCGCTGAAGACGTGACCATTGAAGGCCAGCTCAGTGGTGCGATTGACGCCTACGTCGAGGTGATCGGCGGAACGGTAAACGGCCAGGTTGTGCTCAACGGCGCATTCGGTGCGTACCTTGATGGCACCACCGCCGGCGACCGCGTCCTGACCCGCCCGAGCGGTGACGTCACGGTTGGCGGGTTCGTCTACACCGCGAATGCTTCGATCGCAGGTGACCTGATCTCACGTTCCGGTGAACTGTTCATCGAAACCACAGACGTTATCGGCTCGGTTGACTCCCGGGACTCGGCCTACACCGATCTCCACCAGAGCTGGGTCGATGGCGCACTCCGGGTACAGGGCACCTCCTTCGGCAGCGTCATCTGCGGCACGTCAGTCGCCGGTGAAGCAGTGTTTGCCGACAACACTGACATGCTTCAGATCGGGGCGGACGGCCCGCTCGATGAGTGCACCTCGGGTAACTACTGGGGTAGCAACTTCTCCGCTACGGGCAACACCGGCGGCATTGTCATGGACAACAACATTGTCCGTGGATCCGTAGCGTTGACTGGTAATAACCCCATCGCCCAGCTCGGCATGAACAATGTGCGCGGCGAAGTTACCGGTGAATTCGAGGAATGGACCGGTGCCCCCGCCGAGGCCCCAGCCGCTGACGCGCCGGCGCTGAGCCTGCCCCAGACCGGGTCCAAGAACGGTGGAGCATCGACCACGCCTGTTCCTCAGCAGACACTGGAAAGCGCTCCCACCGAAGCCCTGCGCACGGCACCGGCAGAGTCCCGCGAAGCCGCGATCGAGAGCAAGATCGAGCAGCGTCGCGCCGAGGCCGTCAAGAGCGCCGACGCAGCCGGCCCGGCGAACATCGGCAAGTAGCCGAGCCGCTGAGCTGTCGAAAGGACGCGCCCCTGCGGATTATCCGTAGGGGCGCGTCTTTCTGCGCGTAACCCTTCGTTGCCTGGCCCGCTGACGCCGGCAAACGCCGCCGTCCTAGTCCCGGCGCGCGAGCCACCCGAGCGTGATGCCGCCAATGGCCTTGCGGAACACACTGTCGCCGTTGGCAAGTTCCAGTGCCGCCCACACCATCAGGCAAGCCTTGCTCGCCGCGGAGAGCGCCTCGCGGTTCTTCTCCTCAAGCGCCATCATCGATGCGGCACCCAGAAGGGCCCACCCGATGATGGGAGCGTTCGGTGGCTTGGCGATGGTTTGCTCTCCGAACTCGTTTCTGATGAACCCCATTACGCACCTTTCTTGGTTTTGGACTTGGAACCTGACGCTGCCTTCTCCTTTATGCTGGGGGCCGCGCCCTTCTTCTCGCGGTTCTTCTCTACGCTCCTGCGCAGTGCCTCCATGAGGTCGAGCACGTTCCCGCCCTCTTCCTCGCCGGTTTCACCGAATGTCTCGTCGGTATCGAGGGCCTCGCCCTTCTCCAGCTTCGCCTCGATGAGGGTGCGCAGCTGCTCCTGGTACTCGTCCTTGAAGTTCTCGGGGTCGAAGTCGGAAGAGAAGGACTCAACCAGCGCCGCCGACATTTCCTTCTCCTTCGAGGAGATGCGCACCTTCTCATCCAGCGACGGGAAGCTCGCCTCGCGAACTTCGTCCTCCCAGAGCAGTGTCTGGATCATCAACACGTCGCCGCGGACGCGAAGGGCGGCCAGCCGGGACTTCTGGCGTAGGGCGAACTGGACGATCGCCGTCCGGTCCGTTTCCTCCAGGGTCCGCCGAAGCAGCACATAGGCTTTCGTCGACTTCGAATCCGGCTCCAGATAGTAGGCGCGGTCAAACATGATCGGATCAATCTGGTCGCTTGGAACAAACTCCACGACCTCGATCTCGCGGCTCTTCTCCACGGGAAGCGACGCAAAATCCTCGGCGGTGAGCACCACGGTGCGCTCGCCGTCGTCGTACGCCTTGTCTATGTTCTTGTACTCCACAACTTCGCCGCAGATTTCGCACCGCCGCTGGTAACGGATTCGGCCGCCGTCCTTGTCGTGGACCTGATGGAGGCTAATGTCGTGGTCCTCGGTTGCGCTGTACACCTTCACCGGCACGTTGACCAGCCCAAACGCTACCGCGCCTTTCCAAATGGCTCTCATGTTCCTAGTGAACCAGTGACGCCCGAAGGAGTAAACGGACGGTCTACGATTGCTTAGGTGAATACCGAACCGATGGTTACCAGAACGCTCGCCGACGGACAGCCCGCTCTCTGGTTCGAGATGCGCTTCAACGCGCCCATGCAGGTGATGTGGAAGCACCTCACAGACCCGGCCAAGCTGAAGTACTGGTTCCCGTGCGAGTTGGACATCCTGCCCCGCGTGGGCGCCACCGTCACCTTCAAGGTCCATCGCGAAAGGCCCGTTGAGGGAACCGTCCTCGAGGCCGCCAAGCCGCGTCTGCTCGCCTACACCTGGGACGAGGAAATCCTGCGTTGGGAGCTCGAGGACGACGACGGCGGCAGCCTCCTCACGCTGACCAATACGGTCCGGGAGGGCCAGGACATTGCGCGCTCGGCCGCCGGTTGGCACCTGACCCTCATGGGATTGGACGACTACCTGAACGAACGTCCCCTCGGGCAGAACCCTGCGCTATGGGACGAATACGTTGCGCGGTATGAGGAGCAGTTCGCGGACTGAACCTGCGGCTGCGCTGAGGCGCCGCCGCTACTGCCAGGCGCCCCGCTCGTACTGAGACGGCCACGACGTGCCTTCAGTGCCCAACCCGAGTTCATGTTGGGCGCGCATCGGCCAGTTCGGGTCACGCAGCGCGGCGCGGGCCAGCATGATCGCGTCGGCGCGTTCTTCGGCGAGGATGTGCTCGGCCTGTGCGGGCTCGGTGATCAGCCCCACGGCGCTCACTGGGAGGTTCGAGTTCTTAGCCACGATCGTTGCCAGTTCCACCTGGTAGCCGGGTTCAACGGGGATGTCGGCCTGTACGTTGCCGCCGGAGGAGACGTCGACCAGGTCGACTCCGCGCTCCCTGAGCAGCGCCGCCGTCTGGCTGGTCTCTGCAACGTCAACGCCTCCGTCAGTCCAGTCCGTTGCCGATACGCGCACGAACAGCGGCTTGTCCTCCGGCCAGACCTCCCTGACGGCGTCGGTCACTTCAAGCAGGAGGCGCACGCGGTTGGCATGCGTGCCACCGTAGTTGTCCGTCCGGTGGTTGCTCAGCGGCGAGAGGAACTGATGCAGAAGGTAACCGTGGGCGGCATGCAGTTCGACGACGTCGAAGCCGGCTTCCAGCGCCCGCCGCGCACCGCGGGCGAAGGCACGGGGAACTTCCCGGATCTCCGTCATGGTCATTTCGCGCGGCTCCCTGTAGCCGGGGAATGCTTCGGCGGAAGGGGCGATAGTGTTCCAGCCGCCGTCGTCCGCCGGTACGGTGCCACGTCCGCGCCAGGGGGAGAAAGTGGATGCTTTGCGGCCCGCGTGGGCCAGTTGGATACCGGCGACGCTGTTCTGTGCGTGGATGAAGTCCACGATCGGCTTCCACGCGTCGCGTTGGCGGTCGTTCCAGATACCCGTATCCTCCGGGGAAATGCGGCCATCCGGGGTGACTGCGGTGGCTTCGGCCAGGATGAGGCCGAATCCGCCGGCTGCCCGGGCGCCGAGGTGCACATGATGCCACTCGTTCGGCATGCCGTCCTCAGCCGAATACTGGCACATCGGTGCAAGCCAGACCCGGTTTTTGAAAGTGGTACCGCGGAGGGTGAAAGGTTCAAACAGCTTTGAGCTCATACCGTTGGCCAACGCGTCGGTGTGAGAAGTTATGCCCGGTCGAGGCGGGACGCCCTTGGAGCTGGCTGTGCGCCGTCGTCGTACTCGGGGCTTAACTGCCGCTGAGTGCGTAGATGATGACTGAAAGCTTCGATCGAAGCGTCATTATCTACGCACTCAGCGGGCGGTGCTTCCGATCTTAGGAACCGGTCACTCCCGAAACGGAGGTGATCCAGCTGATGCCGTGCGGGACCGAGGAGTACCAGGACGAGGCACGGGTGTTGGTGCCGCCGCTGGCGCTGGTCGAAGCCACGCCGATCACCTTTCCGCTGACTACCAGGGGCCCGCCGGAGTCACCCTTCCAGGCCTGCCCGTCAACGCCCACGTGACGGTAGGCGGGTCCGCCGTACGCGTCATCCTCCAGGGACTCGATGTAGACCGATGCCGTCTTCAACACTGGAGAGGCTGGTCCATTGGCCGTCTCGCGACCCCAACCATAGATATTGCCGGACGTCTGGTACTGCAGCGGGTCCTTCTCCAGGCTGGCGTAGCTGCCGGAAACCGACCGTGACAGCCGCAGGAGCGCAAGGTCGCCGCCGTTGTAGGAGTAGGTCTGCGCAACGGACACCCGTGTTCCGCCGCCCAGGTTCGCCGAACCGAGGTTGACGGACATGTTGCTGCCCAGGCAGTGCTTCGCCGTGAGGACCCACTGGGCCGAGATCTGCGAGGCAGAGCAGGCGAAGGTTCCGTTGATGTTCACCTGTGCCGTGTACGGTGCAGCGGAGTGGCTGACGTCTTTGCCGCCCACAATCTGCGTATCGGCGCCGCCGTCGGGTGCTGCTGAGGCCACGCCGATGGGGCCGAGCAGTGCCGTGGCGGCAAGGGTGGCAATCGCTGCGAGTTTCAGCTTCTTCATCTCTGGCCTACCTTCCCGTTACGCCGGAGATCGAGGTGATCCAGGACATTGCGTTGCTGACCTCGCTGTAGTTGGCGGGGCGGTTGATGCTGTCGGGATTGCCGCTGCCGGTTGAGAGCACGCCGACCTGCTGGCCGTTGACCATGAGGGGTCCGCCCGAGTCGCCCTTGAAGACCTGGCCGTCGTCACCGTAGGTCTGCAGGGCAGGTCCGCCGTAGGCATCCGACGAGTAGGCGGTGATGCTGACCTGTGCGGTCTTCAGGGTGGCGGAAGCGTTGCAGACGCCACAGGTGCGGCCCCAGCCGTAGGCGCTGGCCGGACCGGCCTGCGTGACGCGGTCCTTGTCCAGGGTCACCGTCGCGCCGTTGTACGGGGAGCTCAACTTCAGCAGGCGCACGTCGCCGCCGGCGAAGGCGCGGTCAGCGATGACCGTGCGTACCGTTCCGCCGGAGCCATTTGTGGCCGTGCCGAGCCGCACGGAACGGGTGCCCTCACAGTGCTTGGCCGTGAGGACCCACTGGGAGGAGATGAGCGATCCGGTGCAGTTGAAGGCGGTACCCGAGCTATTGACGTGAATCTGGACTGCGTAGGGCGCGGCGCTGATGGGGATGGTGTCTCCACCGACTATGTCGGTACCGGGAGGAGCCGCGGTGGCGGCGGCCGGAGCGAGGAGGGTTCCCGCTGCGAGTGCGGCGGCTGCAAGTAACCTAATCGATTTCAATTGACAACTTTCGGTTCTGGATGCAGGGCGTTGTAACGCACCTGCTCACTTGGACGTGTTCTTGATCCTGATGAACTTCGCTGGCCAGCTGTGATCCGAATCACTGGCAACTGTAAGGATGCTGTTCATCCGGTGGCCACCATTTCTGGGGGTTTCATACGATTTGCCGCAAAACAATCTGAAAACGAACGTTCGGTATTGACAGGGCGGGCGTAGGGAAGGTTCGATGGTTGGCTGCCTCGACGACGACGACGACGACGACGACGACGACGACGAGCGCCGGCTCGCGCTCGGCTCGCGCTACTGGCGCAAACGCCGGTTCCCTACAAGACTGGGTCAATGGCCCCCAGCAGCGCGCAGCAGACGGTTACCGTCGAGGGACGGCGCCTGAAGCTCACCAGCCTGGACCGCGTCATGTACCCGGAGTCCGGTCTGACCAAGGCTGATGTCCTGGCCTACTACGCCGCCGTTGCCGATCACCTCATCCCGCACGCCCGCAACCGGCCTGTCACCCGCAAGAGGTGGGTCAACGGCGTCGGAACGGAGGAAAAGCCGGGGGAAGTGTTCTTTCAGAAGAACCTGGACAAGTCGGCGCCGTCGTGGGTTGAGCGTTTCGGTATTGAACACAGCGATCACCTGAACGTGTACCCGATGCTCAACAACCTCGCGACGCTCACCTGGCTCGCGCAGATCTCCGCGCTGGAGATCCACGTGCCGCAGTGGAAATTCGGCCCCAGTGGCGAGATCAACAATCCCGACCGCCTGGTGCTCGACCTCGATCCGGGACCCGGCGCCTCACTCGTCGAGTGCGCGGAAGTGGCAAGGCTGGCGCGGGAGATCCTGAAGGATATGGGACTGGATCCGCGGCCGGTGACCAGCGGATCGAAGGGGATCCACCTGTACGCGGCGCTGGACGGCAAGCAGACTTCGGACCAGGTTTCCGCCGTCGCCAAGGAACTGGCGCGGGTGCTGGAGGCTGACCACCCCGATCTCGTGGTCAGCGACATGAAGAAATCCCTGCGCGGCGGAAAGGTGCTGCTGGACTGGAGCCAGAACAACCGCAACAAGACCACGATCACCCCTTACTCACTGCGCGGGAAGGCCCGTCCCATGGTCGCGGCGCCGCGTACCTGGGAGGAACTCGAGGACCCGGACCTGGACCACCTTGACTACGAGCAGGTGATGGAGCGCGTCCGGAATCCAGGCGACCTGCTCGCGGACATGGACCCCGGGACAGCTTCAACCGACGACGACGACGGCCCGGACCGCCTGCACACCTACCGTTCCATGCGGGATGCCTCGAAGACGCCTGAGCCGGTGCCGGACAGGGTTGGCGAAACTGGTGGCAACAGCTTTGTGATCCAGGAGCACCATGCACGCCGGCTGCATTACGACTTCCGGCTCGAGCGCGACGGCGTGCTGGTGTCGTGGGCCATTCCGAAGGGCCCGCCGGTGACGGCAGACCAGAACCATCTCGCCGTGCAGACGGAGGACCATCCGCTGGACTACGGCTCGTTCGAGGGCACCATCCCGAAGGGCGAGTACGGCGCCGGCGAGGTGTACATCTGGGACTCGGGCACCTACGAGGCGGAGAAGTGGCGGCCGGGCAAGGAGGTCATCTGCACCCTGACCGGGCGCGAGGACGGCGGGCTTGCCCAGGGCGGTAACGCCGTGCGCAGGTATGCGCTGATTCACACCGGCGGGTCCACTGACTCGGCCGAGAAGAACTGGCTGATCCATCTCATGAAGGAGCAGCCCGGCCAGCCATCGCCCCCGGCGTTCAAGGAGCCGGTCAAGGAAGAGTTGCCGAACCTCAAACCGATGCTGGCCACCACCGGAGCGCCGGGCTTCATCCGGTCAGAGGAGGGCTGGGCGTTCGAGATGAAGTGGGACGGGATCCGGGCGATTGCCACGGTAACGCCGGCGGGTACGCGGCTGATGAGCCGCAACGGTAACGATCTGACGAAGGCGTACCCGGAGCTCGCGGACCTCGGAAAGTACGTCAATGCGGAGCAGGCGGTGCTCGACGGCGAGATCGTTGCCATCAACAAGGCAGGCCGGCCGGACTTTGGGCTGCTGCAGGGACGCATGAACCTGACCAAGACATCCGAGATCGAGGCCGCCTGCAAACGGACGCCGGTGCACTTCCTATTGTTCGACCTGCTGCACCTGGACGGGAATTCGCTGATTGAACTGGCTTATTCGCAGCGGCGCGAAGTGCTTGAGGAGGCCGTTGATCCTCCGCGCGACGGGCACATTCAGGTGCCTCCGGCGCTCGATGCGACCCTCGACGAAGCAATCGAGGCCAGCAGGGAACTGGGCCTCGAAGGAGTGCTCGCCAAACGGGTGAACAGCACCTACTCGGCAGGCCGGCGCTCGGAATCCTGGGTGAAGATCAAGCACTCGCTGACGCAGGAAGTGGTCATTGTGGGGTGGCGTCCCGGAAAGGGGAACCGTGCGCACAAGGTCGGTTCGCTGCTGGTCGCGATCCCCGACGGCGTGGACCTGAAGTACATTGGCCGTGTGGGCTCCGGCCTGACCGAGCGCGAGCTGGCCGAGATCGGGTCCAGGCTCAAGAAGATGGGCCGCAAGACCGCACCGCTAGACGACGTTCCGGCGCTCGATGCGTCCGACGCGCGGTGGGTGCGGCCAGCGCTCGTGGGCGAGGTGCAGTTCAGTGAACGCACGTCCGCCGGTAAATTGCGCCATCCCGTGTGGCGGGGGTGGCGGCCCGACAAGAAGCCGTCCGACGTCGTCGTCGAAATCTAGAATCGACTCTCCAATAGGTGACCGTTTGGGGGCTGAAAAGGTCACCTATTGGAGAGTCGATGCGAGAGAAGGGGAGTCATGAACATTGAAAAGCTGGACGCCTGGTGGCGGGCTGCGAACTATGTTTCGGTCGGCCAGATCTACCTGCGCGACAACCCGCTGCTGCGCACGCCCCTGCGTCGGGAGGACGTGAAGGAGCGCTTGCTCGGGCATTGGGGAACGACGCCGGGGCTTAACTTCATTTACGCCCACCTCAACCGGGTGATCGCCGAGCGGCAGCAGGAGATGCTCTTCATCACCGGGCCGGGACACGGCGGGCCGGCGAACGTCGCGAACGCGTGGCTCGAGGGCACCTACTCCGAAATCTACAGCGCCATCACCCCGAACGAGGCCGGCCTGAAGGAACTGTTCAAACAGTTCAGCTACCCCGGCGGCATCCCCTCCCACGCCGCGCCCGAGACGCCCGGCTCCATCAACGAGGGCGGCGAGCTTGGCTACTCGCTCGCGCACGCGTACGGCGCCGTTTTCGACAATCCGCAGCTGATTGCCGCGTGCGTGATCGGCGACGGTGAAGCGGAGACCGGGCCGCTGGCGGCAAGTTGGCACTCGAACAGCTTCCTGGATGCAAGGAACGACGGCGCCGTGTTGCCGATCCTGCATCTCAACGGCTACAAGATCGCCAACCCCACGGTGCTTTCGCGGATACCCGAAGCTCAGCTTGAGCAATTGATGCGCGGCTACGGCTATGACCCGCACTTTGTCACCGTCGCTGACCCGCGTGCCACGGACCAGGCACACCGGGACTTCGCTTCGGCGCTGGACGCCTGTGTGAATCGGATCGGGGAGATCCAGGCGGCGGCCCGCGAAGAGCAGCGTCAAACCGAGGAGCATCCAGCCTGGCCCATGATCGTGCTGCGCTCGCCGAAGGGCTGGACGGGGCCGGAGGTCGTGGACGGTGAGCAGGTGGAGGGAACCTGGCGTGCGCACCAGGTTCCGCTGTCGGGCATTCACGACGACGACGCCCACCTCCGCCAGCTCGAGGAGTGGATGCGCTCCTACAAACCCGGCGAGCTCTTCACCGACGAAGGCCTGTTGGACGAGGCGATTGCCGAACAAGCGCCCACAGGGGACCTGCGCATGAGCGCCACCCCGTACGCGAACGGCGGCCGGCTGCTCGAGGACTTGAGGCTGCCCGCCTACGCGGATCACGCCGTCGTCGTCGATCGGCCCGGTCAGGAGAAGGCGAGCCCCATGGCAACGGTGGGCGGGTATCTGCGGGAGCTCATCACGCTGAACCCGGAGAACTTCCGGCTGTTCGGGCCGGATGAGACGGCGTCGAACCGGTTGCAGGACGTGTACGAGGTCACCGACAAAGTGTGGCAGCAGCGGATTGACGACGTCGACGAGCACCTCGCGCGGTCCGGCCGGGTGATGGAGGTGCTGAGCGAGCACCTGTGCCAGGGCTGGCTTGAGGGGTACCTCCTCACCGGCAGGCACGGCGTCTTCAACTGCTACGAGGCGTTTGTGCACATTGTCGACTCGATGTTTAACCAGCACGCCAAGTGGCTCAAGGTGCATCAGGACCTGCCGTGGCGGCAACCGGTCGCGTCGCTGAACTACATGCTGTCTTCTCACGTGTGGCAGCAGGACCACAACGGGTTTTCGCACCAGGATCCCGGATTCATTGACCACGTGGTGAACAAGAAGGCCGATGTCATCCGGGTATACCTTCCACCGGACGCCAATACGATGCTCGCGGTGACGGAACACTGCCTGCAGACGCGGGACCGCGTGAATGTGATCGTGACGGGCAAGCAGCCCACCATGACGTGGCTCGGTCCGGAGGAGGCCAGGCTGCACTTCGAACGTGGGATTGGGGTGTGGGATTTCGCGGGGCGGGAGACCGAGGGGGAGGAGCCCGACGTCGTCCTCGGCTGTGCAGGAGATGTGCCGACGGGCGAGGTGATCGCCGCCGCGAAACTGCTCAAGGAGGCGCTGCCTTCGTTGAAGGTGCGCGTGGTGAACGTGGTTGACCTGATGCGGTTGCAGGACTCCTCCGAGCATCCGCATGGGCTGCCCGCGCGCAGCTTCGACACGCTGTTCACCCGGGACCGGCCGGTGATCTTCGCGTATCACGGCTACCCGTGGCTGATTCACCGGTTGACGTACCGCCGGACCAACCATGACAACATCCACGTCCGCGGGTACAAGGAGGAGGGCACCACCACCACGCCATTCGACATGGCGATGATGAACCAGATCGACCGGTACCAGTTGGCGATGGACGTGATCGACCGGGTGCCGTCGCTACGTTCAACCGAGGCGGAACTGCGGCAGCACTTCCAGGACGCCCGGCAGCGGGCATGGCAATACACGCGTGATAACGGCAAGGACATCGACGCGGTCACTGGGTGGCTGCTGGAGGAATCTTCACCGGATGACGCCTCGTGAGCGGATCGGAAAGCATTGACCGGTACCTTCATCGGCTCGGCTCAACGGCGCCGACGCCGGGAGCCGGGGCAGTCGGGGCGCTCCACGTCGCGCAGGCGGCTGCGCTGGTTGGGATGGTGGCCGGTTTCAGCGAGCGGGATAACGACGACGTCGCGGGCATAGTCGCCGAGGCCCGGGAGTTGACGCGTGCGGCCGTTGAGGCCGCCGAATCGGACGAGGAAAAGTTCCGGAGGGTGGTGGGTTGCTACAAGCTTCCGTCCGGATCAGGTGAGGAACGCGCTCGGCGGAGCGCCGCGATTGATGAGGCGCTCGTGGAAGCGACGCTTCCGGCGAGGGCGCAATTGGACCTGGCTGCCGCCGTCGTCCGCTTGTGTGAAGAACTGGTGGACGTGTGCAAGCCGGACTTCCTCAGCGACATCGCGGTGGCGGCTGAAGCCGCGCGTGCGGCAGCGGCGACGGCCCGGATTGTGGTGGAGGCGAACCTGTCGTCGATGGACGAGGACGTCATTCGGGAGTCGCTCCGGGAGCATACGCGGAAGGCGTCTGGGGTGATGCAGAGTGCGGAGGAGCTCTCGGCGCTGGTGCGGCGGCGCGTTATCCGTTGAATCAGCCGTGCATTCTGCTGCTCGCGGCGTGGCAGGCTTGAGGCAATCGCAGCCCAATGAGAAGGAGCACCGTGCCAACATCAGCGCCGTGGCAAAGGATCGATTCCAAGCCAGCCTACGAAGGTTACGTGACTATCGATCGAGACACCTATGAAGAACCCGATAGCACCATCTCCGACTGGGACATCATTGCCGGACGGGATTCCGCCGCGTCGCTCGCTTTTACTCCCGGCGGAACACACGTGGTTCTGTTCGAACAGTTCCGCGTGGGCCCCGCGCAAACGTTGCTTGAGCTTCCCGGCGGGTACCTGGTTGAGGACGAAGATCCTGTCCCGGCAGCCCGGCGCGAGCTACTCGAAGAAACCGGGTATGAGGCGGCCGGCACTTACTACGCGGGGTCGGAGTGGTGGGCGGCCAACTCCCGCCGGCGCAAGCACCTTGTCATCGCCGCTGACGCCCGTCCAACTTCCGATCCTGCCTGGGATGCGTCTGAGATGGGCGAGATCCGTCTTCTTCCCAGCGATGAGTTGATTCCTTTCCTGATCAGCGGGAACCTTACGGATGCAGGATTGGCCTGCCGGGGGCTGATGTCTCTTGCGTCAAGAGGGCAGGCCGGCTCTTCAATGAAACGGCTTCAACAGAAGGTTCGCGACCTGTTGAGTGCAGCGTATTCCTGACTGTTTACCGCCGAGCTCAGGGGTACTCGCCCCCTGGAATCCGCCTGCGTTGCAGGCCCATGCAACGAGTGCAACGCAGGCGAAACTGGGAGACAGGTCATGAGGGGGCGGAAGACGTCTTGGGGTGATGCAGAGTGCGGAGGAGCTCTCGGCGCTGGTGCGGCGGCGCGTGCGCGGGTGAGAGAAGTTAGTCGTTGCGTTGTGGGGCAGGAGCTTTCTCAGCGCCGAATCTCCTACGTATGGCGAACGGCACAACCACGGCGAAGAAGCCGAACACAACCCAGAAGTAAGCATCCCAGTAGACTGCCAACAGCTCGCGGAGGGGCGCCGAGAAAATCAGCACGAATCCCGACACCAGGATTAGGGCGTACAGCACTCCACTCCAGCCGTGTGTCAGCACGTAGCGCCACTTCTGGTTGTAGGTCACGTTTCCCCCTGAAACTGTTCGCCTTTCTCAACTAGCGTTTCATTAATTTGTGCTGGACGCAGCCCCACACAAATCCCGAGGTGGCGCGAGTACGAATAGGAGTTATGAGCACCATTCCGGTAAACGAAACCGCTTCGGCGGACCCAACTTCCGTTCTGGCTGCTGCCCGTAGTGCCGTCGCGGACGCACTCTCCGACCTCGAGCAGGCCTGGCGGAACCCCCGGCCCGAAGCCGTTGTGGCTGCCGCCCGCCGGCACCTAGCCGCTGCCGAGAACTGGGCCGACGCCCGCCGCGAAGGCGCCTGAGGAATCACGGCACGACGACCGCGCGCTTCTCGAGCGCCGTGTAAGCTTCAGCGCAAAACCGGCCGCCCGATCAGTCACCACCTAAGGAGCACAGGCATGACCGAGAAGAGCATCACGACCAGCCGCGTCGTCGACGCATCGGCAGAAGCAATCTTCAGCGTCCTGTCCAACCCGGAACGGCATGCAGAGATTGACGGTTCGGGGATGGTGCAGTCGGACGAGAAATCGGACCGCATCACGGCTGTCGGGCAGAAGTTCACCATGAACCAGTATTGGGAGAAACTGGGCGGCGACTACAAAACCGACAACTACGTGGTGGGCTACGATCACAACAGCTTGCTTGCCTGGAAGACCGCTGACGCCGGCACGGAACCTGCCGGCTGGCAGTGGATCTGGAAGCTGGAGCCACAGGGACCGGGTTCAACGGAAGTGACGCTCGCCTACGACTGGAGCAACGTGACCGACAAGGAAGTGCTGAAACGGGTTCAGTTCCCGGTGGTTTCCGAGCACGACCTCAAGGCCTCACTCGAAAATCTCGCAGCCGCGGTATCGGAGTCCTGACCCGTTGCTATTGTCTTTTGAAAGTTCAGACAACGACGGCGGGCTGGCGCACGCTGCTTTCGATGACGCGCAGGTACTTAGGCAGGGCGGCGATCTCCAGCGGCACTCCCTGCGCCGTGACTGGCAGAACCTCGGATGACCGCTGCAGCTTGAGGATAGTGTCCGCCATCCCTGCGGGGTAGGGGATGCCTATGTCGTCGATGTTGAACGTGACTTCAGCCTTCGCGGGGCTCTGGAAGGCTATCTGACCTTGGAACGGCGTCGTGTATCCGAAACGCCACTTGCCACGGAAAGGACCGGCTGAGGCTAGCCGAACAAAGCACGGGTAACGTCCTCTTGCGGCCGACTGGCGCAACAATCGCGACCTCATGCTGCGTCCGACCGCACCGCCTGCGATCCCTGCCAAGACCGCGCCCCAATCGGGTGGACCACCTGTTATTGCCCAAACCGCCAGGAAGATCGCTCCAAACACGAGAGCGAATAAGCCAATCAACCACAGCACGAACCCGGTCCGAGTCATTGTCCCCATCTCTCCACCCTAGTAAAGGTCTGGGGATAACTGGAGACTGCGGTGCGCCTTTCGTGTAGCGTCAGGGTGGCGAATGGCACGCGCCAGCTATCTTTACGTGCCTTGAATATGGGGAGTACCTGTGGAAATTGGCCTGTTAATCACTATCGGGGTGATTGTTGGCGCCGTCGTCGTTCTTGGCATTATCGCCATGATCATCGCGCGCATGGCGCTGCGCATCGCGAGCCCGTCAGAAGCGCTCATCATCACCGGCAAGGGGAATCAGGAAGGGCAGCGGGTTGAGTTCGGCCGTACCTTCATCAACCCGTTCACGCAGCGCGCGTTCTCCATCTCGCTCGCATCTCGCCAGGTCACCCTGCAGATCGAGGGCATCTCGCAGAACGGCATCGCCCTGCACCTGACAGGTGTTGCCCAGATCAAGGTCGGCGGCGACGAAGAGGCCGTCCGCCGGGCGGCCCAGCGCTTCCTGAACCAGCAGGAGCAGATCGACCACTACACGCAGGAAACCCTTTCCGGTTCACTGCGCTCCATCGTGGGTACGCTGACCGTCGATTCGATCATTAAGGACCGCGCTTCCTTCGCGAAAAGCGTCAAGGAAGAAGCCGAGCACTCCATGCACAACCAGGGCCTGGTGATTGATACCTTCCAGATCCAGTCGGTGCAGGACAGCTCGGACTACTTGCGGAACCTTGGCCGTCCCGAGGCTGCGCTCGCCGAGAAGCTGGCGAAGATCGCCGAAGCCAACGCTGCGCAGGAAGCCGCGCAGGCCAAGGCCATCGCGGATGAGCAGGTTGCGCTCGCCGAACAGCGCCTCGCCATCAAGCGTGCGGAACTGAAGGAAGTAGCCGACGCTCGCCAGGCACAAGCTGACGCCGCCGGCCCCCTCGCCGCCGCGGATCAGAAAGAGGCGATCCTGCTCAAGGAACAGCAGGTCACCTCACGCCAGGCGGAGCTGCGGGAACGCGAACTCGACATCGAGATCCGTAAGCCCGCGGATGCGGACAAGTACCGGGTGGAGCAGGAAGCCGCCGCCAAGCTGGAGCAACGCAAGCGCCAGTCCGAAGCGGACCAGGTTGAGGCCGAGGTTGCTCTCACCAAGCGCAGGCTTTCCGCCGAGGGTGACAAGGTGACCGCCGAAGCTGAGGCCGCCGCCAACACCGCACGCGGTAACGCTGCGGCAGCCGTGACCCGCGCCAACGGTTCGGCCGAGGCTGAGGTCATCAAGGTCCGCGGTCAGGCCGAAGCCGACGTCGTGCGCCAGAAGGGCATCGCTGAAGCTGAAGGTATTGAGGCACAGGCACGCGCGTACGAGCAGTTCAACGACGCCGCCGTGCTCAATAAGGTCATGGAGATGCTGCCGCTGGTTGCCCGCGAGATCGCCGCGCCGATGTCCGCCATCGACAACATGACGGTCATCTCCAACGACGGCGCCAGCCAGCTGAGCAGGAACGTCACCGGCGGTCTGCAGCAGACTTTCCAGCTGCTCAAGGACACTACCGGCCTCGACGCGGTGCAGATGCTGCAGAACTGGGGCGGCGACGGCGCAAAGCCCGAGGCGCAGCCGGTTGCATCGAGCCCGGCCGCACCATCGCAGAAGGCTCCCCGGAAGAACGACGACGGCGCCCCCACCGGCGCCTGACCCGTTCACCAAAGCGGCCGGTCACCTTCCCAAGCGGAAGGCGCCCGGCCGTTCTACGTTGGAGTTCAGGCCCCTGCGCCGAGCGGGCCGCGGAAGGGCGTGGCACCCACGGTCGTGATGTCGACCGGCCGGTCTGGTGCGTCCAGGCGGTAGAGGCCGTCGTCGGCGGCGAAGAAGACCGGCGCATCCGGGAATGCCAGCTCATCCGGAAGCTCCTCCTTGTCGGTCCAGGAGAAGAAGGAGCGGGCAAACGTATCCCGATCCTTGCGCCCGTAAATGCTCAGATCGCCGGCCGTCAGGGGGCTGAGGATGCACCAATGGACGCCGTCCTCAACCCAGTAGGCACGGTCAGAGAGTAGTACCGACTGACGGTCGGGTTCATCGAAGACGCGATCCCAGAACGTTTCGTCCGTTTCGGCCCAGTGGATCAGGAAGAGCAGATCGTGCGAATGCCAGGCGGTGCTGGGTGCAACGTCGGCCTCCGTGTGCCATCCCGTCGCCGAAGCGAAGTAACCCGCTGGCGCTTGATACGCAGCATAGGTCTCGAGGCAACGATCCCGGAATGCGGTCAGTTCGGCGTCGTCCCCTTCAGCGAGTACTTCCTCTATGCCCCGCAACGTCAGTCCCATGCCCGCAATGAGCATCGGAGTGGTTGACAGATGCCGACGGTCACCTGCCACGTACCAGTAGCGGTGGTAGCGGGTGAAGCCCCGCTCGTCGGTCCAGGCTGAGCGTGCGACGTGCCGGCAGATTGCGCGCGCTTCTTCGAGGAAGTCCGGCCGACCGTAGCGTCGTGCGGCAAGAACGAGCGGGACCACCATGAGACCGTAGTATTCGGCGGGTTCGAGGATGCCGCCCTGTTGGCGGTCCCTGGCCACCCGGAAGGTCCCGACGCTGCCTTCGTCAGGCACCCCGCGCAATGAGTTCAGCCGGATGAGTTCGTCGAGATCCGCCACAATCTGATCATCGAACGTGTCGTCGTCAGAGAGTTCGGTGTATAGGAGCTTCACCCACACGCGCGCGTACTCCTGGTTGCATGTCCCCTCGGCAGTGGGCCGTCCTCCGCCGTGCACTTCGCAGGCGTCGAGGTTGGCGCGGACTGCCGAGAAGATCTCGACGCGTTCGCCGTCGTCGAGGTATTTCCCGGCGTGCCGGAGCCCTTCGAGCATGCCGATGCTGCCGACCATATTGTGGATGAGGCCGGAGGTTGCTGACTCGCCGACCTGAAAGCCGATATGGCGGTACTGGCCATCCGGCTGGACCGTCCGGGCCTGAAACAGCATCATCCTGCGCCAGAGTTCGAGCCCACGCTCATCGAATTGCCGTCCGAGTGCTTCACCGAGGGCTGCCGTCGCCGGGGCTGAGAACGCCTGATGTCCGCTGGTGAAGTCCAGGAAGGTGAACGGATTGGTCCCCCAGACGCTGTGGTTGTGGAAGCCGCGAATCTGGCCCTCATTTCCAACCCAGGTGCGTATCCAGCGTGCCAGGGCCGCGACGTCGGGAGTTGCGGGTTCGGCGGTATTGTCGGCGGTTCTCAAGCTGGTGCTCCCTCTTTCATTCGGTAGGTAGTGCAGGCGGCGGGTGATGGCTGTTCAGCCGATCTTTTCAGGGTGCTTGAAGGGTTCACCGGCTACGAAGCGGCGGATCTCCTCCAGGGCGGAGGCGCCCATCCGGTGGAGCTCACGGCCCATCGAACCCGCGATGTGTGGAGTGAGGGTGACGTTCGGCAGCGACCACAACTCATGATCCGGTGGCAGCGGCTCGGGTTCGGACACGTCGAGGATCGCGCGGATGCGCCCACTGCGAAGCTCTCGGGTGAGGGCTTCCTGGTCGACGACGGCACCGCGCGCGGTGTTGAGCAGCGTCGCCCCATTGCGCATCGACGCGAGCAGGCGCCCATCGATCTGCCCGACCGTTGCCGGCGTCAGTGCCTGATGAAGCGAGACAACCTCGCTCGTGGCCATCACCTCATCGAGGGAGGCTGCACGAATGCCGAGCTGAGCGGCACGCTCAGGGGTGAGATACGGACAGTAAGCAACGACGTCGAACTCGAATGGCCGTAGGAGTTCGATGAGCAGCTGCGCGATCTGCGATACGCCAACGATACCGACTATCCGGCGATAGTTGCCGACGTCCGTCATCTCCACCGCACGATCAGGCATTACCCGCTGGTCGCGGTAGCGCTTCTCGGTCGTGAATGCGTCCTTGCCCGCGAGGAGGATCATCGCGAGCGCATATTCCGCAACGGGAACCGCGTTCGCCGCACGCGCGTTTGACGCCGTCAGCCCTCGGGCTGCCCACCGTTCCGGTTCGTTCAGGCAGGTGGCTGCCACGCCGCCGAGGTAGACGACGGCGCGAAGGTTGGGGGCGTCATCCACGCCAATCCTGGGGGCACCCCAGCCACCGATAAGGAGATCGGCGCGCGCAAGCAGGCGGTCAGTTTCCTGGTCGCGGCTGCTCACTACGGCGTCAATGTCGATGTCGATCAGATCCCGCAGCTCCTCGAGCATTCCGGCTGTGAACAGTTGCCTGACGAGCGTCGCCGGATCAATGGCGAACACTCCGCGCGGACGGACCTGGGCACTCTCATTGTGCTGCATCCATGAAACATAACAGATCATACCTATCTCGGGAAAGGGCTTGCCCAAGGATGTGACTTGGCTTACTGTTGATACGTCATATGTATTGTGTATTGGTCGCAACAGGGGTTCCGGAGCGGCATGGGGAGTGTCCGAGACACTACGGGCGCTGCGGAAACGACAGGGAGATCTCAATGAAGAGAAGGTTCAAATTCCGTGCGGGGCTGAGCCTATGTGTGGCAGCCGCGCTGGCTACCAGCAGTGGTGCCGTGCTGGCGCCGATGGCAAGTGCAGAACAATCCACCCATCAAACAGTGGGCGCCGGGCCGGTTGTCTACGTAGCGCCTGACGGGGACGACGCGAACGACGGTAGTAAGGGGCGCCGTTCGCAACGATCACGGCGGCCCGAGATGCGCTGGCAGGCAAGACCAGCGAAAACGAGCGGGGAACCGTGTGGATCCGCGGCGGCGAGTACGTCCTGCAGGACTCCGTCAGCCTGACCGGCGAAGAAAACTCCTGGGTAACGTACGCGGCTTATGGCGGTGAGGATGTCGAAATCACCGGCGCGAATGAACTGCCATCCGAAGGGTGGCGCCGGCTGGGCGACCTGACTACCGACGAGTTGGCTGCGCAGCAATACTCTTCCAATACCCGGATCACCTCGGAACACGCACGCGAAGGTGCGTGGGTCTACGACCTCGGGGCCGCCGGGATCGAGCCGGGCACGCTGTACAAGAACGGCTTCAACTGGCTGCAGCAGCCGTTCGCTCCCGAGCTTGCCGTTGACGGCGCCGTGCAGACCCTCGCCGAGTTCCCCAACGGAAACGATTGCTCCACGTCACAAATCGACTGCCATCTGTTCGGTACGGGGAGCAAATGGGATGCCGATTCGCCAGGCGACCTCCTGCACGTTGATCTCGAAGCCCGATTCGGTGTGGAGGACGACTGGGCGATCAGCGGCACGTCGCCGCGCGCTCAGTTCGAGGACAAGAAGCAGGAACTTCCCGAGGGGCAGCCACGCGACACCTGGTCACAGGATGAGTTGCGGAAGATGACCCCGTCGATCTTTGAAGTGGGTGGGCGCGCACTCGCGGGGGACCGTTACAAGAGCTGGGCGCCTGAGGCCGTTCCCGAAGTGCGGGACTGGGGAACGCGCGGGTTCGGCGAGTACTCAGACATACCCGTCCAGGCTGATCCACAGTGGATCGAGGACATCGACAACACGAAGTTTGAGACCGAGGGCTGGTTGTCCGGTTACATCGGCAACAACTACGCAGCAGATATGGTCCGCATGCTCTCTTGGAGCGACACCACCCTGTACACAAAGTTCGCATCCATGTATATCCCCGTTGACGGTTACACCAAGGTCAAGGCAACAAACGTGCTTTCGGAGCTCGATGTCGCAGGTGAATACTACATTGACCGGCACAACGGCAACGATGTGCTGTACTACCTCCCAGAGGGAGGGACGGTCGAGGGCAAGGAGGTGACCCTCTCCGCGTTTGACAAGAACTTCTTCCTCCTCGAAGGCACCACGGGAGTGACGATCCGCGGCATCGGGCTATCCGACTCCCTCGTTAGCGGAATCCAGCTCCTCGATGCGCACAACACCCTGATCGACGGGGTGGAGATCTCGAACGTGAGTATGGATGCGATCCGCATCGGCGAGACCACCGAGACAATCACGGCGCTTCCCGACTACGAGACGGAGCGGGGCGGCACCAACAACGTGGTACGCAACTCATACCTCCACGATCTTGGCGGCGGCGGCGTCTTGCTGGGCGGCGGTGACCGGGACACCCTCGAACGCGGAAACAACGTGGCGCACCACAACGAAATCGCCCGATTCTCCAAGCTCGCCACCTATACGCCGGCCGGATACCTCTACGGCGTCGGGAACTCGTTCGAGTACAACTTTGTGCACGACGCACCGCACATGGCCGTCCAGATCATGGGCAACGACATGAAAGTGAACCACAACTACTTCTACGACCTGGTGCAGAACGCGGGCGATCAGGGCGTCGTCTACACAGGACGCGACTACACGTACCTCGGCAACGAGGTCGCGTACAACTTCTTCGAGAAGATCGGCGGCGAGAACGACGCGTTTTACATGGACGACGGCGTATCAGGCATGCGCTTTCACCACAATGTGGTGAAGGACGCACATTCCGGGGTGTTCTTCCAATCCGGCCACAGCAACAAGGCCAACGACAATGTGTTCATCAACGTCGGCCGGACCGGGCACGACCAGATGTACTACCGCCGTGGCGAGCTGGGACTGCCGATCGCGAATTCCTGGGTTGTCCAGAGCCGCTTCAGCGATTTCCTCGAGGTCCGCGAGGGTGAGAAGTACAGTTCGACGCCGGAGACCATCGCCACGTGGGTGGACCACTACACGAACGGTGAGAACAAATACTCCGATGGAACACCGATCGTGTTCCCCGAGGTGGATGAGTGGTACATCCCCCGCGTGACCGAAACGGGAGAAGACTGCAAGGCCGCGCACTACTCGACGTACGGCACCAATGGCTGCAGCCGCGCAACCGTCTGGGAGAACGAGAACTCGCTGTACGTACCCGCACGGACGAGATCGACCACTCTGTGATCATCGGCGGCGGCGAGTACAGCCCGGGCGAAGACGACTTCCAGAGTCCCGAAGCGGTCTACTCACTGGATCGGTGGAGCGACAAGATCAACACCAACCTCGTGAAGCCTAGGTCGGTTGAGGAAGCGGGGCTCGATCTGGCGACGTTGAAGTTCTCGACGACCGGCGCCGTCGCCCAGTCCTTCGGTACCGAGTGGATCGAACGGTGGAACAGCCTCGTCACCCGGGAGGGAACCGGACGGCCTGAGGTGCCGACGGCACCCGGCCGCGCCAAGCTGAGCGCCGACAACGCGCGCGGCGGTTCCTACACCGTCACCGCCGATCTGAAGAACGGGCAGAACGGCACGTCGTTCCGTCTCTACGAGGACGGCGTACTGATCACGGAGATCGCGCTCAGGGATGAAAGCCCCAACGGACAGCGCGTGTCTGTGCCCGTCAGCGGCAAGGCAAAGGGCAAGTACACCTACACGTGCGTGTTGGTCAATGCAGGCGGCGAAACCCCATGCAAACCCCACGTAGTGAAGGTCAAGGAAGCAAAACCGGCAAAACCGAAACCAAGGCGATGACCGCCGTCGTTCGCCAGAAACCGAACCCTCATCTAAGCGCACCAACTTTTCAAAGGAGATAACAATGTCCGGAACTGCACTACGACGGACGCGATGGGGATCCGCCATCGCCGTCCTCCCGCTGCTCGCCCTTACGGCGTGCTCAACGGGCAATTCCGCCGCCCAACCCGGCGGCGACGGTGAGGTTGGCGGTGAGATCCGCATGCTGGTGAACATCACCGACAACCTCACACAGGCCAAGTGGGACGCACTCGTCAAGCCTTTCGAGGATGAGACCGGGGTCGACGTGACGATCGAGGGCCCCACCGGGCAGTCTGTCGCTGAAAGCTTCCCGTCGCTGCTTGCAGCCGGTACAGCGCCCGACGTCATCCAATCGGTCTTTCCTACGGCTGACACGGCACCGGAGATCCTCGACCTGACTGATCTGGACTGGGTTGCGGACACTCCGATGGTCGACACCTACGCGACGGAGGGGCGTACGAACGTCGTCGGGGTCGGCACCCAGGCACAGTCCCTGCTGTTCTACAACAAGGATCTCTTCGAGGAGGCGGGTATCACCGAGACGCCGAAGACCTGGGAGGAGTTCGACGCCGCGCTCGCAGCGCTCGCTGACGCGGGCGTCGAGAAGCCCATCGCCTTCGCCTCGGACTGGGCGACCAGCGTGCAGGCACAGCAGATCTGGCACCCGCAGCAGAACCTCACCACCGGCGACTGGCAGCAGGCCGTGGCCTCAGGTCAGAGCACCCTGGGGGAGCAGTTCGAGCCATTGTTCGAGCGCATCTCCGGGTGGGTCGACGCCGGCTACACAACGGCGGACGACGTCGCGACCGATTCGGGCACCCAGGAAGCGAACTTCATTGCCGGCACGGTAGGCATCTACCCGATGGGGTCCTGGTTCACCACCACGCTCGCGGCCACTCCGCCTGAGTTCGAGGTAGGAGTCTTCGCGCCGCCTGTCGAGGATGGTTCGAAGTACCCCGGCCCGATGGGCGCGACCCTGGCCTACCCCTACATGGTTTGGAACGGTTCATCGAACGCGGCATCGGCGACAGCGCTGGTCGAGTACCTCGCCACCGACGAGGAGGCCATCCAGGCGCAGTCCGAGATGGACAGCTTCAGCCGACCGGGCTTTGACGTGGCGGCCAACGAGTACTCCTCGCTCGTCCACGAACTCGTTGAAGCAGCGCCCGAACTTGTGGTGCCAGGCAACCAGACCGTTGGAGACAACGCGCTTCCCGTGAGCGGCTTCAATCCCAAGTTCGGCGAGCTGGTCCAGGGACTATGGCAGGGCCAGTCACCGGCCGACGTCGCCGACGGGCTCACCGCCTGGTATGACGCGGAGAAGAGCGACTGACAATGCTCCAGAATGACACGAAGCGGCCGCGGGGACGGGCATCCCAGCCTGCCCCCGCGGCCCGCGGTCCTGAAGGGACAACGCGAGCCCGATCGACGACGTCGAGAAGGCGGGCGAGCAGTATCGCCCGGCTCCTGGACGGTGCGCTGACGGTCCCAGCCCTCATCGTCTATGTAGGACTCATGGTGGTCCCGGTCGGCTTCGCCGTCTACTACTCGTTCACGGAATACAACGGGATCCCCTCACAGGCCCCGGAGTGGGTGGGGTTCGAGAACTATCTTCGAATCTTCCAGGACCCGGTGGGCGAAATGCATTCGTCCATCTTCGTCACCGTGGTCATCGCCGTGCTGGGTTCATTCCTTGTCAACGCCGGCGCCCTCGGCCTCGCACTTCTGCTGCAGAAGCGGTCAAGGTTCAACAACTTCGGCCGCGCCGTGATGTTCTACCCCCACGTTCTTTCCGCACTCATCGTGGGATTCCTGTGGCAGGCGCTGCTCGGGCCGCAGGGTGCGATCAACGCGCTCATGGTGCAGGTGCAGGGCGGCACGCTGCCCTTCCTCTCGGACCCGGACTGGGCTCTCTTCACACTTGTTGGCGTCATCGTCTGGGCGCAGTTCGGTGTCCAGCTTGTCCTCTACATCGCCGGGCTCCAGGCGGTCTCGCCCGAACTGCAGGAGGCCGCACGGATCGACGGCGCAACCCGCGGCCAGGTATTCCGTCACGTGACGTGGCCAGCGCTCGCTCCTACAGTGACCGTCACCATCGTCACGTCGATTCTCTCGCTACTGAAGGTCTATGACGTGGTCCTCGGTCTTACGAACGGCGGCCCGGGTGATTCGACGCAGACCTGGGCGTACGAGATCCTCGCGGTCTCGTTTGCCAATAACAAGATCGGGCTGGCATGCGCACAGGCTGTGCTGCTGATTGTCGTGGCGGGCATTCTTTCCTTCTCGATCATCGCGGTACGCCGTAAAGCCGAAACCGGAGCGGAGGCAGTGGGATGAAACGCAGCAGGACTATCTCGAACGCAATCAGGATCGGCTTCCTTTCGCTGCTTTCGCTGGCCATGCTGGTGCCGATGTACATCATGGTCATCAACGCATTCAAGCCGCAGCAGGAGATTCTTCTCTCGCCGCTCGGCATCGACTTCGGCACCGCGTCGACCGAATACATCCAGGCTGCGTGGAACAGCGCGCAGTTCCCCGTCATCGAAGGCTACCTGTTCACCATCTTCCTGGTGCTGGCGTGCAACGCCCTGGCGATCGGCCTCTCGATCCCGGCGGCGTACGTCATCGCGAGGACGCCCGGTCTTGTCTTCGCCGGACTGTTGATGTTCTTTGTGGCGGGCATGTTCATCCCTGCCCAGATCATCCTCGTACCGGCGATCTTCGTCCTTAAGGCGCTCGGACTTATGGGAACTGTCACCGGGCTGGTGTTCTTCATGTCGGCGTCGATGATTCCGTTCACGCTGTTCATCTTCAGCGGGTACATCCGGATGCTGCCGCGCACGCTCGACGAAGCCGCCGCGATCGACGGTGCCGGCCGATTCCGCGTCATCTGGACGATCTTCTTCCCGCTGATGAAGCCGATAGTGGCAACGGCATTCATTCTGAACGCGCTGAGCGCCTGGAACGACTTCGTGAGTCCGCAGCTCATCCTCGGTCCCGGTTCCCAGTTGAAGACCATCACCACGGGGGTTTACGCGGCCGTGTCGTCATACTCGACGAATTACGAGATCGTGTTCCCGACGCTCCTCCTGGCGGTCGCGCCGATCATCGTGATCTTCATCGTGATGCAGCGATTCATCCTCGGAGGGCTCGCAGCGGGCGCCGTGAAGGGGTAGGAATCCGCCGAGACGTCGGTCAGTCAGCCGTCCGAATGCCCTCACGGATGCTGACGGTGAATTCGTCGGTTGGGAAAAGGTGGTCCTGAGGGCACGCTGACACACGCCTGACCCGTTACACGACAACGGCCGGTCGCCTCCCGAAATAGAAGGCGACCGGCCGTCGTCATTGGGGATGAACGGCTACTTGACTGAGACCTGATCCACGGTCCAGAAGGCGCTGTTCGTGCCGGTGTACTTGAAGTACACCTTTACGTTCGTGGCACCTGCGGGAACGTTGAGGGTGATTTTCTCGAAGGTGTTCACGTTGGACCGGTAAGACTTGACCAGGGTGCGCGCGCCGCCGTTGTAGCTGACGTAAACGTCGCCCGTCTGCGGACCGTCGATCCGGTAGTTCGTCGCGAAGGACAGCACGGCGGGGGTTCCGCCCCTCACGGTGTACGCAGGGCTGACCAGGGTCGAGTTGAACTGCCCGGAGTTGTGCGTCTTGTCATCCCACTCGTCCGAATCGGCTACCGCGAAGACGTTGCGGTTCCGGACGCTCGTTTCGCGACCCTGGCCGCGGGCGGTGTTGGTCCAGAACTCGTCCGTAGCGAACGACCAACCGCGCCATTCGGTGACCCCACCGGCCGGCATCGCGGAGTTGTCAATGCTCCAGCCGCTGGGGGCGGTGGTGGTCCACCCCTTGACCCCGGCGGGAAGCCCGGTCTCGTCGACGGCCGTCTTGAGTGAGTTGCGCAATCCGTCGAAGGCGTCCGGGGTGATTGACGAAAGCGCCTTGCCATCGAAGTTCCAGGAGCTGCTGATGCTGGCGCCGTGATGCTTCAGGACGGTTGGCGCTATGTCAGCGATCTTTACGTCTCGGCGAACAGACCCCGGGGCTATGCCCGTGCCCTTTGCGACTACGAAAACCTCGCGCTCCGGCTGGGTGTTTCCGCCATGGCCGCCGGAGACTGTGTGCCCGTGATCAGTGGTGAGGATAATCAACCAGTCCTCACTGCCGTACGTGGAACGGGAGGTCACCGCATCGAGGATTTGCCCGACCTGCTGATCTGCGGTCCTAAGGGATTCGACATACTCCGGGCTACCGGTTCCGTGATCGTGACCTGCGTGGTCAACGTCATCAAGGTGGATGAAGGTGCTGTCCGGATTGCCGTTGGAGAGGTAGTCCACCGCCTTCGAGGTGGTGCCGGCGTCGCCTCCTCCAACCAGGCGCAGGTCCACTCCCGACCCAAAGACCGTTTGCGGAATAGGGCTCCACGTACCTACCAGCAGCGTGGAAGTGGCCGTGATTGAACCTCCCAGCCGCGTGAGATAGTCGGGATACTGCCCGAAGTTGGAGCCGGTGAAGGAGTTGTCCACCACCTCGTGCTTGTCCGGCCAAACGCCGGTTGCGATGGTGGCCCATCCGGGCCCGGAGAACGTGGGAGCCATGGGGTTGGCGAAGAGGTTGCTTCTGGACGTCATCCCGCTGCCCATCAAACCTTCGATGTTGGGAAGACCTGTGTCGTCGAGGGATGTGAAGGCTACGCCGTCAACACCGATGACAAGCGTCTTCTGCTCGTCGGTACCATCCGGCAGGTTTTTGTAGGGTGAGCCTGCCGCTGCGGATCCCGGCGACAGGACCAGCGTGGAAGCGACGCAGGCGGCGGCCGCCAGCGTTATGAGGGAACGGTTCGGTTTCATTGGGTTTCTCCATGTGGGGTGGGGAACTTCTTCAACCTGAAAAGCACATCAGACTCTGAGTGGCTTGTATAGACAAGTAGCCCGAATTGCCTTCATTGAGTTTGTCGTTGTGTCGAAGAAAGGCCAAGCCATGCCTTCCCGGAGGTGCTACTTGTAGAATCAGCCCGTGGGAAACGTCGTCAACATGCCGCTGCACCAACGCCTGAGCGAGGAGTTCCGGGAGCGCATCACTGCGGGCATCTGGCCCGCCGGTTCGCAGCTGCCAAGCGAAGCGGAGTTGTGCCGTGAGTTTGGCACCTCGCGTGGCCCCGTCCGCCAGGCGCTGGCCGCGTTGCGTGCAGAGGGTGTTGTGACGGGCGGTCGCGGGCGCCCCCCGATGGTCCGCGGAGAGGTCCGCTCCCAGTCCTTTTCCACCTTCATGTCCTTCACCGAGTGGGCGGTCTCCCTCGGCAGGGAGCCCGGTCAGCGAACGCTGGAAATCGCGCGCCGCAATGTCTCGGATGAAGCCGCCGCACAGCTTTCCCTGCCGCCGGAAGAGCAGGTGGTGGAGGTGCTGCGCCTGCGCCTGCTGGACGGCGCCCCGGCGATGATCGAACGCACAACCTTCATCCTTTCTGTAGGCCGGTTGCTGTTCGACTTCGATACGGATAGCGGCTCGATCTTCGCTTTCCTGAAGGGAAACGGGGCTGACCTCAACAATGCCCGACACACCATCGACGCCGTCGCGGCCACGGAGTTGGACGCTCAGCTATTGCAGCAACCCGCTGGAACGCCGCTTCTGAGGGAACGGCGCCTGACCAGCACGGCCGCCGGCGTAGCAATCGAATACTCGGACGATCGCTACCTTCCGGCCCTGACGAACTTCACCATCGAGAACAACGTCCAGCACAGGGCCAACCTGGTTCGGGTGCACACAGCCTAAGCGCCGAACCTTTCTTGCGGCGGTAGCCGGATCGTGGATCAACCTGCGGGCACGGTATCCTCGGGAGCGGAGAATGCTCGACCACTTGCACTGTGCCCGCCCGCCTGCCTGCCGGCTGACCGGGTGCGGCGTCGGCCTGGAGCACGGACGGCATAAAGTCCGGTGCGCGCTTACCCGGTGCGCGCCGACCGACGAGACATCGAGGAGGGTCAATGAAGATCGTCGTTCTCATGAAAGAGGTCCCGGACACCTACGGGGAGCGCAAGCTGAACCTTGAGACGGGGCTCGCTGAGCGCGGCGCCGGCGAGGCAGTGCTCGACGAGATCAACGAGCGGGCACTCGAGGTGGCGCTTTCCCAGTCCGGCGAGATCAGCGATGCGGAGATCATCGTCGTGTCGATGGCACCCGAATCCGCAGCCACCACCCTGCGCAAGGCTCTCGCAATGGGAGCATCCAGGCTCGTGCACGTTGCCGACGAGAAGCTGGTAGGCGCCGATCTGGGCCTCACTGCCGAAGTATTGGCCGCTGCAATCAAGCGCACCGGGTTCGACCTCATCATCGCGGGAAACCTCTCCACGGACGGCTCGGGCGGCGTGCTTCCGGCGATGATCGCCGAACTCCTGGAAGTTCCCTACGCAAGCGCACTCACTTCCGTCGAGATCACTGCGGATCGGATAAGCGGCAGCCGTGAATCGGACACCGGAACCATGCGCGTAGCTGCACCGCTGCCGGCGGTCATCTCGGTCACCGAACGCTTTCCTGCCGGCCGCTTTCCCAACTTCAAGGGCATCATGGCCGCGAAGAAGAAGCCGGTGGAAACGCTCACTGCCGCTGATCTCGATATCGACCCGGAAGCGCTCGACACACCCCGGTCCATTATGCTCGCCGTCGCCGAGCGCCCAGCCCGGACCGCCGGGACGAAGATAGTCGACGAGGGCGACGGCGGCGAGAAGCTCGCCGAGTTCCTTATTTCGAACCGGCTGGCGTAAGGAGCTTCAATCATGACTACATTCCCGGAAGATTCGGTCCTCGTCCTCCTCGGCACCACGCCCTCGGGTGAACTGACCAAGAGCGCCGCCGGCCTACTCGGCGCAGCGGCCGGTGTTGGCGCACCGGTGGCCCTGGTTGTGGCGACGCCCGGTCAAGGCGCTGAAGCCGCCTCTGCGGCCGGCTCACTCGGCGCGAAGCACGTTCTGACGGCGGAGATGGAGGAGCTCTCGTCAGCTTTGGGCGTGCCGGTAGTGGATGCCCTCTGCGCTGCGGCCGACCTGGTGAAACCGGACGCCATCCTGATCACCAATTCGCTCGACGGTCGCGATGCCGCCGGGCGGTTCGCGGCACGGAAGCGCTGCGCCCTCGCGGTCGATGCGATCGGCGTTGGACGTGACGAGGAAGGCGTCCTCGCCCATCACTCCGTCTACGGCGGAGCCTACAACGTGGACTGCGCGCCGACATTCGGCCCCTTGGTGGTCACTGTTCGCGAAGGCTCGATCGACGCCCGCGCAGAAGCCGAAACACCCACTGTGGACGCCCTTGAGGTGAAACCGTCCGGAGCGGCGGCAGCTGCCATCGAGTCGTTCGAGGAGCAGACGGCGGCCTCAACCCGCCCCGAACTGCGTGGCGCTGCGAAGGTTGTGGCCGGTGGTCGCGGCCTGTCATCGCAGGAGCAGTTCGCCCTTGTCGAGGAACTGGCGGATGTCCTCGGCGCCGCGGTTGGCGCTTCACGGGCAGCGGTCGACGCCGGCTACGTGCCGAACAGCTACCAGATCGGCCAGACCGGCGTTTCAGTCTCGCCGCAGCTGTACGTTGCACTCGGTATCTCCGGCGCGATCCAGCACCGCGCCGGTATGCAGACCGCGAAGACCATCGTCGCGATCAACAAGGACCCGGACGCGGCCATCTTCGACGTCGCCGACTTCGGGGTTGTCGGCGACCTCTTCGAAGTGGTCCCGCAGTTGATCAAGTCACTTTCCGCGCGGAAGGGGTAGCGAATGGCGACGCACGGTCGCACACTGCGCCGGGGCCTGCCTCGCCGAAGCGGCGAGGAATCATGGCCGCCCGCGGACGCAGTCCTCACCCAAGCGCCCGGCGACGGCAACGCGCCGGCACAAACGGACACAACGACGACGGCCAGCCCGGCTTCCGATTCGGACAGAACGACGGCGGCGGGTTCGGCGTCGTCGGGCACTGACGCGTTGGCGCCGACGAGCGAAGCAGTTGCAGCTTCCGGGTCAGACTCTGCGGCTGGTTCAGCTTCCGCGGAGTCCGCGGCGTCCTCGCTCACCTCGCAGGTAGACGCACCGTCTTCGAGCGTCCAGACGGACTCACCCGCCTTGGACGAGGGTGCCCGCGCAGTCCGGCGGGGGCTTCCCCGAACTCTGGGAGGGGACCCGTGGCCTCCCGCTGGTGCTGGGCCAGTGTCTGTTGTATCGACGTCCGCTTCACCGGCTCCCGAGGCCCGCTCTGACGCAAGACAAGAGGACGCGGCCTCGGTCAGCCAAGCACGTTCAATCGATGAAGCGGTCCCTGCCCGGCAGGCGGCGTCAGCGGAAGAAGCGCCGCAACCAGCAGCGTCGAATGAGGCTGCCCGCGTGGACGCGCAGGCCGGCTCCACGCAGCTTCTGCGGCGCGGCTTGCCCCGCGTCCCAGGCGGTGAGCGTTGGCCGGCTGAGACCGCCGTCGTCGTCGGGCCTGGTCAGACGCACACGGATACCGAAGCAGTCGGAACAAAGGCCGCCGAAGAGCCTGCCCCTGTTGCTGCTGAGGTAGCGCAACCCCAGAAGGCGCCCGAGCCGGCCGCCGTCGCGGCGCCAATCGAAGAAAAGGCAACGCCTTCCAAGGAGGAAGCGCCGTCGTCGGCTGCTGCGGGCCCTACGGACACCCGCAAGCCGCTCCCGGTGAAATCTGCGGACACCAAGGACACCCCAAAGGCTGCGAAGGAGCGGAAGCCCCGCAGCCGCATGGCCAATCTCTTGCTCGGTGCCGCGGGACTCCTCGCAATCGCGCTGGGGGCTGTGCTGTTCACGCGCTGGTTTGTCACGCTCGGTTTCATGCAGGACTTCCTCACCACGTATCCGGGGGAGACCCACCTGCCCGAAGGCGCGGAACCCGGCTTCCCGGCCTGGGTGCAGTGGCAGCACTTCTTCAACTTCTTCCTGATCGTGCTCATTATCAAGTCCGGGCTGCAGGTGCGCAGGGAAACCCGGCCGCCGGGATACTGGACACCGAAGTGGTCCAAGGGCGGGGACGGAAAGATCAGCCTCAGCTTGTGGTTCCATCAGGCGCTGGACATCCTGTGGCTGCTGAACGGCCTGGTGTTCGTGGTGCTGCTGTTCGTCACCAATCACTGGATGCGGCTGGTCCCCACAACGTGGGAGGTCTTCCCGAACGCGCTTTCGGCGCTGATCCAGTACGTTTCGCTCGACTGGCCCACCGAGAACGGCTGGGTGAACTACAACAGCCTGCAGCAGCTGGCGTACTTCGCAACCATCTTTATAGCGGCGCCGTTGGCGGCGATCACTGGCGCCCGGATGTCCGGGATCTGGCCGAAGAAGGCCCAGACGCTGAACCGGGTCTATCCCGTGGAATGGGCACGCGCTATTCATTTCCCTGTGATGCTGTACTTCGTGGTCTTCATCATCGGTCACGTGGCTTTGGTCTTCGCGACCGGTGCCCTGCGCAACCTGAACCACATGTACGGCGGCCAGGACGTGGTGAACTGGGCGGGATTCTGGATTTTCTTCGTCTCGCTCCTGCTCGTGGTGGGAGCCTGGATAGCAGCGAAACCGCTGATCCTGGCGCCGATTGCCGGGTTGTCCGGGCGGGTCAGTTCGCGCTGAACTGATGCTGCGTGGGACGTGATGTGGATCGCCACATTCATGACATCGATACGAGAACGGGAGATTGCAGGTGAACCCGACGGTCTTCGAATCCGCTGAGCTTCACGGACAGCACGGTATCGTGTTGACGCCTATCAATGGTTCTCATGCCCCAGGATGCTTTGCGGCCTGCCAGGACGAGGAAATACATCGTTGGCTACCGTTACCTCAGCCCTACACTCTCGAAATTGCGAGTGCGTGGTGCGCGGAAGGGGCGGACAAGTTCAGAGCATCCGGTTTGGGGATTCACTATGCGATCACTATCGGCGGCAGTTTCGCCGGTTGTATCTCGTACAAGAACGTCCGCTGGGGAGAAGGCATAGTTGAAGTTGGGTACTGGATCGCTCCTGAATTCCGAGGGATGGGATTGGCCACCCAATCCGTGGAGATGTTGTCGCGCAACGCTTTCGCGCTCGGATTTGATCGCGTTGAGCTTCGTATTGCTGATGGCAATAAGAGATCTGCGGCGGTCGCCGTCCGGTGCGGATACCGGAAAGAAGGCGTTTTGCGCTCCGCTGGGGTGGTCCACGGCGGTCGAGTAGATCTAGTTCTCTACTCCCAGATCATGTCCGATGTGATCATTGCTCAAGTTGCTCGGTCAACGGAGGATCGTCTCAATCTGAGAAGGTAGGGGAGTGGTCAGGACTGATGATGGTGGTGCCTCAAGCGGGCGTAGAACGGCCGCATCAGCCCGGATTGCGGCGGCTACTGCCTCCAATGCCTTTGACCCGTGCCGCCACTGCTGCCAGTAGAGCGGCACATCCACATGACCTCGTGGCACAAGGGCAGTAAGGTCTGCAGCTGCCGGGTCATGAGCCAGCTCCAGTTCGGCCAGTAGACCCCAGCCCATGCCGAGCCGGATGGCTTCTGCAAACTCCTGGGCCGCCGGAACGTAGTGGCGCGGCGGTGTTATCGCCTGCTTTGTCCTGTTTCGCAGGTACTGGTCCTGGAGGTCATCCTTTCGGTCGAAGACCACCACGGGTGCGCGCTCCAGGTTCTCCACAGTGGCACCATCGCTGAACCAGCGCTGCTGGAACTTCTCAGTACAGACCGGGATGTAGCGCATGATCCCCAGCGGACTGGATGAACAGCCCTGCACCGGCCTGGCAACCGAGGTGATAGCCGCAGCAGCCGCACCGCTGCGCAGCAGGTCCAGAGAGTGCTCCTGATCCTCGCGCAGGATCTCCAGTTCCAATGTTTCGACCACCGGCACCAGTGCGCGAAGTGCCCACGTGTGCAGGGAATCGCCGTTGATCACGATCACGATGCGTTGACGCTGCGCATCCTCCGTTTCACGCAGCTCGGTGCTCAAATCCGCAGAGAGCAGCTCTAGCTTCCGGGCGAACCGCACGATCGCCTCACCCGTTTCGGTTGGTTGGACCGGACGGGTTCGCCGCAGGACGGGCCGGCCGACACCGGTCTCCAAAGCACGGATGCGCTGGCTGACAGCGGATGGGGTAATCGAGAGATGAGCTGCCGCAGCGTCGAAGCTGCCCTCTTGAATGATGGCGGCGAGTGCCAGCGCCTGAGTTGGATCGATCTCTTTCATAAGCAACTCTTATCATGCTGTAGAAACTTTAGCTGGAATCAGCTTGAGCTCGCCCTTAGCGTTATATTGTGCTCGACTCAACGCTCACCGGCTTCGTTGCCGGCCTATCGCTCATCATCGCTATCGGCTCGCAGAACGCCTTCGTGCTTCGACAGGGTCTGCGCCGATCCCACGTTGCCCTCGTTGTAGCTGTCTGCGCGCTTTCCGACATCGTGCTCATCACGCTTGGCGTCGGCGGCCTCGGGGTTGTCATTGAACAAGCACCGGTACTGCTGGAGGTTATCCGGTGGGCAGGCGCGGCTTTCCTGCTGGGCTACGCGGTGCTGGCGGGGCTTCGGGCAGTGCGCGGCGAGCAACTCGACGTCACGAAGGGCAGGGGTAGCGGGTCCTGGCGGACTGCGCTTGCGACGTGCCTGGCCCTGACCTGGCTCAACCCGCATGTGTACCTGGATACGGTGCTCCTGCTGGGATCACTGGCAAGCACGCACGGCATCCAGGGCAGGTGGTGGTTCGCGATCGGCGCCTGCGTGGGCAGTATGGTGTGGTTTACGGCCCTCGGTGTCGGAGCCCGCTACCTCGCTCCGCTTTTCAACCGGCGCCTTGCGTGGAGGATCCTCGACGGCGTTATCGCCGCCCTCATGCTCGGGCTGGCGGTTTCGCTGGTTGTCTAGCCGAAGAGACTCACACCGAATAGTCGATGCATCACCGCAGAAAGTTTAAGTGGGCTTGGTGCGCCGGCCGCGCTCGGTGAAATCGGAAATCATTCTGACATTTGAGATGATAGAACGCGCGGTGAACGAGGGGATCGAAGAGCGGGCCGACCTGGACGCGCGCCCCATCGAAACTCGAAATGGGTATCTATCTTGCATCAGATGGTACCATTTTTGGTACGAGATAGGAGGGTTCGCAATGGCTATCACAGCCTCGGAGGCACGTAAAAATCTGTTTCCGCTTATCGAGAAGGTGAATGACGACCACACGGCTATCGAAATAACATCCAAACGTGGCAGTGCTGTGTTGATGTCGCTGTCCGAGTATGAAGCTCTTGAGGAGACGGCGCATCTTCTCCGCTCACCGGTTAATGCTGAGCGTCTGCTGGAGAGCATTGCTCAGCACCGTGCAGGCAAGGCCGCAGCACGGCAGCTCGAAGAATGAATGTCGCTTTCACACCGAACGGTTGGGACGATTATCGATACTGGCAGCGCACGGACAAGGCGACACTCAAGCGGATCAATTTGTTGATCGAGAGCTGTATTCGAACCCCATTCGAAGGGATCGGGAAACCGGAAGCGCTCAAGCATCAATTGGCGGGGTACTGGTCGCGGCGGATCACTGACGAGCATAGGCTCGTTCATGCAGTTGAGGACGAACAGTTGGTTGTTGTCTCTGCCCGGTTCCACTACTAACGGTCGGTTCACTCAGTCTTCCCGCGACCGGAAGTTCCGGATCTGCCGGAAGCGCCTCAGGAGGCTGTCCCTCCGCGACGAGCCCGTATCCGGTGCATCTGCCGTCAGCTCGATGTGCCGTTCGCCGAAGTTCCACAGCAGCACGTCGTCGAGGAGCCGGTCCGGCCCCGGCGAGTAACGGTGGTCGAGTGCGCGCCGGACCGAGGTGATGGTGTCGGCCTGGAGCAGGGAGGCGAGGGCCGTCGTCGTCGTAATCCCGTGGGCGGAGAGGAGCTCGGCGGCCCAACGCCAGTTGTCGTCGGACTTCCTGTCAACGTGCGGGAGGAGGGTCTGCCATACTTCCCGGATGCGGTCGGGGCTGAGTTCCACGCTGCCCTCGCCCTCGGGATCCCAGAACCCGGTGACCGTCTCATAGCGGGAATGCAGGTCCGCGAAGGTGGATTCGACGCTCTCCAGCATGGCGGCGGTGGCCGTGAACTGCCGGTCAAAGTAGGGGCTCCACGCCTTGGGGTTGAAGGACTTGAACCGGATGTCGTGCTCGATCTCGGACCAGGCGTGTGCCAGCACGGTGCGGATCTGTGTCTCGAACATGTAGCTGCCGGAGTCAGAGCCGAGCAGCTGCTGGTAGGTGCGGACGGCGTCGTTCTGGATGGTCCGCAGAATGAGGTGACGGCTGGAATAACCGTACGTGCCCGATTCAATGGAGCCGATGTCCTTCTCCCGGTCACCCCGGCAGTCGAACTCGTGGCGCTGGCGCTTGATGAGGTTCGCCGCGATATCCACCTCGTGCGGCAGCGTGGTGATGACCCGGACACCCACCAGGTCCGTCAGGTTCCGCAGCGGGTCAGGGAAAACGAGGGACGGCGGACCGTCACCGTCGCTCAGCATCCGCGAGGCTTTGTCGCGGAAGGACTCGACCGACTTGGTGCGCGCCGTGACGAACAGCGGCCGCAGGTCCGTTCCGGTGAAGATTTCCTGGATGCTGTCGCGGACCTCGCGTGTGACAGCCTCCAGCGCCGGGCGCACCCGCTCAAATTCGCTGACACTTTCCTGGACCGCTGGCCTCAGCCGCTCATCCAGTTCATCCCACGTACTCACCAACCCATCTAAACATCCGCCACGGACAGCGGCTACGCTACGAAGAATGACCGACCTCTCGCGGCGCGCACTCCTCGGCGGGGCGTTGCTCTCCGCAGCTGCGCTTTCGGGGTGCGGTCCCACCCAACCGTCGGCGCCTGCCGGTGCGAGTGAGGAACCCATGCGCTATACCTACGGTAGTGATCCCAGCCAGTTCGCGGACCTGTACCTGCCGGAGGGGGAGCCACGCGGCGTCGTCGTCATCATTCATGGGGGTTTCTGGCGTAGCCAGTACTCCCTCGAGCTCGGTGTGCCGCTCGCGGGGGACCTCACTCCGCGCGGCTTTGCCTGCTGGAACCTCGAGTACCGCAGGGTCGGCAACGGCGGCGGCTGGCCGGAAACCTTCGAGGACATCGCGGCCGGAATCGACCTGCTTGCCACGGCGGCGAAGGAGTACGGTTTCGACACCAGAACGACGACGGCGCTCGGCCACTCCGCGGGCGGCCACCTTGCGGTGTGGGCGGCCGGGCGGGCGTCCCTTCCGTCGGGGGCGCCAGGAGCCAGCGCTCCGGCGGTGCCGCTGACCGGCGTCGTCAGTCAATCGGGCGTATTGAACCTGCAGTTGGCGTACGAGGAACGGCTGGGCAGTGGAGCCGTGCAGAATCTGCTGGGGGAGCCGGAGGGGGACAAGTACCGGCTGGCAGATCCGATGAGCGCCATTCCACTGGCGGTTCCGGTGGTGGCCCTCCACGGGAAAGACGATTCGACGGTGCCGTTGAGCCAGTCGGAGTCCTATGTCGAGGCTGCCGTTTCGGCCGGAGCCGAAGCGGAACTGGTGCTCATCCCCGGCGACCACTTCGCCATTATCACGCCCGGCACCGACGCCTGGGAGAGCGTCGTTGACGCCGTGGAACAGCTGGCCTGAACCTGTCGAACATGGGGAATTCAGACAAATGTGGGATCCTGCACAGATGAGTGCGCGATCCCGGTTCCATCGGGCTGCCCATCGCACCGGCCTGGAAATCCTCGGCTGGACCCTTGTTGTGCTCGGAATCGCGGCGTTGGTGCTGCCCGGTCCGGGCCTGTTGATGGTGGTCGGCGGACTGGCCGTGCTGTCCCAGCAGTACGCGTGGGCTGAGCGGCGGCTGCACCCGATCAAGGAGCGGGCTTTCCAGGCAGCACGTATCGGCGTGAAGACCTGGCCGCGCATCGCCGTCAGCGCGTTGAGCGCCTTCGCATTCATGACGGTCGGAATCATCTGGATGACGCAGCCGCCCGCCCCGGGCTGGTGGCCGCTTAAAGAGCAGTGGTGGCTGCCCGGCGGATGGGGAACGGGCTTGAGCCTGGTCCTGTCGGCTGTGATAGCGCTGGTGCTGTTGGTCTACAGCATCCGGCGGTTCAGGGAAGCGCCTGAACAAACTTCTTGATGCGGAATTGTTCAGTGGACATGCCGCACCGCCTACGGATGGAAATTGCTGGAGAATACATCGTTGAGGGTGACGGTAGTGAGCGCACGTTCGCGGATCAGCGCCCGCAACTCCGGGAACACACGGGTGACGGGGTCGAAGTTCAGGTGGCCGATGACGATGTGCTGTGGGAGGAACCACTGTTTGGCGTTGTCGATGATTTGTTGTTCCGTTAGCGGCGCCGAGTCCGCCAGCGAACCGTACCAAAGGGCTGGGGTGGTGTAACCGATGGAGGCGGCGGCTTGGAGAACGTGCTCGTTGTAGTAACCGTAGGGCGGACGAAAGAACGGTCGGGCGTCTACGCCGAATAACTCACCGATCCGGTCGTGTGCGCGCTGCAGTTCATCGACGACGCCCTGATGGGTCAACGATGTGAGATCCGGATGGCTCCAGGTGTGGTTAGCCAGCTGCACCTGACCGCTGTCCACAAGTGGCTTGAGTGCCTGAACGTTCCGTTCCCAGGCTGGATACACGCAGGTCGCGAACAGGGTCAGGCGGGCTCCTGTCGTCGCGGCGAACTCGGCGTACGCGGCGACGACCGAGGGGTCCGTGCCGTCGTCGACCGTCCAGGCAAGGAGGTTTCCCTCACCGGGCAAACCTGTGATGACGTTCTGCGGCGCCGGCACCCGCACGAGCGCGGGAGAGGGAGCGGCCGCCGCTGACGGCGGAGGGAGGGATGTGCTCGGGGATGTGCTCGGGGTTCCCGTCGGCGCGGTAACAATGGAGGTTGCGGTACTGGGTGCAGCCGGGAGCTGTGGCGTTGTGCAGGCAGCGAGCAAGCCGGATGCCGATGCAGCGGCCGCGACGATGGCTGTGCGGCGGGTAAGCCCCGTGCCCGCGGGTGACGACTGCGACGCGTCGGAGGCGGCGCGGCTCTGCACGAATACCCCTTCCAGAAGATACAATGCCACCACGATAACGTCCCGAGAAGCCCGCTCGCGGATTTCGATGACGTGCTCCCATATGACTGTCAGGACCCAATGCTAGGTTGAATCGGTGCTCACGGTTATAGGCGAAGCCCTTATTGACGAAGTCATCAGCGACACCGCGCTGCCCCGCGCCCACGTAGGAGGAAGCCCGCTGAACGTCGCCGTTGGGCTTGCCCGGCTGGGTCATCCCACGCAGTTCCTTGGCCGGTACGGCGAGGATGAATTCGGTCGCCGCATCCATGCTCACCTCGCGGAGAACTCGGTTCTGACGCCGCTGGCACCGGACTCCCTTCCCACCAGCGTTGCCTCCGCCCGCCTCGATCCGGTTGGCGGGGCCAATTACACCTTCCAGCTCGCCTGGGAACTGCCGGACCTGAGCCGGCGGGAAGACCTGTTCAACGGAACCACTCTGGTCCACACCGGATCCATAGCCTCGATGCTGACGCCCGGCGCAAAGGATGTTCTCGCTGCCGTCCGGCATGCCAGGCCCGCTGCCACCATCAGCTATGACCCGAATTGCCGGCCCACCATCGTCAAGGACGCCGACTATGCGCGTGAACAGGCGGAGAAGTTCGTCGCCCTCGCGGACATAGTCAAGGCGTCGGACGAGGACCTGCAGTGGCTGTACCCGGATCGGGACCCGCGCGAGTCCGCGCGCCGCTGGCTGGCGCTGGGGCCCGCCGTCGTCGTCGTGACGCGGGGTTCCAAAGGCCCGTGGGCCGTCGTGGAACGCGGTGAGTGCGAGGTTGCCGCGCCGTCCATCGCCGTGGTGGACACGGTGGGCGCGGGGGATTCGTTCATGGCCGCGGTGCTGAGCGCGCTGGCGGACCTGGAGCTGGACGGAGCGCAGCACAGGAATGAGCTGCACTCCCTGTCCGTTGAGCAGGTACAGGGTGTGTTGGCGTTCGCTGTCGCAGCTGCGGCGGTAACCGTCTCGCGCGCCGGCGCCAATCCACCAACCCGAGACGAACTCACAGTACAAGGAGAATACGCATGACCCGCGACCCCTACGCAGATCTTCCCGACGTTCCTTCCTTCGACCTCACCAGCTCGGATATCCGGCACAATGAACCGCTGGACATCAAGCACGCCTCCGGCCGGATGGGTGCCGGCGGACACGACGTCTCACCGCAGCTCTCCTGGGACGGCTTCCCCGAGGGCACCAAGAGCTTCGCTGTGACCGTCTATGATCCGGATGCCCCAACTGCGAGCGGTTTCTGGCACTGGGCCGTTTTCAACATTCCTGCGGGCACCACGTCGCTGCCGTCCGGTGCCGGAACCGAGGACGGCGCGGGGCTCCCGGAAGGCGTCGTGCAATTGAAGAACGACGGCGGCTTCCCCGGTTTCGTGGGCGCCGCCCCTCCCGCAGGCCACGGCCCGCATCACTATCATGTGGTGGTCCACGCGGTGGATGTCGAGCGGCTGGACATACCGGCTGAAGCTTCGAATGCCTACCTCGGATTCAACCTTTTCTCCCACACCCTTGGACGCGCGCGTATCGTCGGCACCTACGAGCAGTAATCCCCGCCCGGGAGGTACCCATGCTGATCCTGTTTGGATTCAAGACTGCGGTCAAGGAGCTTTCCCGCAAGCATGCCGTTTGCCCGAACTGCGGCCAGCAGGCGTCCCAGCGCATCGATCAGCGGGCAACGAAGTTCACCTTGTTCTTCATCCCGCTGTTCACCACGAGCCGCAAGTACTCGAGGACCTGTGCATACTGCGGCGTTACGAGCGAACTGTCGAAAGTCGAGAAGGACGCCCTCGCCTAGGGTCCCAAGGCGCTTGGGTAGGCTTAAGTCCTACAACGCAAGGAGTTCTGCGCATGCGCCTGGTTGCCAGCGACATGGACGGCACCATCGTCGGCCACAACGGTCAAATATCCGACCGCACAGTCCGTGCCTTCGAGGCGTGCCTGGCCGCCGGCGTCGAGATTGTGTTCGTTACGGGCCGGCCGCCCCGGTGGCTCGACCCGCTTCGGCAACTCGGCTTCACAGGCACGGTGATCTGCTCAAACGGTGCCCTGACCTATGATCTCGGCGAAGAGAAAGTCCTCTCGGCAGACCTGCTGGACGCCGGAAGCATCCTCAAGGCTCAGGAGATCATCCGGGAGCTCTACCCCGCCGCAACCTTCGCGGCGGAAACCATGGATGACTTCCTCATCGAGCCGGGATTCGCTCCAACCGGATCGATAGAGTTGCTCGGCGGCCTCGAGCCGCGCCCGCTCAAGGAAACACTGAACGGCAACGGCGTGATCAAGTTCCTGGCGCGCGAGGTGGATATCACTGCGGACGAATTTCTGCACGGGGTTGCGCCCGCCGTCGAGCACCTGGTGGCCACCACCCATTCCGCGCCCAATATGCCACTGCTAGAGATGAGCCTTCCCGGGATCAACAAGGCGGCCACGCTTGCCAAGTACGCGGCAGGCCTTGGGATCGGGCAGGAGGATGTGATCGCTTTCGGTGACATGCCGAATGACATCCAGATGCTCGGTTGGGCCGGGCACGGGTACGCAATGTCCTCCGGTCACCCGGAGGCGCTGGCAGCGGCAAATCTCCGCGCGCCGGCCTTCGACGACGACGGCGTGGCCCAGGTCCTGGAGGAGCGGCTCGCAGCGCTCAAGACAGCGTGAATAAACCCTACTTCGACAATCCCGGGCCCGACGGCGCGCAGCGGCCAATCGCCCTCTCGCACCGCGGGTTCGCACCAGACGGCAGGGAAAACACCTTTCCCGCAATGGAAGCCGCGCTGGCCCTGGGTTTCGCCTACCTGGAGATCGATGTGCGAACCACGCGCGACGGCGTCGTCATGGTCTTTCACGACGAGCGCCTTGAGCGAGTGACGGACGGCAGCGGCAGGCTCGCCGACCACAGCCTGGCGGAGCTGAGCGCGGTCAGGGTCCGGGGGCGTGTTCCCATTCCCACGCTTGAGGAAGTCCTGGAGCGTTGGCCAGGCGTAAGACTCAACGTCGATATCAAGGACAACTCCTCTGTCCAGCCGTTCGCGGACCTCGTTGAGAAGCACGGGGCGCACGATCGGGTGCTGGTCGCCTCGTTCTCCGACCGGCGCCGGTTGCGGGTTCTGCGGAAGCTCAGCCGGCCCACGGCGTCGTCGGCGGGTATGGCGGTCAATGCCCTGATCAAGGCGGCGTCCCCGCTGAGGCTCACACGGCTGATCGCGAAACTGGCCCGAGTGGACTGCGTGCAGGTTCCGCTGCGTTTTCGCGGACTTCGGGTTGCCGACCGCAACTTCATCCGCCGGTGTAACGCGGCGGGGGTGCCGGTGCATGTGTGGACGATAAATGACAGGGCCACCATGGAGGAACTGCTGGACGATGGCGCGGGCGGGCTGGTGTCGGATCGAGCGGATCTCCTCGCCGAGGTACTGGAGGCGCGAGGGCACTGGCCGCAGAACAGTTAGTGCCCTAACTATTCGTGCACTATGATAGCCATATGGCGAAGAACTCCTGGGCTTATCGGCTGATGAAGACCACCGGAAAGTTGCGCCTGGTCTTCGGGCCGGCAGACCGGGGCGCCCTCGGTGGGCCGGTGCAGTACGTTGACGACGCCTCGCATCGCGAGCGCCAGAAGCAGCTGCAGCAGTGGGATGTGGTCCGGAACGCGGATGGGTCAACCTATCTGGTGGCACGTGAGGGTGGTGGACGGTCATGAGCGTCTCGCAGGAGGAGGACCTGCTCCTTGAGCGGCAGCTCTGCTTCGCCCTTTCGGTCGCATCACGCAGCGTCATCGGCGCCTACCGGCCGGTACTCGAAGATTTGAACCTCACCCACCCCCAGTATCTTGTGATGCTCGCGCTGTGGGAGAAGAGTCCGCGCACAGTCCGCGAGCTCGGCGAAGCGCTTGCCATGGAACCGGCAACGCTGTCGCCCATGCTGAAGCGCCTCGAAGCGAACGGAATGCTCACACGTCAACGGGTGGCAGGAAATGAGCGGGCGCTCGCCGTCGGGCTCACACCCGCCGGGCGGGAACTGCGGCAGAAAGCCCTCTCCGTGCCGGGCGCAATGATGGCCAAACTGGGCCTGAGCCGGGAACAGGTGGAAGGCCTCAACGCCACCATGGCGCAGGTCATCGCGGCAACCCAGCGAGCCTGAAAGCGTTCAGCGCAGGTTACCGCCGTCGGAAATCCGGCTGGCGGCGAAGATTAGGGTGAGGTTCAGAGCACCGGGTCGGTAATGGTCCGCAGGCAGTGCAGGGCATGGGGGCCGTACTCCCTCATGGAGGCGTCGTCGGCGTGAATCAACAGGCGCAGCCAGGACCCGTAGCGGTTCAACCGACCCAACTGCAGTGCGGGTTCGAGCGCCTCGCGCAGCTCCGTCAGCGGCGCATAGCCGGTCCAACGCTGCAGGTAGGAAGCGATGACGCGGCGGATCCTCGGGTCATCCGCCGGGACCTTCCAGCTCTCTTTCATGGCGCCGATCGGCACGTAGAGCGAACTGAACGGGTGGGCCCAGTAGGAGTCGCCGAAGTCGAAGAACCGCAGCGGTTCGGTGCTGGCGCCGGGGATGAACGCGTTGTTGGCGTGCAGGTCATTGTGGTCCAGCGAGAGCGGCACGCCGAGCGCGTTGAGCTGTGCGGCCGCCGCTTCGATGCGCGGAACAGCGGCGTGGATGCGGTCCGCTGATTCGGCGTCGAGGTGCAGGGGGTGCTCCTCGGGCAGGCCGGTGTGCAGGAGGAGTTGGTTGCTGACGAAGTTCCCGGCGATCTTTGGCTCCATCAGGGCAAGCCCGGCGTCCGCCAACTTCCTTCCGTGCGGTGCCACCTGCTGTTGAAGCTCGGCGAAATCCGTGACCACGCGTGCCCACAGCGCATAGTCGGTCGAGTCCAGCGTGTCGAGCGTTGCGCCGTGGTCGGGGGAGATCATCCACCCTCTCGTGGGTTCGATCGCCAGCGGTGAAACCACGTGATCGGGCGCAATCTCGGCCAGCGCCGCCACGATCGAGGCCTCCTGGAACTGACCCGGATTGTTCTCCTTGAACCACAGCTTGCCGTGATCAGTCGGGACGGTCACCTGCGCAGACCAGAACCGGATGCGCGGATCACTCAAGGGGCCGGTCTGCGCGATGTTGAACGTCTCAAGCACCTGTGTGATCCACGTCTGGACCTGCGACCGCCAAGCAGCGCTGGCCCACAGCTGGACGGGGTGCTGTGCTGGAACGGTCACTGAATTATTGTGTCATCAGATGCTGAAGCGGACCGTCTGGTGCGGCTTTCATCCCTTTGTGCCGGGAAGGTGAATCTCTGCAACCTCCCTTTAGCGTTCAGTCGCTGATGTTCACGGCTATCCACCATGTCAGCGGGGTCTTGGCGCAGTAGTGCCCCTTAGAGTGGTGTAACGCCCGCTGGTGACCGGTACCGCCCGAACGGGGCGCGGTCACCGTGGGTCCTTCGAGGAAACTCTCACATCCCACTCGAAAGGACA
>NZ_JBTNCT010000026.1:0-46415 GCF_054511355.1 Arthrobacter tecti
GCTTCTTTCAGCCGGTGGAACAGTGCGTCAACAACACTATTTTCCCAGCTCAGAAGCACCTTTCGTCGCTTAAACACACCCTGCGACCCCACCCTCATGAAAACCCCGGGCGAGTGGCTGAAGCAGGAGCAGGACAGGCTGGCGCGGCAGATCGCGTCGGTCTCGCAAACCATCGAACGATTGGAAGGAGGTGAAAAGCTCATGGCTGAAAACATGTTTGACGGCTTCGACCACACCCAATACAAGGAGGAGGTCGAGGAACGTTGGGGCGAGCACGCATACGCGGCCGGTGACCGTTGGTGGACCGGAATGTCCGAGGCCGAGCGGACGGAGTGGAAGGATCGCACCGCGCGTCTCGGCAACGACTGGACCGCGTCCGCGCAGCAGGGCGTTGCTCCCGACAGCGACGAAGCGCAGGAACTCGCACGCCGGCACTACGAGTGGCTGTCCGGTGTCCCGGGTCTGCCGACGTCGGGGGCCGGCAAACCCTCGAAGGAGTACTTCGTGGGCCTCGGCGAAATGTACGTCGCGGACGATCGCTTCGGCGCGAACTACGGCGGACGGGAAGGCGCCGAGTTTGTAAGGGATGCAATGAAGGTCTTCGCTGACCGGAACCTCTAGGAGAATAACGACGACGGCGGCACCCACCTCGGGTGTCGCCGTCGTGCTTTTCTGAAGGAACGTAAGGTCTTTGATATGAGCATTTCCGCGAGGAGCGACCGCGCATGGTCGGATGAGGCAATCCGACGCATTGAAGCCGAGGGTAACCGGTCCGCCGATACTCACCTGCTGGCGCTACCGGTGCCCCAGGAGTGGGGCATTGACGTCTACCTGAAGGACGAGTCGACGCACCGTACCGGCAGCCTGAAGCACCGGTTGGCGCGCTCACTCTTCCTCTTCGGACTGGTGAACGGCTGGATCCGGAAGGACACCACAATTGTCGAGGCGTCCAGTGGTTCCACGGCGGTCTCCGAGGCATACTTTGCCCAGTTGCTGAGCCTCCCGTTCGTCGCGGTGATGACGCATTCCACGAGCCCTGAGAAGATTGCCCTGATCGAGCAGTACGGCGGAACATGCCACTTCGTTGATGACGCCTCCGAGGTGTATGAGGCCGCGGAAAAAATCGCCTCGGAAACAGGCGGCCATTACATGGACCAGTTCACCTACGCCGAGCGGGCCACGGACTGGCGCGGCAACAACAACATCGCCGAATCGATCTTCCGGCAGATGGAGCACGAACGCTTCCCGCTGCCGGACTGGGTTGTGGTCGGAGCGGGAACGGGTGGAACCAGCGCAACCATTGGAAGGTACGTGCGGTACAACCGCTACCCAACGCGTCTCGCCGTCGTCGACCCCGAGAATTCAGCCTTCTACCCGACGTGGGCCAATCCCGGCGCGACGGCCGCCGGGAAGCCGTCGCGCATCGAGGGGATCGGCCGCCCGCGGTCCGAGCCGAGCTTCATCCCCGCCGTCATCGACACCATGATCCAGGTGCCGGACGCGGCCTCAGTCGCAGCCTCACGGCACCTGACCGCGCTGACCGGAATCTCGGCGGGCCCCTCTACGGGTACCAACCTGTGGGGTGTGTGGCAGTTGGCCGCCCGGATGCGCGAAGAGGGACGGCAGGGGAGCATCGTGTCGATCCTGTGCGATTCCGGTGAGCGGTACGCGTGCTCCTATAACGACGACGGCTGGCTGGCTGAGCGGGGCCTCGATCCGTTGCCCGCACTCGCCGTGCTGGAAGGGTTTTTCAAGACCGGGGTGTGGCGGGAGTCCTAGAAAGCGTGCAGCAACGGCGCCGGTTCAGGTACGTCCTGGCCCTCGCCGTTCCGGTTGCGCAGGATTGCATCCACCTGTTGGGGCAGGAGCAGCTCGTCCAGGACAAGGTGTACGGCACCAAGGACTCCTGCGCCGGTGCCCAGTGAGCTCGCCCTGACATTGAGGTTAGCGGTGACCAGTGGGAGGCAAAGCTGGAAGAGTTCCGCCTGGACAGCTGCGACCAGTGAGGGCGATGCAGCCAGGCTGCCACCCAAAACCACTTCCTCTGGATTCAGGAAGTTCACTATCGAAGAAAGTGCCCGGCCGATTTGGCTCCCGGCCTCACGCAACGCGTCAGTTGCAACGGTGTCCCCATCGTGCCCCAAGGCTATGACGTCCCCGGCGTTCTTGACGTCGTAACCCGCTTCCTGGAGTGCAGCCGTTAGGGCGCGGCCGCTGGCTGCTGATTCGAGGCATGGGTAGGCGGCGCAACTGCAGCTGATCTTCGATTCACCCGCAACGAGGTTGTGGCTGATCTCGCCGGCGGCGCCGCCCCCGCCCCGGTAGAGCTGTCCCTCGGTGATGATGCCGCAGCCGATGCGCGTACCCAGTTTGAGCGCGAGAAGATGCTGCGTTTCTGTTCCTGACGAAGCGAATTCCCCAAGGGCAACGAGGTTCGCATCGTTTTCCACGAAGACCGGCACTGGCGTGTGCTGGGCGAGGAGCTGGGGAAGATCCGCGTTGTGCCAGGCGGGCATGGTCGCAGGGCGCACGGTCCTGCCCGTTGAACGCTCGATGGGCGCAGGTACGCCGATGGCAATCCCTCGAAGCTCTTGCGGATCCCGCCCCAACTCTTCGATGGCTGTCAGGAATTGCGTCCATAGCCATTGCGCGGTGGCAGCCGGGCCTTTGGACGTATCCACAGCTGACTCACTGCCGGCCACTATATGCCCGCTGAAATCGGCAATCGCTATTGAGGCATGGTTCGCGCCAAGGTCGGCAACTGCAATCAGCCCGAATGCCCCCGCAACCTTCAACTCCCGTGCCCGGCGTCCGCCCCGGGACGCCTCGTTGTCCCCCGACTCCTCGAGCAGGCCCGCGTCCAGGAGGCTGTCGACGCGCAGCGACACTGTTGAGGGCGCGAGTCCCGTGATTCGAGCCAATGCAGAACGGGAAGCAGCAGTGCCGTTTCGGACTAATTGAAAGATGTCTCCGGCACTTGCGCTGCCGTTGTCCGCCCAGGTTTTTAGGTTTCGCATGGAAGGGAGCCTACTCCGAAAATCAAACAAAGTCTTCGGTTATCGAATAAAGATGCGAGTTTCAGCAAGCCCGTGCTCCTGGGTAGCGCCCTTCGAGGTACGCTGAAAGACTGGAAATTCGAGGTGGGAGTGGGGATGTCAACGGGCGAAGACAGCCTGGCCGGCGAAGCCGCTGACGCCGCCGAGGAGGCCTCGGATACCAAAGCGCTCGACGTCGTCGCACGTTTTGGATTTGCCGTCCTTGCGCTGGTCCATATCCTCATTGGCGTCATCGCGCTGCAGATCGCTTTCGGCGGCGATGGTGAAGCCGAACCGACAGGGGCGCTGGAACAACTCGCCGGCGGAGCTGCAGGACCATGGACCATGGGCGTCTGCGCGATCGGTTGCCTGGGCCTTGCCATCTGGCAGCTGAGTGAGGCGACTCTCAGGGCGCGTCACCTGCCCACCGGGCAGCAGCTATCCAAGACCATTTCGTCCGGATCGCTCGCCATTATCTATGGCAGCGTGGCGTTCACGTTTGCGCGCTTCAGTTTCGGGATCGGCACCGATTCGAGTGAATCCACCCAGGATTTCACAGCGGCGTACATGGGGTCGGTGCTGGGCAACCTCGTGATCATCGGGGTGGGCGGAACAGTGTTCGGCATCGGCGTCTACTTCGTCTTCAAGGGGCTGCTGCGTAAGTTCCGGCCGGAGCTACGGCATTTTGAGGACACCCGGCGGGGCGCACTGATCGAGGTGCTCGGTGTCATCGGGCACGTGGCGAAGGGGGCCTCCCTTATCCTGGTGGGCATCCTCTTCGTCGCGGCAGTGATCACGCACGACGCCCAGCGCTCCACCGGACTTGACGGAAGCCTTAAGGCGCTTACGGAACACCCATTCGGTGTTCCGCTCCTCATTGCGATCGCCGTCGGGCTCATCTGCTACGGCATTTTCGCCCTGACTCGTGCCAAGTTCGGGCGAATGTAGCCGCATCGACTCAGCAGGAATGACTAGCTTCCCGCGAGTTTCTAGTTATTTCTACTGACTCGATGCGGGTTCTATCGATAGATGTGTTGAATCGATACAATGGACCGAAACCCATGCCTAAGGAGACACATGTCCCGCGCACGCATTGTCATCGACCGAGACTTCACAGTCGGGGAAGTGCCCCGCCGGCTCTTCGGCTCCTTCGTGGAGCACATGGGCCGCTGCGTCTACACCGGCATCTACGAGCCCGGCCACGCCGAGGCGGATGAAAACGGGTTCCGCCAGGATGTGATGAAGCTGGTCAAGGAGCTGGGCGCGACCGTGGTCCGGTACCCCGGCGGAAACTTCGTGTCCGGCTACAACTGGGAGGACGGCGTCGGGCCGGTTGAGCAGCGTCCACGCCGGCTCGACGGCGCCTGGCACACGCTGGAAACCAACGCCTTTGGCCTCCACGAGTTCGTCGACTGGTCACGGCAGGCCGGCGTCGAAATCATGGAGGCGATCAACCTCGGGACGCGTGGAGTCGACGCCGCCCGCGAGCTGGTCGAGTACGCCAACCACCCCGGCGGCACCTACCTCTCCGACCTGCGTGCGAAGAACGGGCATCAGGATCCGTTCGACATCAAGCTCTGGTGCCTGGGCAATGAGATGGACGGGCCGTGGCAGATCGGCCACAAGACCGCCGACGAGTACGGCCGCCTGGCCCAGGAAGCCGCGAAGGCCATGCGCTTCGTCGACCCGTCGCTTGAGCTGGTTGCCTGCGGCAGTTCCAACTCCGGCATGCCGACCTTCGGTGCGTGGGAGCAGGCCGTCCTCGGCCACACCTACGATGAGGTCGATTACATCTCCCTCCACGCCTACTACCAGGAGCAGGACGGCGACGCCGGCAGCTTCCTCGCGAGTGCACGGGACATGGACCACTTCATCGAATCGGTAGTTGCGACCGCGGACGCTGTGCGTGCCAAGGGGAAGCACCGCAAGCACGTCAACCTTTCTTTCGACGAGTGGAACGTCTGGTACACCCGGCCGAACGACGACGACAGCCCGGCCCAGGTGGGCAGGCACGGCTGGCGCGAGCACCCCCGTGTCATTGAGGACGAATACAACGTGACTGACGCCGTCGTCGTCGGTACCTTTCTCAACTCGCTCCTGCGGCACGGTGACCGCGTGAAGATTGCCAACCAGGCGCAGCTGGTGAATGTGATCGCGCCGATTATGAGCGAGCCGGATGGTCCCGCCTGGCGGCAGACCATTTTCTGGCCGTTCGCGCGGATGGCCGAGCTCGCGACGGGGCAGATCCTGCAGGCGCGCGTGGATTCGGACAGGTACGAGAACGCGCGTTTTGGTGACACGGACCTGGTGGACGTCTCGGCGACGTGGAATGAGGAGACAGGCCGCGCCGCGTTCTTCCTCGCCAACCGTTCGCTGGAGGAAGCTGCCGACGTCGAGGTCGCGCTGCGCGGACTGAATGCCGTCCGCGTGACCCGGGCCGAAGTGCTGCAGGTTCCCGAAGAGCACGACCGCTTCACCAGCAACAACCTCGAACGCGGCGAGCACGTGGGGCTGATTCCGCTGAAGGACGTCTTGGCTTCCGGTGACGAACTCCGGTTGAATCTGCCCGCGCTGTCGTGGGCCGTCGTCGAAATCGAGACCCGCACCAACTGATTGGGTTCTTGGTCGGTTTCGCGTGTCCGGCTCTGCGGGAAGAACCTGTCACTGCCCCACCCGGCCGTCGACGCATTCGCGCAACAGATCGGCGTGCCCGCAGTGCCTCGCGTACTCCTCGACCCTGTGGATCAGCAACTCCCTGACGGCGATCCTGTCCTTCCCCACCCGCTTGCCCGGATCAGGGTGTCCGGCGAGCACGGCGTCAGTCGCTTCCTGCTCGCGGGCAAGATCGGTATACGCGGCGTCGACTATCGCCTGGTCGGCGACCGCGCCGTCGAAATCGGCATCACGCTTGCCGTACAGTTTCGGCAGCGGAACGCCTGGGGTAACCCAGTTGCGCCAGTCGCGTTCCACTTCGGCGAGATGGCGGAGCAGGCCAAGAAGGGACATGGTGGACGGCGGCACGGAGCGGCGAGCGAGCTGTTCCGCGTTCAGCCCCTCGCACTTCATCCGCAGGGTCATCCGGTAGTCCGAGAGATAGTCCTGCAGGGTTTCCAGTTCGCCGTCGGGGCTGACGTCGTCGGTGTTACGGGGGTCTTCGTCCGGGTTCACCCACATATCCGGGTAGACGGTCGCCTTGGTCCATCGACTGTTTTCGTTGCTCACCCTAAACATCCTTATTCAACGGTGGTGTTCGCGCTACCCTATGCGGCGCGCCGGATACCCTTGTGTCATGCGTAACCCTGGGGGAAATTCAGGTCAGCGGTGGGCCGGTGCTGCAGCATTGACGACGACGACGGCGCTGCTGCTGAGCTCATGCGGGATGGGCGGCGCCTTCTCGGGAGCCCTGAGGGAGGAACCACGGGAGATCGTCGCGAGCCCGCGGCAGCCATCGCCTCCGCCGCTGGATCTGGGACTGGATCCCGCGGACATCATCCAGCAGGGCAAGGGTGATTCCTCGACCATGGGAACGATTGGGTGGCCGGACACGGAACTTCCCGTGGGTGATTACAAGGTTCACGCGCAGTGCCGGGGAACCGAGAGCCTTACGTTCTCCCGCGCCTCGAACGCAGGCAACGAAAGCATGTCCCTCCTGACGTGCGGAGGGCCAACCTGGTTCAGCGTCTCCGTGCCCGAACCTGGCTACTTCATCACGTTCAGCGGTGAAGCGGATCCGGACGTCGAGTACGTTTTTGCGCTGACAAATCCCTAGGGGTGGTCAGGAGCTCCGCCGCAGCGTCGAGCGCCGCCGTCGTTGTGGTGGCATGGACGGAGATGCGAATGCGGTCGGGCCCGTGCAGTGTAGTGCTGAATCCTTCGCCGCGCAGCCGGGCGTGGACTGCGGACGCGCCTTCCGCGATCCGGGCAACCACAATGCCGGCGCGGCGCTCCTCATCCATTGGCGAAACGACGGCGACGCCCCGCATGGTCAGCGCCTCCAGCAGGTGCTCCACGCTTTCGGAAACGCGTGCCTCGATCGAGTCGATGCCCACGGATTCAATCAACTCGAGCGCGGACGCGAACGCGCCTGAAGCGATCGGCGAGCCGTTGGTGACCGAGAACCGGCGTGCGCCGGGCAGGGGCGGGTGGGGGACGCCGTCGTACTGGTGGGCATTCTCAACACCGGACCAACCGCTGACCAGAGGACGGATCCTGTTGAGTCCGCGTTCGGAGAGTGCAACGAAACCGGTACCCCAGCCGGCGCGCACCCATTTCTGGCCGCCGACCACCAGGGCATCCGCTGCGGTCCACGGGGCGTCGATCACGCCGAAGCCCTGGATGCCGTCGACGATCAGCAGGCGGTCCCCGATGGCTTCGCGCAAGCCGGCCAGGTCCGCGCGAAAGCCGGTGCGGAAGTCTACAGCGCTGACAGCGAGGGCGATGGTGTCTTCGGTGAGGGACGCGGCGATCCGCTCCGGCGTGACAGGTGCAGTTTCAGGCGAGCCGTCACCCAGCGTGCGTACCCGCAGCAGGCCGGCCTCCTGGGCGCGCCACCAGGGGTACAGGTTGCCGGGGAATTCTCCCGCAGAGATAAGCACTTCACCCCGCGGTAGACCGAACGCGAGTTGTAGAAGACCGAAGGTGGTATTGGGTGTCAGCACAACCGAATCGGTGCCGAAGCCGGTCAACCGACTAACCGCAGCGATAGCTCGATTGTCGGTTTCGTGAAGCTGCGCGGGATCCGCACCTTCGCCAGCGAGCTTCAGCAGTTGCGTTGTTTCAGTGCTGACGGCGTCCGACGGCGGACCGAAGCTTGCAAAGTTCAGATACCGCTCGGGCGCGCTGAAACTGCGCTCATAGTCGGCGAGCGAATCGGTCAAGGGACACCTGCTCTTCCTAAGGGCGCAGTAGGTAACACGAAGTTTCCCCTGATTCTACACGTGTAGATGACTTTCGCATCCCCGCCTTCCGGCCTCTCACTAGTGCAGTGCGATCCTCGCCTCGTCCGCGCGGGTGGAAACACACAGAACTCGTTTCCCTCTTGGTCCTGCAGCACCGCCCACAAGGGTCCGCCGGATGCATTCACGGTAGGTGCTGCAGATCGCCCGATGCCCGCGGGTTCGGCATCCGGGTCCGGCGCAACGGGACCGTGAGGACGGCCAGACTCGCTATCACCAGCCCCACGCCCACCCACCCCGCTGCGGGCAGTCGCTCACCGATAACGACGACGGCGAGCAGCGCCGCCACCACCGGCTCCGCCAGCGAGAGGGTGGTCGCGGTGCTTGCCGTGACGCGCGCAAGTCCCAGCCCGAAGAGCACGTACCCCAGGAACATCGGCACCACGGCCATGTACGCGCCAACCGCGACATTCGTCCAGGACGCAAGCAACGGCCCGCCGGTTGCCAGGAGGACAGACATCAGCAAGAGTCCACCGAGCCCGAAGATCGCTCCCATTGCAGCCCGTGACGGCACACCGCCCTGCATGGTCCGATGCGCAGCCCACGAATACAGCGCGTACGTCAGCCCGGCAAGCAGACCGAGCAAAATCCCGACGGCGGTGCTCCCGCCGTCCTGCGTTTCACCGCCCGGTTCCATTGCGGACAGCAGGACCACACCCGCGAGCCCGACGGCGGCACCCAGCATCCAGCGCCGCGTGAGCCGGTGCCGGTCGACAACCCGCTCGATGACCGCAGAGGCGAGGGGCGCTGAGCCGATCGAGACAACCGTTCCCACAGCCACCCCGGCCAGACGCATGGAACTGTAGAACGCGAGCGGGTAGACAGCGACCGCGAGGGCGCCGATCAGGATCGACGGCCACCGTCGTCGTAATTCGAGGCGGGCGTGCGCGAGGGCAGGGGCTGCGATTGCCGCCTGCAGCAGGCCGCCGATTCCCATGGCCGCGGCGCCGATCGCGAGGGGGCCGACGTCGGGCGCGAAGGTAGCCACCGTGCCCGTGGTCCCCCACAGCCCGGCGGCAGCCAGCACAAACAGTGCGCCGATACCGGCGCCGGAGTGCCGGCTCACACTGGTATTGAAACGTTCACGGTGCGCATAGTGCAAGCCTATCGAGGGGCCTGGGCCCAAACGCGCCGACAATGTGCAGGATTCGCGGAAAGACCCCACGATCGTGGCAATTATCGGCGCGTTTGCGGAAGGCCGGGACGCTAGCCGCCCAGGTTCGTTGGCTCACCTTCGTTGGCTCACCGCATACGGGGCTGGGCTGATGATACGGATCCTGCAGGGAGGCCGCGGATCCGTTGGTCAGGTGCAGCCGGCGGGCTCAGCGCTGCGCAGCGTCCCAGATCCCCAGCCGCCCGCACATTCCGAACGCCCGCGGTTCCGGACGTGGAACAGCACGTACGACGGCGGCATCGCCCAGGTGCGAAGCGTCGCCGGAGCTCAGGGCGGCCAACTGCGAACGCGTGGCCTCAACGTCCGCCAACACAGTGTCCCTCCACAGCCGCGACCACTCCTCCACACGCGGCTGAACCAGCGCGGCTGCAGCGGCGTAGAACGCCTCCAAAGGCCCCCGGTTTCCCTCGGAAAGCGCGGACAGCAGCTCTGCGTACCCCTCAATCGCAAGATCACGACGACGCCGGGCCGCGGCAGCCCGCTCGGCCTCAGTCCCGTCGGGGAGGGCAGCCGCAGCACGGTACCGGTCCGGATCAGACACGACTGAAAGCGGAAACGTCATCACCGCATCACCCGCCTCAGGCAGCCCGGAGTTCTGCATCACCGTCAGGATGTGCAGGTCGCCCGAGTTGATCAGTCGGTGCACCGTGCCCGGACTGAACCACAGCACGGAACCGGCCGAAAGCACATCCCGCGCATAACCGGCCGAGGACAGCGTGTGCACCTCCCCCGATCCGCCGACCACCACGTACCCCTCGTTGGACACCGTATGCAGATGCGGTGTGCCGCCGTGATGCCCGTCCTCGGTCTCCCACTCGTACACGCGCAGGTCGCTGATGCCCACAGCGCCCGGAAACAACGGGGAAGCGCTCACAGTGAGGCAGCCTTCGCGATCCGCTCGACGTCGTCCCGCCCACAGATTCGGTCCACGAACACGTACCGGTGCTGCAACCGCAGCGACTCCCCGGGCGCCAGGGAGATTTCCTCATCGAACGAAGGCGAGGGCGCCAACGCCGCGAACGGCTCGCTGCGGACGAACCACTTCAACGGAACCGACGACGACGACGTCCCCGCCATCGCCACGATAGTGGCACCGCCGTCGAGCTCGTCATGCTCGCCTGCCAGCGCGATCCACGGGGTGGAAGCGCCCATCATCGCCTCGCCCTCGGCGCCGTCCGGCCCCAGGATGGAGCACCCGGTCCAGCTGCGCGGCCCGCGCCAGAAGAAGCCGGTGTAGCCGGCGTTCGGTCGGCCGTGGGTGGTCGGGCTCCCGAGGTCAAGCGAGCGGCCCGAAACGTTGGTGAGCTCGGTGGAGAAGTCCAGCTGCCAGGACTGCTCCTGCACATCAACGCCGGAGAAGACGGTTGAGCGCTCCTCGGAAAGCCAGCGCTCGCCGGCAGAGTTGCGCCACGTCAGGGCCTCGGTCAGAGTCACCCGGTCAGCGGAGGTAGTCACGGCGGCAAATGAGTCGTGCTCAATCGACCCGAGATTGTCCCGCCACTGGTAATCCGTTTCCGGTGAGAACGTCGGCCCGCCCCAGAAGTTTTGCCCGGAAACGTGCGACCACGTCATCTGCAGACCCTTGTGCCAGCGGTGATCCCACGGCCGGAACCCGGTCAGCGGCGCACCGCTCAGCGTACGCAACGGATGCAGGTACGGTTTCGGTGCCTCGGAACGGGTTGCGGCAGGGATGAACACGTAGGTCGCCAGGTCCACGGACCCGTAGGACACCACAAGCTCGCTATTGCCGGGCCGGCGGACGGACAGCTCAGACATCGGCGGACTCCTTCGATCGAACACCGTTCATGGACCAGTAGAACGGATTATCCGGTGTGAGTTCGCCGCGACGCACGCGCCGGCCGGTGAACGCCGACTGGTACAGGCCTGCCACCAGCTCAAGCACCCTCCGCCCGTCATGCCCCGAGGCTGCCGGGCGCTCGCCGCGTTCCAGCGAACCAACAAGCTCCTCCAGCTGCACGGCGTGCGAACTCGCGAGGTTCTGGGTCGGCGCCCACGCGGAAGCGACGCCCCCGTCAAGGTGGGGTGCCGGCGTCCATTTCCAGTGCGAATTGTCATATCCGTACAGGTGCTCAACCTCCACGGTGGCGTCGGCGAAGTCGAAGCGCAGGTAGCTCGTTTCCCGCGGCGAGAGCACACTGTTGACGATCGACACGATCGCGCCGCTCTCGAAGGTCACGTGCGCAAAGGACACGTCTTCGGTCTCAACGTTATGATGCAACGTTGCCATGGTGGCGTTGATTTCGGTCCAGTCGCCCAGCAGTGAGAGCAGCAGATCCATCTGGTGGATACCGTGGCCCATCGCCGGCCCGCCGCCCTCGGTTTCCCACTTGCCGCGCCACTCGACGTCGTAGTAGGCGGTATCGCGGTACCAGAGCGTGTGGCAGATGCCCACCAGCGGTGCCCCCAGTTCACCCGCACCAATCTGGGCGCGGAGCTGCTGCGCCGCAGAGCCGAAGCGGTGTTGGAAGACGTAGGATGCGTACGGCCCGCCGGACCCCTCATGTTCGAGGATGGCGTCATATTCAGCCAGCGACAGCGTCGGCGGCTTCTCGCACCAGACCGAGGCGCCGGCGTCGAGCGAGCGGATGACGGCGTCGGCGTGCGACCCCGGGGGAGTGCACACCACCACGAGATCCGGCCGCACCTCCGCCAGCATGTCGGCCACCGAGGAATACGACGACGGCGCGCCCCACTCAGCCGCGACCTCGGCGGCCCGCGAGGCGTCCATGTCCACGATCGCCGCAATCCCGACCCGGTTCCCAAGGCTCCGTAAGCCTGGCAGGTGCTGCCCCTGCGCGATACCTCCGGCTCCGACGACGGCGGCGCGGATGGGTTTGGTGCGATCTGCCACTGGGGAATCCTCTTCGTTGAATTAGATGCTGCTCAGGGTCTTGCTGGGTTCGTAAGTGTGAGTCTGCGCGGTTCTGCGGACGGCGGCGCGAATGTCGGTGAGGGTTGCATCTGAACCGAGTGCGCCGTCGGCCCGTGCCTGAACCAGCACGTTCCCGAGTGCCGTTGCTTCAACCGGTCCAGCGACAACCGGCAGCCCGGTCGCGTCTGCGGTGAGCTGACACAGCAGCCGGTTTTGTGAACCGCCGCCGACAATGTGCACCACGTCGATCGCCCGCCCACTCAGCTCGGCTGCCCGCGCGAGGGTGCGGGCGTACACCTGGGCGAGGCTGTCCAGGATGCAGCGTACGACGGCGGCGGGAGACTCCAGCGCGGCGTCCGCTGCCTCCCGAATGCGGTCCGGCATGTTGTCGGGGGCGATGAAGGCGTCGGAGTCGGCGTCGATCACGGGCCCGCCGGCGGATAGTGCGGAAGCTTCTGCGAGGACCTCTTCGAGGGTCACCGCAGTGCCCCATTCCCGCAGGCACTCCTGCAACAGCCACAGCCCACCGCAGTTGCGCAGGTAGCGGATGGTGCCGTCAACGCCGCGCTCGTTGGTGAAGTTCGCCTGCCGGCTCGCCTCGGTGCGGATCGGTTCGGGCAGTTCGACGCCCACCAATGACCAGGTGCCGGAAGAGATGTAGGCGAAGTTCGAGGAGTGCGCTGGAACCGCCGCTACCGCCGACGCCGTGTCGTGCGACCCGACGGCAACCACCCTCGTGTCCGCCGGAAGGCCGGTCTTCTCGGCGATCACCGGGAGCAGGCTTGCGAGGCTTTCACCTGGTTGGATCAGTTCGGGAAAGATGTCCTGCGGGATGTCCAGGGCGTCGAACAGGCTGCCGGCAAAGCGGCCCGCGGCAGCGTCAAGCAGCCCGGTGGTCGATGCGTTGGTCGCCTCGCAGCGCCGCTGGCCGGTGAGCCAAGATCCGAACAAATCGGGAATCAGCAGCGCCTGCATGCCCTCGAGCGACGGCTCGGCGGCCAATTGATAAACGGTATTGAATGGCAGGAATTGCAGTCCGGTCACCGAGTACAGCTGCTCGAACGGGACCTTTCGATGTACGGCGTCCACAACGGAGGCCGTGCGGGAGTCCCGGTAGCTGTGCGGCTGGGAGGCGAGGCCGCCGTCGTCGTACACCAGGCCGTAATCCACAGCCCAGGTGTCGACGCCGATGCTCACGATCCGCTCGCCGGTCGCCGCAGCCCGCTCTGCAGCGAGGGCGAGCCCGTGCAGCACCTGCTCGAACAGGTCCTCCACATCCCAGCGCAGGGCGCCGTCGATCTCCTGTACCCCGTTCGGGAAGCGGTGGACAACCTCCAGCGAAGGGCCGTCAGCACCCATCCGGCCGAGAATCACCCGGCCGGAGGAAGCGCCTATGTCGATCGCCGCGTAGACCGCGGGCTTTGCGTTCATCGCCGTAACTTAGCGCAGGAACGCGGCGGCCACGCCGGCGTCCACCGGCACGTGCAGGCCGGTGGTGTGCGAGAGCTCGGCGGAGGTGAGTACGACGGCGGCATTCGCCACATGTTCGGGCAGTACCTCGCGCTTGAGGAGGGTGCGCTGGGCGTAGTACTCGCCGAGCTTCTCTTCGTCCACACCGTAGACCGCGGCGCGTTTGGCGCCCCAGCCGCCGGCGAAGATGCCGGAGCCGCGGACAACACCGTCGGGGTTGATGCCGTTGACTCGCACGCCGTGCTCGCCGAGTTCAGCCGCAAGGAGCCGCACCTGGTGTGCCTGGTCTGCCTTGGTGGCGGAGTAGGCGATGTTGTTCGGGCCTGCGAAGACGGAGTTCTTGGACGAGATGTAGATGATGTCGCCGCCCATCTCCTGGTCGATGAGGACCTTCGCGGCCGCTTTCGAGACCAGGAAGGATCCCTTCGCCATGACGTTGTGCTGCAGATCCCAGTCCCTTTCGGAGGTTTCCAGCAGCGGCTTCGAGATCGAAAGCCCGGCGTTGTTGACCACCAAGTCCAGCCCGCCGAAGGCCAGCACCGCGGCGTCGACCGCCTGCTGTACCTGCGCGGGGTCGGTGACGTCGGCCTGGACGCCGATCGCGACGTCGCAACCGCCCAGTTCATCGGCAACCTTCTCTGCATTCTCGAGGTTCAGGTCAGCAATCACCACGCACGCGCCCTCCGCGGCGAGGCGGGTGGCGATGGCCTTGCCGATGCCCGACGCCGCACCCGTGACCAGCGCGATACGCGTTGCGTGGGACTTCGGTTTCGGCATCCGTGCGAGCTTCGCTTCCTCCAAAGCCCAGTACTCGATGCGGAACTTCTCCGACTCATCGATGGGGGCGTAGGTGGAAATCGCCTCGGCGCCGCGCATCACGTTGATGGCGTTGATGTAGAACTCGCCGGCCACGCGTGCGGTCTGCTTGTTGGCGCCGTAGGAGAACATGCCGACGCCGGGAACCAGGACAATCGCCGGGTCGGCACCGCGCATCGCCGGAGAATCAGCGTCGGCGTGGCGCTCGTAATACGCCTGGTAGTCCTGACGGTACTCCTTATGGAGTTCCTTGAGGCGTTTGATGGAGTTCTCGATGGACGCACCCGCGGGCAGGTCCAGGACCAGCGGCTTGACCTTGGTGCGCAGGAAGTGGTCCGGGCAGGACGTCCCCAAAGCCGCCAACCGCGGATGCTCCGATGCGCTCAGGAAGTCCAGGACGGCGTCGTCGTCGGTAAAGTGCCCAACCTGCGCCCGGTCGGTGGAGGCAAGCCCGCGGATGACCGGCGCAAGGGCTGCCGCCTTGGCACGGCGCTCCTCAGGTGAGAGCGCGGCGTAACTGTCCAGCGGTTCGCCGAAGGGATCCGGGGCGCCGTTCTCGGCGATGTACCGCTCGGCGGTCTCGATGATCCACAGCGAGTTGTTCTCCGCCTCCTCGGAGGTATCGCCCCAGGCGGTGATGCCGTGACCGCCGAGGATCGTGCCGACTGCCTGCGGGTTCTCGGCCTTGATCGCGGCGATGTCCAGGCCGAGTTGGAAGCCGGGACGCCGCCAGGGGACCCACACCACCTTGTCGCCGAAGATCTTCTCGGTGAGGGCTTCGCCGTCGACCGCCGTCGCGATCGCGATACCCGAGTCCGGGTGCAAGTGATCGACGTGTGCGGCGTCGACCAGGCCGTGCATGGCCGTGTCGATCGAGGGGGCAGCTCCGCCCTTACCGTGCAGCGTGTAATCGAACGCGGCGACCATTTCGTCCTCGCGGTCCACACCGGGGTAGACATTGGTCAGCGCGCGCAACCGGTCGAGGCGGAGGACGGCGAGATTTTCAGCCTTGAGGGTGCCGAGGTCGCCGCCGGAGCCCTTGACCCAGAGGAGTTCGACGTTCTCGCCGGTCACGGGGTCGGTGTCGGTGCCTTTCGCGGAGGTGTTGCCGCCGGCGTAGTTCGTGTTGCGCTTGTCGGCACCGAGGCGGTTGGAGCGCTCAATCAGTTCCTGAACTGTCTGGTTGGTCATGCTTACGCGCCCCATCCTGCCTGCTGGCCGCCTTCGCGGTCGGCGTTGATCTGTTCCTGGTATCCGCTGGCTGCGTAGGCGGCCATGGGGTCCGCGGGGAGGCCGCGGGAGTTCCGCCACTCGGCGAGGGACGGGCGGACGTCGGTGTAGAAGGCGTCCATGAAGACGGCATGCGCGCCGAGGACGTCGCCTGCTTCCTGGGCTTTGGTCAGCGCGTCACGGTCAACGAGGAGCGCGCGGGCGGTCATCTCCTGGACGTTCAGCACCGAGCGGATCTGGCCCGGGATCTTCTCTTCGAGGTTGTGGCACTGGTCCAGCATGAGGGCAACGTTGCTTGCCGGGTCGAGTGCGCCGCCGCGCGCCACCTCGTACATGATGCGGAAGAGCTGGAACGGATCAGCGGCGCCGACAATGAGATCGTCGTCGGCGTAGAAACGCGAGTTGAAGTCGAAGGAACCAAGCTTCCCGAGGCGGATCAGCTGGGCGACGATGAACTCGATGTTGGTGCCGGGAGCGTGGTGGCCGGTATCGAGGCAGACCATTGCCTTCTCGCCGAGGGCAAGCGTGTGGGCGTAGGAGGTACCCCAGTCCGGAACGTCCGTGTGATAAAAGGCCGGCTCGAAGAACTTGTACTCGAGGACCATGCGCTGGTCATCGCCGAGGCGCTCGTACACCTTTTGCAGGGAGTCATGCAGCCAGTCCTGGCGGGAGCGCATGTCCCCCTGGCCGGGGTAGTTGGTGCCGTCCGCCAGCCAGATCTTCAGGTCCTGGGAGCCGGTGACGTTCATGATGTCGATGCACTCGTACATGTGGTCCAGCGCCTTGTTCCTCACAGCGGCGTCGCTGTGGGTCAGGGAACCGAACTTGTAGATGTCATCCTGGAACGTGTTGCTGTTGATGGTGCCGAGTGTGATGCCCCGTTCCTGGGCGAAACCGGAAAGCTCGGAGTAGTTCTCGACCTTGTCCCAGGGGATGTGGAGCGCGACGGTGGGCGCCAGGCCGGTCAGCTCGTTGACCTTGGCTGCGTCAGCAATCTTCTCCTGCACAGTCCGCGGAGTTCCGGGCGTCTGGAACACCTTGAACCGCGTGCCTGAATTGCCGTATGCCCACGACGGCACCTCGATCGCGAGGTTCTCCAGAACCGGCGCTATGCGGCTTAGGTCCACCATTGCTCTTTCTCCACATCTGCCGCGGCTGGCATCCGGGCCGGCGCGTCGTCGTCGTCGTTCTTGGTGAGGTCCACATCGACTCTCCAATAGGTGACTGATTCGAGGTCCAAACAGTCATCTATTGGAGAGTCGATGCAGCGGATCGTTTTTGAATCGATTCATTGTGTCGTTTCAAAGGTATCCTTGCCTGTGAAGAGTGTCAAGCAATTAGCAAACGGCTGTACATTTCTGAACACTATGAGGTACCTGCAAGCAGTTGCAGGCAGAATGCAGTAAACGGATGGGGTTCCTTAGATGGTCAGTATCAAAGACGTTGCGGACCAGGCGCAGGTGGCAGTGGGCACGGTGTCCAACGTGCTCAACAACCCGGACCGGGTGGCGGAGAAGACGCGCCAGCGCGTGCTCAGCGTCATTTCGGAACTCGGGTTTGTAAGGAACGACGCCGCGCGGCAGCTTCGTGCGGGCCTCAGCCGGACTATTGGGCTCATCGTGCTCGACGTGAGCAACCCCTTCTTCTCCTCGCTCGCCCGGGCGGCGGAGGATCGCGCCGCGGAGTCAGACAGCACGGTCCTGCTGGGGGACAGCGGCCACGACGCCGTCCGCGAAGGTCGCTATCTGGACGTCTTTGAGCAGCAGCGCGTGCGGGGTGTGCTTATTTCGCCGGTTGGGAACATCGACTCACGGCTTGAGCAACTCCGCGCACACGGTGTGCCCGTTGTCCTCGTTGACCGGACGGATCCGCAGCGGCGGGTCAGTTCCGTGTCAGTGGATGACGTGGCCGGCGGATATCTGGCCGTGAAGCACATGCTGACGCGTGGACGACGCCGCATTGCTTTCGTTGGTGCAACCACCGATATCCAGCAGGTGGCGGACCGCCTTGCCGGTGCGCAGCAGGCCGTGGATGAACACCCCGAGGCTGAGCTCGAAGTGGTCGAAGCCGCGGCAATGACTGTCCTTGCCGGCCGCGCCGCCGGTGAACTTCTCGCCGAACGTGGACGTGAAGGCCTGCCGGAGGGCATCTTCTGCGCCAATGACCTCCTCGCCATCGGCGTAATGCAGGCAGTGCTGTTGATCCGTGGTCTTCGCATTCCGGAAGACCTCGCATTGATCGGCTATGACGACATTGACTTCGCCCAGTCCGCGGTCGTGCCGCTGTCCACCGTGCGCCGACCCACCGAACTAATGGGACGCACCGCCGTCGAACTCCTGCTTGAGGCCATCGACCAGAAGACGCACGAGAGCCGTCAGGTGATCTTCCAGCCGGAACTAGTGAGCCGGGGCAGCACGCTCTAGTTTCGCGTGAGGAGTGCCGTGAATCTTCCGCGCTAAAGCGGCTCCATCCTTGCCAATTGCAGCATTCGGCTGATCTCCCGAGAGTGGGACTTGCTAATTCGCTCGGCTGGATTCGCGATGGCCTTCAAATACGCGCGCACTGAGGTCCGCTCGCTGGAAAATACCGGACGGGACGATGCTGTTCTTTCATGGCAGGTTTATTGATTGGTTTGGTCGCTCAGATTCTTTCCGTTTGCGGACCATTTCTCTCGGTAGGTGTATTTTCTCGCGAGGACCACGTGACTCGGGCCGATATAGCACTGGATGATTCTTTGGCACTAGCAGAGTTTGAACATCTCACAGAGAAAATCTCGTGAGTTGGTTGTCATCTCGTCGCTGGCCATGGCTGCCGGATCGCTCTTCGAAGCCGTAGTCGTCATGTCATGAACCTCGACATCGGCGGAATTCGGAATTCCTAGAAGGGCGTGGGTAGTGAGCGTTACTGTAGCGAGGAGCTTCATCATGGTTTTCTGCTTTCTATATGAAATCTTGTATCGCTGGTTACCAGCGATGTATCTAGAATCCAGAAGAATTTGGTGATGACGGCTATACAAAAGATCATTTGAGTCTTGTACTTAAGTGCAGGTCTTAAAGTTCGGTATTCCCTAAACTGGGGCGAGCGCTCGACTACTCTGGGAACATGGCACAGAGAAGGGCGAGATGGGCAGACGGGGTGCGTCCGATTCCAGGGGGATGGGTGGGCAAGACCCTGCTTGCCGTGGTGTTCGTGTTCTTGGTGGCCAGCGACATACTGCACGGTGAACTCGACTTAGCCAGCCCGAGGGGCTGGTTTGAACTGGTCTTCCCCTACATGCCGCTGCTCGCTCTGCTCGCCGGTGCATTGCCTGGTGCTGCTGCGTGGCTGGTGGTCTTTGCCGTGGTGCTCAGTTTGGGCGCGCCACCACTGCTGGTGTCCGCAACGATCTTCCCGATGATCGTTACAGTCGGGCTGGTAACGTTCGCGCTCCCGATAGTTCCCGCAAGGGTCTTCTCGGTCATGGTTCTGGTGCTGGTTCCGTTGGTGTGGCTCGTCAACCCGGATATGACGAGCGGAGTGCTGGTCCTAGGTTTGCTTGCCGTATGCGCTGCTTCAGCAGGACTCGGGGCGAATACCTTCCGCGCTCGTTCGGAACGCGATGCGCAGAAAGTCGTTCGGCTCACAGAAGAGCAAGCTCGGATCCGGAACTTCGAGCGGACGCGGCTGGCACACGAACTGCACGACATCGTCGCTCACGACGTCACTATCATCGCGATGCAGGCTCGGCGCGCTGAGTTCGTCGCAGATCCCGCCAAGACGGCGAAGATCCTCGAGAGTATCGGTGAGGCCGCGTTTCAGGCGTTGCAGGATTTGCGGAGCCTCGTCGTTCTCCTCAAAACCGAGGACCAAATCGAAATCGCAGGCTCCGTCGCCGATGCCAACGAGCGTCCCGCTGAAGGTGGCCTACTGGATGCGCCGGACCCATCGGGTGAGACGACGACGGCGGTGGCGCTCATTCACGACATTCGCAATGTCGCAGATGCCGTGGAACGGGCCGGCTTCCGCGTGCAACTCGATATCGAAGGCTCCGTTGCCATGGTGCCGGCTAGCTTGCGGCAAGCCCTGCGTCGAACAGTTCGTGAGTTGGGTACGAACATCCTCAAGCACGGAGACTCCGACGCGGACGTACGTCTGAGGCTTGCAGTGGATGAAGAGCACGTCGCGTTGAGTTCGGCGAACCGTGTCTCGTCAGGCATCGCGGTGTCCTCCTCTCAGACAGGGATCGAGGCTATGAGGGCCCGGTGCGAGGTCTTCGGTGGACGAGTGTTCACTGATTCCACATCGGGGATCTGGTCGACCACGATGACCATTCCGTTGGAGAGGCGAACCGCACTCGAAAAGACACAAGGAGCACTTACATGACGCGAATCCTGTTGGTCGATGATGAGTCGATGACCCGGGAGATCCTGCGTGATTATCTGACAGCCGACCCATCGCTCGTCGTGGTTGGCGAAGCATGGAACGGTCAAGTTGCTGTGCAGCAGTCCGCCGCCTTGCGTCCGGATGTGATCTTGATGGATATGCAAATGCCGGTGCTTGACGGCGTCGGGGCAACGGCGCAGATTCATGCGGAACACCCGGAGATCAAAATCCTGGGCTTGACGACATTCTCCACTGATCGCTATGTCGTGGACCTTCTGCGGGCAGGCGCATCGGGTTACATTGTCAAGGACACGAAGCCGCGGGAGATTATTTCCGGGATTCACACGGTGTTGGCGGGTGAGTCCGTCCTGTCGCCAGAAGTCACCAGGTTTGTTGTGAAGGGGCTCGAGGAGTCCGTTCCCGCTCAGGTCACTCCCGACGCAGGTCTCATTGAGGTTCTGACTGAGAAGGAACTGGAGGTCATTTCTCTTCTGGCCCGTGGCATGAGTAATCGCGAAATAGCCCGCGAACTTTTCGTGACCGAGTCGACCGTCAAGGCTCGATTTGTGAAGGTGATGGAGAAGCTCGGTGTTCGCGACCGTGTCCAGATCCTCGTCACGGCAATTCAGCGCGGCCTCGTTGACCTCAATTCAATCCACTAGTTTGTTCTACTGATGGGGAGACGTTTGTCAGAGAGATATCGGCTTCCCTAGGACGTCGGCAACAGGCATCAGCAGTCCTTCAAACGCCCGTCTAAGCCCTGACTCTACGTTTTGAAGCGCAGTATCAGGTTCACGGATGAGATGACCGCCCCACCCCATAACCTCGTACTCCACCATGGCTTGTGCAACATCCCTCGGTGAGGTCCACGGCCGGTTCACGTTGGCTTGCGCGAACGAGGTCACGGGAGCCGGTCCGGCGATCGCGTTACGGGCGAGGTCGCAGGCAATCTCTAAGACGAGTTCAAGAGTGTGAAGACTTTGCTCCGCCTTGGAGATTACGGTCCAGACGATGCTTGGCGAGCCGCGGTCCAAGGTGCGGCTGATGGAGACTGTTGATGGGTTTCCGGCTCGGTTAAGGGCAATTTGCAGGTTGAGGTTCGGGCCGGCCAGAAGGGCGCAGAGCGCGACGAAGGTGGCGGCGTACCCGGCATGAGGTGAGGGGTCAGCCCCGGTGATGACCGTCTGCTCGAAGCCCTGCTGCCGCGTCTGTCTCATGGAGCTCGGGACAGGGCTGATCTTGAGGTCATTCGAGGGCAGATCCCCCGCCAGCGCCTGTGTAGATTCCGCGACGCGCTCGGAGCCTACGGCGGCGATCGCAGGCATGCTGAATGATTCCGGCCGGGAATGAAGCTCCTGGATGACGTTATCGCCCCAGGGTTGGAAGCCGTCCTCGGGGAGGGAGACGATTAGGCGGGCGGCTCCGGAAGTGTTTGACCACGTGCTCTGCACGGGACGTAACCGGACACTTCGGGCACGCCCTGCCCGGTCGAGCGCTGCGCGAAGCTGCGACTCGGAGGCGGCCTCATTCGGTTGCTGGCGAGTCCGCCAGGCGAGTGCAACCGTCGCGAAAGCAGATCGATGGTCGAGCACGATGAGAGGCCGTAGGGGACCGGGCAATGAGGTGGTCATGAGGGCCTTTCTGTTTGGGAGCGAAGTGTCAGGCAGACGAATGGTTGACCAGCGAGGCGTTCGCTGGCGATGAGGATCAAGGATCGCGCGTCGTCGGGAGTGTGTAGGAGACCTGTTAGCGAGTCAACGAGGGTTGTCGCAAATGTGGTTGTGTTGCGCAAAAGCACATCCCGGGCAACGGTGCGCGTCAGCCGTGCGTCGTCGCTGGTGAGATGCTCTGCACGGGACACAGCACGAGCCACGATGTGGTGGACAAGTTCTTCATCGGCGACAGTGACTGCTCGAATCCGTTCAGCCGGGTCCATATCGAAGGCCGTGTCATCGACGACGACGAAGAGGTCGTCGTCGGTCATGTCGCCTGGTCCGAACAATCCGGCGCTGGCGTCGAGGCCCGCCTGCACAGCGAGGAGTTCGGCAACGAGCAAATCACCGAGCACGTCGGGGGTGATCGTGGACGATGGGGCTGCGCCGGTGGCCGACAAACGTCTGGACCGGTTCCCTTGCGTGTCCTCAGTCAGATCGATTCGCTGCGACACTGGCAGCCCTTGCACGCGCCTTTTCACGGGACGGTCAATTTTATCCGGTTCGATCACTCCAATGGCTCGCATCAGCTGTGCAACGGTCTCGTCAGGTTTCTCGGGTGATAGGGCTACCAGGACGGTGTTGTCGGGGCGGTAGAGGCGTCGATGAATTGACTGGAGAATTGCAGGGCTCACCCGTTCAGCAAGGTCTGTGTCGCCGCTTCCGTCATGTGCGTTGGCGTGGTCTCGCCAGTACTTTCCTGTGAGATGCGGCCAGGGAAGCTGATGACCGGGAGCTGGTGCGAGTCGACGCCGCCGTTCGGTTGCAACCGCCTCAATCTGCTGACGGATCTGTTCCTGTCGGAACACCGGGAAGAAGACTTGGTCGACAAGCCGGTCGGCAACACAATGGATGCTTTCCGTGGAGCCTGTTTCGTAGAACTCCGTGTAATCCATATGCGTGTGACCGCCCAGAACCGAGCCGGAGCGAGCGAGTTGACGCTGCCGGTCTTCCCCGCTGAGCCTTGCGCTGTCCTGATAAACCATGTGCTCGATCAAGTGCATCGTGCCGTTTTCCTCGGGCAGAACCTCATCGCGCATACCTGCATGGATGGACAGAGCGACAGTACTGTTACGTGCCTGGGGATCGTGAATCGCGAGAACCCGGGCGCCGTTGGGAAGCTTTCGAAGCTCGGCATGATGCCCACGGATCTGGAACGCTGGGGCGGATGTGCCTACTTTCAAGATGGCTCTCCGTTCGAGGTCGAGGGGCCGCGCAGGTATGAGTCCGCCAGGCGTATGACCAGCTGGGCATTTTCAATCGACGCACCCGCATAATGGTGCCAGTCGTAGGCGTGCTGGAGGAGGCGAAAGGCGATCCCGACGCGCATGGTCCCTGGATCAGGCAGCGTGCCGTGGCCGTCCTGGAATCCTTGTCGGAGTCGGGCAATGCCCGGCCGGATAGATGGATAAAAGTGGTGCAACTCGGCGAGCTCGCCCATAACCCACACTGCGTCATAAGAGGCGTCGGCGAACCCAGTGTCTTCCCCGGTCAGCAACGCGGCACGCGACCCATCCGGAGCAACCGTCCAGTGTGCCATCCCCGGGCTGCCGTGGACTACGACCAGACGATTGTGATCTTGCTTGAGCATGTCCTCTGTCCATGCTCGGATCGTTCTAAGCCCGTCGTCGCCGATGATGCCACCGACGACAGGCCATTGGCCGGCGGTCCACGCCTGCGCACGCGTGAGTGTGCGTGGTGGAATGGACATTGTGTCTGCATCTGCATCTGCATCTGCATTCGCATGCAGCATGCTAAGGGCCTGCCCCCACCATCGGCCGACAAGGAAGAGTGCTTCATTCTCCCCGGTGGCCAGCAGATCCGGCACAGTCGCTGTTGTCGATGTTTGATAGGCCCGCCGCGTTGCGTCACCAATTCCGAAGGTGATGGAGTCTAGCGGCGTGTCGAGGCGGATAGAGAGCGACGAGAACGGGAACGAGGCCATTTCACCAAGATGGTGGGTCCAAAGCGCTCCGTTCTTTCCGGCGGTGACGGTCGTCTGCAGCAGCCCGGTGCTGCTCTCGCGAAGCCGCACCGGATCGGTGGTCGTTGAGGACATCATGCGCTCCTGGCAGCAACAGGCGGCTCATTGCGGGTACGTCGCTCTTCGAGAGTTCGCAGCACGATCGGTAGCGCTGGCGGTATCCATGCCAGCGCAGAGTCGCTGGACTCGCTGGGACCGGGAACGGGGTCAATCACAATAAAGTTCTCCGGCTGACGCAGCAGACGGAACGTCTCATTGACCACGGGATTACCCCACGCGCGCGGTGGAAGTGCGGGAGCGATGCAGACCACCGCTTCTGTGGAGAGTGCTGCCAGGAGCGAGGGACTATCGGTGATCCCGTGCGCCAACCGCGAGGCGTAGTCCAGGGTCGCCGGGTAAATGAGGATGAGGTCAGCCCATTCGGCGAGTTCGACGTGGCTGGCGATAATCTCGTCTTCCCAGCGATCGTTCTGCACCTGCGACCGAAGACGCGACTCGATGTTGTGGCGGGTGGTGAATCTGTACACGCTGTCGCGCGCGATGACACGAAATGTGGTGCCGGGCGCGGTACTGCGAGCCCAGTCAATCCAGTACGGCATAACCTGGGTCATGGCGGATCCAGTCAGGACAATAACCACGCGGGCATACCCGAACTTGTCGAGTGTCATACTGCTGATCATGGGCCTGTTAACGTTCGCGCTCGAGTTCATTGGTGCCCTTTCTCCTGGAGAAATCGCTCGTAAGGCGTTGGTTGGGGTCGGCGCTGATCTGTGACCAGCGCCGACCGTGCCAAAAGGGTGTCAGCAGCCTACGGTCAGCGTGGCACCGATAAGTACGCCTGCGCAGAACGGGCTGGTGGCGGGGGCGTCGGTGGCGGCGTCGCCACCGATTTCGTCAACAGTAGTGAACGTGTCGTGACCTTCGGCGAGGTCGGCGAGGGCGGCTGAGTTCGACATAGTATTTTCCTTTGATGTTTGGTTTGTGAGTGTGGAGTTGCGGTTCTTGGAGACTTTTAGCGTTTAGGTATTAGTGAGGTGAGGCTGGGGTCAGCAGCCGGCGCCCAGCGTGGCGCCCACGATGATCCCCACGCAGAAGGGGCTGGTGGCGGGAGCGTCGGTGGCAGCGTCGCCACCGATCTCGTCAACAGTCGTGAAGGTGTCGTGGCCCTCGGCGAGGTCGTTGAGGTTGTGAGCCCGGACGTCGGTGGTGTTGATGGCGGTCATGGTCATTCCTTTCGTTGGTGCCTAGGATGAGGCGGTTTTATGGTTTCCCCCGGCGGTGCCGGGAAATCTGTGGGTTAGCTGTTGAGATTCCGCCCTGGAGTGTGCGGATCAATGAGGGCCGCGTGGGCTTCCTCTTCCCAGGTGGAGGTCACGGTGCGTCCCTCGGCTGCGGCCCTTATCAGCGCATCAGCAAGCACTCGTGAGCGGTGCTGACCGAAGCTCAGGCGCTGATACGCAGGTCGCGGATCTACCGGCTCGTACGCTGTCGTGACGTCGTTTGTGAGCCGGCGGGTGAATACGGACGGTGGCAGCGTTGCCGATGGGGCTGCTTTGGTGGCGTGGGTGGTTGCCTCCGCTGCTGCTGCCAAGTCTTGCCGGGCGGTGTAGACGACGACGGCGTCGGCACGCGGATGCGCCGCGATACTCGACAGAGCCTTGGCCTGATAGGCGATACCTGCCTCATCGAGACCGCGCAGGAGTAAACTCCACACCGCCAGCGTTTGTTCGACGCTGTCACGGGCGAGATAGAGCCGCACCACAGGTCCCGCACTGATGCTGCGTTGGCTGAGCGCGAGGACGTAACCGGGAGTGGTTCGTGTGCGCCAGCTCGAGAACCGCGCTCCGACAACCACGCCGCTGTCATCTCGTACGAGCTTGTCATCGGCGACCAAGACCTTAAGCCTGTCCATCATGACCGTGCGATGGCCCGGGCCGAGCGAGGCCTGAACATCTGATTCAGTGACGGCCTGGACAATCTGCTGATGCGGGACAGCGCCGCACAATTGGGCGATAAGATCCGCGTCCTGCACCGTATCTGTCTGCCCCTCAATGCCAGGATGACGGATATGGAGATTGGTGTAGATCGCAGCCGAAAGTTGTGACCGTAGTTCCGCGGGACTGGCTGCTTCGATGCGATCGCCCATGACAATCGCCGAGGTTCCCGACCCGTGGACTGCGAGGTTCGTGCCGGCAAGCATAGAGGCGAACGTTGTGTCTGAGGCGGTAATCATGATGAGGGCTCCTGAAATCCGAGTGCAGCGGTATAGCGGGCGGGAGCGAGCAGGATTTTGCGGCCGATACCGGCGGCGGCCCGTTCAATGCCAGGCAGTTGGGCCACATGGGATGCCCTGGCAATGGTTCGATCCACGAGATGCCACCCGAGGTGTGCGGTGGCCCGGATGGCGAGATCCGTATCGGGGCGGGTTGCCTGTGCCTGGTAGGCGGCCCACATCTGCCGGATCTGCGGTGCGAGATGCTGCATACGTTCGGTGATGCGTCGTGTGGCCGACGCGGCGTCGAAGCGTAAGGGCGGAGCGCCGGCTCCCGCACGGCTTGTGACCGTGTCGAGGACTGCACGATAGATCCACTCGCCGGCGAGAGTTCCGAGGTCTCGAGCGGGATCTCCCCGCCCGAACTCCTCCCAATCAAGGAGATGCAGCTCCTCGCCTCGCATGTGGAACTGGTCCAGACGGAGGTCTCCGTGGATGGGTGCGGTTTGGTGCTCGCTCTCCCAGCCGCGCAGGTCGGTCGCGGCCTGGACGAGCTTGGCGTCGTGCTGCAGGTCAGACCAGAACCGTATTTCCGCGAGAGTGAACTGCACATACCGCTCCTGCGGAATCCCGAATCGAAGCATAGGCAAGGGCGGACTCGGGTGGTTCGTTTCGTGAAGTCCCTCAATCGGCCCGGAGTGGAGCCGCGCGAGAAGCTTTCCAACGTTTGTGGAGAAGCTGGCAGGTATACGCTCGTTGACGAGGAGCTTGGCGAGGCTGGTGCCTGGGCAGTACTCGAAGACGAGCAGGGAGTGTTCTGCGTCGCTTGCGATCAGCCGTGCGCTGGCGGCGGCGTGTTGTGGATGCATTTGCGCGAAAGATGCGAACTGGATTGACCGATCGAACGCTGTGGAACCGGCTTTATCCAACGAGATCTGCTTCGCGAAGACCCGCTTACCCGAGTCGAGCGTCATGATCCACGCACCGTTGCGGCCTGCAAAGCCGGGAGGCGCGATCTCGGTAACGCCTTCGTGCTGCCCTCGCGTGGCAAGCAGCTCGACTGTAGCGTCGACCACCCGCCGAAGTGCTGGGTCAGTGTGCCACTTAGGGCGAATTGCCGTGAGCGTCATGACGGACTCAATTCTGTTGATGTGGGAGGAAGGGATTAGGAGAACAGCGTCACGACGGCGTACGCGATAACAATGCCGACGATAAGGAGTGCCGCGTTCTTGAGGTGCTTCTTGACATTGCTGTCGCTTGCGGTCTTCGAGGAGTGGTGGGTGTTCATGGTGATGGCCTTTCGGTTGTTACTGAATGGACTCAGGTGTTGTTGTCGGACGTGATGGACTGGCGGAATGAGACCCGCGATCCGGTGCGCAGAGCGTTATTCCGGTAGATCCGCGTCGTGAGGCGGAACAGGACTGGCACTGCAACTGCCGCGATGATTGCAGCGATCACCATCTCGACCGTGGTGACGCCGTCGAGTGCGAATCTCATGGGCATCAGATAGGACGAGAACAGTGGGACGAAGGAGAGCACTTGTACCCAGGTGCTCTCGAGGTATTGGGGCACTAGGTATAGCGCGATGACCAGTAATGCCATTTGAAGGACCGAAAGCGGCGTTGATGCCGTTCCGAGATCTTCCTGGCGAGACACAGTGGACGCGAGCAGCGTGCTGAGGGTCGCGAAGACCATGAAGCCCTGCAGGAACCAGATCAGGAACCACAGCAGGCTCGGGCCGAGTTGCACCTCAAGAATGGACCACCCATCGACGACAGTGAATCCGCCGGCCACGGCTCCTCCGATGACCAGAAGCTGCATGAAGGTGACGAGACCGACTCCGATCATCTTTCCTGCCAGGAGCGGTGCGACGCCGATCTTGGTCAGGAGAATCTCGACGATGCGGGAGGATTTTTCCTCCACGACTCCTGAGGCGAGGCTTTGTGACGAATACACCAGCGCGGCAAGGAGCGCAGAAATCATGGCAGTAGCGAAGAGGATCTGCGTGTCGATCGCCAGTGTGCTGCCTTGGCGGGCATCGACCAGAAACCATCCCCCAACGCCGGCGCCGATCCCGGCCAGGACCGCCAGTACCGCAGTAGCAACGATAATGGTGCGGTTCCTGAGGCGAGTTAGGAGTTCGCGTCGAATGATTATGCCGGCAGCACCGGCATCGACGGATGATGTTGAAGCATGTGCGGTGGTACGTGTGGCGGTGAGAGTCATCGTGCTCCTCCAATACTTGAGAGCTGGGGCGTGTTCATAGTGGCCGGGTCTGCCTCGCTCAGAGAACGGGCATCAAGCCGTTCGGTGAGAATGCTCGCCAGCGATCGCTGGATGTGCTCGATACTGCGGAGACCACCTCGTCGGATCGCAGCCTGCAGAACATTTGCCGGGATATCGTGTCCACGCCCGTCGATGGCAATCATGATCGATTTGGGATCGTCCTGAACGGGAGCGGGCACGATGCCTGGGATGATCGAAAGCTCCGCGGCGAAGTTCTCGCTGACGTCCTGGGAGAACGTCAGACGCCAGCGAGACGAGGAATCGCCCTGAAGATCGTCGACGCGTCCGCTGGCGACCACCCGGCCGTGGTCGAGCACACAGACGCGGTCGCAAATGCGTTCGACCAGTTCCAGTTGGTGCGACGAAAATAGGACTCCGACGCCACGCTCAGCTTGCTTGCGGATCAGATCGGCCATGGTCTCCACGGCCAGCGGGTCGAGCCCGGAAAACGGCTCGTCAAGAACCAGGAGCGCTGGATTCCCCACCAGAGCGACGCCGAGCTGTACTCGCTGCTGGTTGCCGAGCGAGAGATCTTGAACAGGTGACTGATCACGGCCCCTGAGTCCCAGTGCATCAATCAATTCGGCAGCTACTTCGCGGGCGCTGGGAAGGGATTTGCCCTCCAGGAGGGCGAAATGCACGAGCTGATCATGGACGGTCATCTCAGGGTACAAACCGCGTTCCTCCGGCATATAGCCGATGGCGCGCCGGTTCTCCGCGGTAATGGGTGCATCATCCCACGTGATGTGTCCACGTGAGGCGGTAAGAAGCCCCAGGATAAGTCGCATCGTGGTCGTTTTACCTGCACCATTGCCGCCAATGAAACCGACGATTTCGCCGCGTGCAACATTCAGGTCTACGTCCTGCAGAACCTCACGGCCGCCAAAGCTACGGCTTACACCGTGTAACTGAAGACCAAGCATTTCCCCTCCTCGCGATCATTTGTTTCTCTTGACACCATTGACATTACGGAGGGCTGCGACTTGCGCTGTTGTACTTCGGTACAGGTTCGGAGTGTCCTTAAGTTCAGGCATCCGCGCCGCCGTGCGTCGTCCACCCGGAGCACAAAGGTTCCTATGCAGGACGCAATCCGTTAGCGTGAGCGTGGGCGGTGGCCCTAAACGAGGCGGATGGCGCACGCGGTGTTCCATCCTCTCCGGGGCTACCCCGGGGGACGCAGATAGACCTCACACAGAGCGCCTCAGGTGCGACGCTGCGCTTCGCGCAGTCAGGCACCCGAACGGAGAGACAGGTCGTCCGGGGTCACCGTCCTTACACGGGGGAGCGAGGGGACATCATGACGACGACGGCGGGCGCCCGCGTCCTCGCACGGACGCCCCACCCCAGCCCGGTTGCGATTGCAACCGCGCTCGCCCACGCGTTCCTCGCGACGGGTGACTGGTCGAAGAACGGACTCCTGGCGGCCGGTGCCGAGGTTCTCGGCGCACGCCGACGTTGGTTGGGTCCGGTGGCCACGGAGGTGCTGCGGTTCTACCGGCAACCGCCAGTTGACGCGCCTCGGGAACTGGCCGCCGTCGTCGTACTTAATGACTCCTTCCGGGCCGCGGTTGCCCGGGCGACCAAAAACGGCGTCCCGATCCGGATTGCGCACTTCGCGCCAACCCCGGTTCGGGCGCCGCGCGGCCTAAATGACCTTTCCGACCTTGCCCGGCTGCTTCGCCTCCCTCCAGGCGAACTCGACTGGTTCGCGGACACCCGGCACTGGAACCGTCGTGCCCACTCGAAAAGGCTGCACCACTACCGGTACGAGTGGCGGTCACGCCCGGGCAGGATGCCACGGTTGCTGGAAGTCCCAAGACCAAGGCTCCGTGAGCTCCAGCGGACTGTGCTCCGCGGGATCCTTGAGGGCATAAGCGTCCACAGCGCGGCGCACGGATTCCTGCCCGGAAGGAGCGCCGCAACCGGAGCTCGTTTCCATGAGGGCGCCAGGGTTGTAATCAACCTGGACCTGGCAACGTTCTTCACGCGGGTACGCGCCGGACGGGTGTATGGCATCTTCCGTGAGGCCGGGTTCGCCGAACCGGTGGCGCACGCGCTGACCGGGCTCTGCACGCATTCGGTGCCGCCGGGAATTGCGCGCAACGCGCCCGCTGGAGGCGCCGTGGGCGAACGGTTCGAACTCCGCCGGGCACTTGCGCTTCCGCACCTTCCCCAGGGGGCGCCGTCGTCGCCTGCGCTTGCCAACCTCGCCGTGCGGAGACTGGACTTCCGGCTGCAAGGCTGGGCCACCGCGGCCGGCGCGGTGTACACCCGCTACGCCGATGACCTCGCGTTCAGCGGCGGTGACCAGCTGGCGCGCCGGGCGGATGCTTTCGTGCGCGGCGCGACGCGCATCATCGAAGCGGAAGGCCACCTGGTGAATGTGCACAAGACGCGAGTCCGTGGTTCGAGCGTGCGCCAGACGGTCACCGGAATCGTGGTCAACGAACGCGCCAACGCGAGCCGTCCGGAGTACGAACGGTTGAAGGCAATCCTGCACAACTGCGTGCGGCACGGACCGGAGTCCCAGAACCGCTCGGGCCATCACGACTTCCGCGCGCATCTCCTCGGCCGGGTTGCCTGGATGGAGTTGCTCAATCCGACGAGGGGACTGAAGCTGCGGGAGAGCTTCGACAGCATCGAGTGGTGAGAGCGGCCACCGCTTCTTCCGAACGGGGTCTGCGCCGGACTGTGCCTCCCGATAGCTGGTGGTTCAGCCAATCATCGCCGAATTGATTTACTGGTGCCGGAAATGTTGAATGATCGACGCATTCAACATTTCCGGCACTAGTGAGATGAAGTGGGCTAGCTGAGCTCCCAGTTCCAGCTCACCTGCCAGGAGCTGAGCTCAGCAGCTCCGTGCTGGTTCAAGGACCGTACGATGTAGAAGGCTTCCCTCGGGCGGGACCTATCGACCCATTCGGTGCCGCTTGTCTCCCCGATCACCCTGTACCTTCCGCCACTCCTGTTGGCTCGCTCGATTTGGTACGCTGTCGCGTCGCGTGCTGCGTCCCAGGTAAGGACGGGGCGCCGGTCGGCGTTGGAGATGGCGAGCCCCTGGACTGCCTGTAACGGCGCACCGGGAGTGAGCGCAGCATTCAGCGCTGACGATTCCGGTCCGTCACCGACGACGTTCACACCCCGGATTGTGTATGTGTACGTTTTGCCGACCAGAACGTCGAGGTCGAGGTAAGCACTGCTGGGCGTTTCGGCGACCACTTCGGTCTGTCCGCCGTCGACCGACCTGCTGAGGATGTAGGTTTCGGCGTCTTCCAGTGCGTCCCAGGAGATCTCGAGGTAGTTGCGTCCTTCGGCTACAGCAAGATTGGAAGGAGCGGTGTTCACGGGCGGTGGAGGCGTTGCAACTTTGACAGCGTCTACATGAATGTAGGTCGTGGGGCCACCAAGGTCTCCCGGCACATCCGCAACCCGTAGCTCGACAAACTCGTTGTCTGAGCCGTCGAACTGAAGCAGGCCTCCGAGCGGACGCCAGCGGCCCCCGCTTTCGCGGTGGTCTAAGGTGAACTCAGAAATCTGCCCTCCGTGGTGGACACGATACTTGACTGCGGGCGCCCGGTCCCCGCTTCCATTTGGCAGCCAGGCACTGACCACATATTCCCCTGCAGCAGGAACGTTGAAACGCCACCGGGCAACGCGGGACGTCGCCGAGAAAGCCGATCGGTCAGTGAAGTGGTAGTTCGAGCCGTAGTAGTTCGGCTGGAACGTGGAGGTACGCCAGGCGCCGCCTGTGATATCGGCCTGAAGATTGTCGACGATGATCTCGACATCTCCATCAGCCGTGGCTGTGGTCTCTGGGATTGTGGTGGTCATTGTTACTCCGTCCAGAATTCGATCGAGTATGCCGGTACGTCAAGGCTGAGCGCAGGGCCTTGCTGCTCGCCGACGCGAACTGCGTTCAGGTCGTGTGCATAGCGGCTGCCCTTGAACATTGCGCGTTCCCCGACGTCCACCTGGAAGGTATAGGGCTGGTCGCTTCGGTTTGTGACCACGAAGGTGCGCTTGCCATTGGGTGCAAGCCACGCCATGATTCTGTGCTCTCCGTTGATTTCCGGCTCATCGACCTCCACGCGAACGGAATCCCACGGCATATTCCGCAGGAACCCGGACAGGCCGTTCCAGTTCATGTCGTTCCAGGCCCAGTGACCCTTTTTGATATCAGGGAACTGCTCGAAATTGTCGTCGTCCCACGGGCGCCAGAAGCCAAGCGAGTAGCCGGTGGCCTCGGAGTTGTACGTGGGCTTCAAGGCATGCAGCCAGACCCACGTCGGTGAATCCTGGAAGACCATCCAGTTCATGATGGACTGCGCCGTGTTGACCGTCCGCCACTGCGTGTCTCCCGGACTCCACGGCTGATACTCGAACTCGTTGCTGAAGGCGGCACGAGGTCCGGCCCCGTCCCTGAAGTCCTTGTTGATCTGGTCATTGGAGTCGAAGCCGATTCGGTGCCAGGTCCACGCATCCGTCAGGGAAAGTGTTGCGGGATCCTCAAGGATCATCTCACCGCCCGGACCGGTATGCCCGTAATTGCTGTTGACGTGGGTGCGGATTCCGGGGAACTGCGACCGGAGCCGGCTGGCTGCCGTACGGAAGGCGTTGTAATAAAGATCATCTCCATACACGCAGGAGCTATAGGGAGTGGAGTACTCGGGCTCGTTCTGCAGACCCCACCATGACACCGGCAGGTTGTTGCGCTCCAGGAATTCCACGTCACCAACCAGTGCGTCAGCGAACTCGGAGAGGAATCCCTGGTCGCCGCTCTTCAACGTACCGCCGATGTAGGAGTCGTTGGACTTCCAGTGCGGTGCGGGCGACCAGTACTCGACCATCATGCTTTCGGTCTTGCCGTGCTTGACCATCTCGGCCAGTTCAGACATCTGTTCCGGCCAACGCCCGACGATGTTCTTGCCGTCCTCAGAGAGGCCCCTCAAATACAGGCCCATGGCAAGCCGGCAGTACCTGAACCCCCGATCACCTCCGGCCCGCAGCATCTCATTGTAGAAGCGATGGCGCTCGGGTTTCACCAGGTCATGCGGGACAGATGTCTGGGCGTCGGGCAGGCCATTATTGCCCGACCCGATCGAGTCACTCTGGATCTCGTAGCCGAGCCCAAGGATAGTTTGCCGGTGCCGTTTCCACTGAACAACGTAGGAGTCGCCTTCAGCGGCCTGTACCGGCCGGGACGGACTTGCGAGAACCATGGCAGCGGCACCTGCGGTGCCGAGACTGCCACCGACGAAGGCACGGCGGCCAACGGGATTACTCAGGAATGTGTGCTCTTCTTTGGGCATAAGTAGACAGTAGATGGAATACTAAATACGGTCAACGATTTCGTGAACGTTACGGAAACTGATCCGAGCCCACGGGTGGAGCGACATATTGAGGTGCGAAGCGACACCCCGCGGCCGGACGTTACGCGAAGTGCCGCGCGGTGCGGGCGTAGAACCATATCAGCAGCTGATTCAGCGTGCGGTGCCAGCCGTCAGTTCCGCCAAGAGCGGCAACTGTTCAGGATCGGAGAGCGCAGAGCCGACTGAGACCACGTCGGCTCCTGCATCAAGATAGGTGCGCGCGTTCCGTGCATCAATTCCTCCCGTGGCGACCAGCTTCAATTGCGGGAATGGTCCACGAATAGCACGGAACCAACCGACACCGAGAACTGAGGCAGGGAAAGCCTTGACCCATCGCAGGCCGTGCTGGGCCGCAATCTGGATGTCTGTTGGTGTCGCGACGCCCGGTAACGAAGGCATGCCCATTGACGCGGACGCCTCAACCACTGCGAGGTCGAGTCCAGGGCTTACAGTGAATGCGGCGCCCGCCTGTCGCGCTTGTTCGACGAGCTTTACACTGATGACGGTCCCGGCGCCCACTACCCGGCCGTGGCCCTGGGCCGCTTCGGCCACTTGGCGCAGGGCCTGCAAATCTTGGCGACTCTGAATCGGTATCTCGACGCAGTCGATACCCAAGTCCCACGCTTTGCGCGCTAACTCCAGTGTGAGGTCCGGGCCGAAACCACGCAGGATGGCCATGACCGGCTTCGTAGAGAAGAGCTCATCGAAGGTGAGTGTCATCGAAAAGTTCCGTTCACTGTGAGTGGTTTGAAGTCGCCGGTGGTAGTCAGGGCGCGGGCGGCAAAGCGGTGTCCCTGCGAGAGGCAGCCTTCGCTGTCCCGGCCAGTGAGCACGCCGGACAAGTACCCGGCGGCGAAAGCATCGCCGGCCCCGACTTCCTCGACGACGTCAACGGCAGGGGTGGGCACGAAACAAGCTCCGCTTGCACTGAACTCAGTAGCGCCCACCGCCCCGTCCTTGACGACCAGGCGGGCAGGTTGTGGCAGTAGTTCGCGGACCGCTTCGGCTGTGGTTGTACCCCAGAGGCGTTCGGCCTCGTCCCGACCAACAAAGCAGATGTCCGCGCTGCCTGCATACCTAAGAAGAACATCGGCGGCGTCTTCGATCGACCATAGGCCCGGCCGATAGTTGACGTCGAAGGAGAGCAGCCCCGGATGGCCGGCCATCGTCGTCGTCACTGTGTCGGCAAGCCCACGACAGGAACCGGAGAGCGCGGGTGTTATACCCGAGAAGTGGACGATGTTGGCCTGATCGAGTGGAAGCCCATCCAGAACGGCTGGAGTCATGCGAGATGCGGCAGATCCTGAACGGTAGTAATGAACGGTACTGCCGCTTGGAGTCGGGTCCTTAAAGTAGACGCCGGTTGGCGCGCCATCATCGATTGCAACCCATTGTGTCTCCACATTGTGGCGGTTTAGAAGATCAAGAATCCGCTGCCCGAGGGGACCGGAGCCGAGCCTGGACACCCATGCCACACTGTGCCCGCCCTCCGCCAGGTACAGCGCGACAGTAGATTCAGCGCCACCGCAATCAAGTCGAAACTCTTCGGCTGATGCCAACGGGACGGGACAGGCAGGGGAAACGAGAACCATCGTTTCCCCGATGGTGATTACCTCAGGACTGGAGCGCACTTGCTTCTTCCTTGGCTAACTCGATCGCGAGCTCAATCTGTCTCTGGTTCTGGACGTGGGCGCGGACGGCAGCACCCGCAATGTCGGGATCGCCGGTCTTGAGCGCCTCGATGACTTCGTTATGTTCGCTGACGGCGGCGGTCCAGTCTGTAGCCAGACGCGATACGACTGCGCGATAACGCCGCACCTTGCGCAAGGAGTCCGTTACCGCTTCAACCAGCGATTCATAGGTTGTTGCTCTCGCAATCAGCAAATGAAACTCCGTGTTCAAGTCAGCGAGCGACTCGATTTCGCCGCGCTGCAGACACTCGCCCATCTGATCGTTAGTTGTCTGCAGAGCTTTGATTGCCCGGGGAGTAATGGCGCCGGCTGCCAGTCGGGCCACGAGTGTTTCCGTCTCCTCCCGAAGCAAATACACGGCACGAAGCTCCCGAAGCTTCAGAGGCGCAACCCTCACGCCCGCATGCGGGGTCTGTACCACCAAACCGGCAGATTGGAGACTGAACAGGGCTTCACGTACTGGAATTTTGCTGATACCAAGGTCCCGTGCGATCTCATCCACCACAATGCGGTCGCCCGGCTTCAACGCGCCGCTGACAATTGCTGACTCGATGCGGCTGCGCACCAGCGAAGCTTTGGTCTCGACCAGGAGCGGCCCACCTGTAGCAACGGAGTTCATGAAGTCCCCTCTCAAACTTTGTTACCCACATCATGCCACATCTTGACATCTAAGGTAGATCGTATACCGTAGACGCAATCACCCATACGGAAAGAGGATAGGTCAGTGACGACCATAACCACACGACCAGCACCACGGAAGAGTCATTCGGGCTTGTTTCCGTTCCTGCTGACCGTCCCCGCTGCCATGCTTCTGCTGGCGGTCATCATTTATCCGTTGATCCGCGCATTGACTGAGGCATTCTTCGACTCCAGCCTTCTTACCGGAACCGGTGAATTCGTCGGGTTGGAGAACCTTAGGGAAGCATTCACCAACAGTCTGTGGCCCCTCACCGTCACAACGTTGACTTTCGCCCTGCCGGCAACCGTGGCCCCTTTTCTGATTGGATTGATCGCTGCCCTTGGCCTCAACCAGAAGATGCGCGGGCGTTCAGCCCTGCGTTCGGTCCTTCTGTTCCCGTGGGTCCTGCCCGGCGTCGTCGTTTCCTTCCTGTGGCTCTGGATCTTCGATGCCAACTACGGAGTCCTCAACGGTGCGCTTCGTGCCTCGGGCTTCATCTCCGAGAATATCGGTTGGCTGGACACCGGCCCGGGCGCAATGACCGCGGCCGTGGTCGCGCGAACCTGGGCGACATTCCCCTGGATGATGGTCATGATCCTTGCCGCGCTGCAGTCTTTTCCCGGAGAACTCGGCGAGGCGGGAAGGGTTGACGGCGCGAATGCCTGGCAACGCTTCCGGCACATCACCTGGCCAGGGCTTCGGCCCGTCGCTTCTGTCGTGGTTCTCCTGGAGTTCATCTGGAACTTCCAACACTTCGACATCATCTACGTCCTGACCGGCGGCGGTCCCGCAGGTGCCACAACAACGTTTTCACTCGCCGTTTATGAAATGGCATTCAAGGGCTTTGACCTCGGCATGGCCGGCGCCATCGGGGCACTCTGGCTGGTCCTGCTCCTGCCGCCCGTCTTCATCTACCTGAATCGATCGGAGGGTGCAGCATGAGTTCGCCTGCAGCACTTAAGGGAACGTCTGCGAAGGATGAAAGGACCACTCCCGGAACGGCCGTAGGAAAGCCACCCTCCAGGAAACGTAGAAGCCCAACCGGTGAATCCAAAACGATCAGCTGGTTGCGCCGCATCTCGCTGACTCTCATCACACTCTTCGCCCTCGCGCCGGTCTACTGGCTCGTGGTGACGAGCGTGAGGGAAAACGACGCCGTCTTCGCTTTCCCGCCCCGCTTCCTACCGACCGACATAACGTTCGAGCATTACGGCACCATCTTCGAAAGCGGCCAGCTGCTCAAGTTCGTGGGCAACAGCTTCCTGGTCTCTTCGATCACAGCCGTGGCCAGCGTGTTCATCGGCATGTACTGCGCGTACTCCTTCTCGAAGTTCAAGTACCGCGGCCGCAAGTCGTTCATGTTCATCATCCTGGCTTCGCAGCTCTTCCCCCACATCCTGCTGCTCATCACGATGTACGGGCTTTTCAGCTCGCTGGGATTGCTGAATACCTACCCGGCGTTGATCATAGCGTTCACCACCTTCACGCTTCCGCTGTGTATCTGGATGATCAAGGGTGTCTTTGACAATATTCCCGATGAGATTATCGAGGCCGCGAAGATCGACGGCGCAAGTCAGTGGACCATCATCCACCAGATCCTCATGCCCCTGATGACACCGGGCCTGATCGCGGCCGGTCTCTTCGCATTCATCCGCGGATGGAACGACTTCGTATTCGCCCTGACCCTTTCAGGCGACATGACCCGAACGCTTCCTCCTGGCCTCGTCAACACCTACCTCAGTGAATTCAGCAATCGGTGGCCCGAATTGATGGCAGCGGCATTCGTTGCTTCGATCCCGATCATCATCGTCTTCCTCTCTCTACAAAAATACTTCGTCGCGGGACTTAGCTCGGGCGCGGTCAAGGGTTAACAACAACCGAAAGGAAACGCAATGTCGCTATCAAAGAAGAGCAGCGATTTCACAGCTGCCCGCAAGGCAAAGAAAATTGGGGTAGTCGCAACCGCGGCACTCTCCGTCATGATGCTCGCCGCCTGCGGTGGAGGCTCCGGCGAGGCTTCGGCTCCGAGCCCGGATGCAGAAGCCGAGTATCAGGATTTCTCATTCACCAGCTGGTACTACGGTGAAGAGGCCCAGAAGCCCCTGCTTGAGGATGAAGCGCAAAGCTTCACCGAGGGCAAAGACATCTCAGTGGATTTCTCCTCCTACCCGTTCGCCGAATACCGGAACCAGGTTCTCCTGCGCTCCAGGAGCAACGACATCGCCGGTGTTGCACAGGTTGACATCGCTGATCTGAATTCCTTCGCACAGCTTGGAAACCTCGTGGACCTGAGCAGCTATGTCGAAGGTGCGGGCTACACCGAAGCTGCCCTGAAGACCGGCCAAGTTGACGGCAAGCAGCTCGGCCTGCCCTGGTACACAGGATCCATCGGCCTGGTTTCGAACAGCGCCCTGCTCGAGGAAGCCGGCGTCTCCGAGGCTCCCGTAACCGTCGAAGAGTTCGAAGCAGCGCTGCGCGCGGTGGATGAACTGGGACCTGACTATGTTCCTTACGCTCTGGCCACCAAGCCGGAGCAGGTCAAGGACTTCATCCCGTGGTTCAAGACCTTCGGATCCAAGATTGTCGACGGCGAGACCATTGCGGTCAACGACGAAGGCGCAGTTGAAGCCCTCACCTGGCTCAAAGGCCTGCTTGACGACGAGCTCATCAGCCTCAACGTTGGACGGCCTGAGGCACGCACGCTCTTCGCACAGGAAATGACCGCTTTCTTCGACGACGCAAACCAGGTGCGCGGCACGATCAAGGACCAGGCTTCAGATCCCGCCCTGGCCGAAGCTACAGTTCCCGTGGCACGGCCAGTCGTGGAGGAAGGCGACACTCCCCAGTCGCTGACCTGGGGCGGCCTGCTGGTGGTCTTCGACAATGGCTCCGTTCAGACCGCAGCCGACTTCGCCAGCTACGTAAGCAGCGACCCGGAAATCGCCCTGACCCGCTACGAGCAGATCGGCTCGGCTCCCACGGTCGAAGAAGCACTCGAAGATCCAGCCTTCGCCGAGGACGCCTACAGCACCGCCTGGCAGGAATCCATCACCAACAGCGCGGAGCCAAACCCGCTGTGGCAGTTTGAGAACTATGCGCAGATGGAGTCGATCCTGGCGACGCAGATTCAGGCGGCGCTTACGGGTCAGTCCAGCCCTCAGGATGCCCTTGATGCTGCTGCGGAAGAAATGCAGGCGTTGGTCGGCTGATGTCACTAGAAAATACAGCGCTGCTTGAGGCGAGCGATGCGCTTTCCCGGGATCACGTCATCGTTTCCGTCGAAGCGATACCGCTCACGGCTTCCTTTCAGAATCTCTACCCCGGCCAGGAAGTTCCGGAGTGGCTCGTTCACCCTGCTGCGAGTCACCGTACCCTGAAGCGTTCGGGCCAGTTCTCCACACTGATCCGGATCCGGACTAGTTCCGGCATCGAAGGAATCGGTGAGTGCTACGGCCTTCCCAGTCCGAAGGTAACTACCCAGGTTGTCCGCGACATCATCGCGCCGCTCCTCATCGGAGAAAGCGTGCTGGCGAATGACTACGTGTGGTCCAAGGTGTTCGGCTCGATGAGCGGCGGGGGGCACCTTAGGGGATTCTTCCTTGAGGCCCTCGCCGGCATCGACCTTGCACTGTGGGACGCAAAGGGTAAAGCCCTCGGGCGGCCGGTGTACGAACTGCTTGGCGGCCCCCACCGCCGGACCGTTCCGGTGTACGCCAGCCCGGTGCCGATGCTGGAAGATCCGGCACAGTCCGCCGAAGCAGCCCTGAAGTTTGTCTCCAACGGCTTCAACGCACTCAAACTGAAGCTTGGCCGCGGGTTGAAAACCGACGTCGCACACGCCCGTGCGGTGCGGGAAGCGATCGGTCCGGAGGTTGAGCTGCTGGTCGACCTGAACTGTGCCTACACCTCTGATGTGGCGCTTCGGGTTGGCCACGCGCTCACTGAACTGGGTATCACCTGGTTCGAGGAGCCGCTGCAGGTCGACGACATCGCCGGGTATCAGCGGCTCCGGAATGCCCTGCCGATGACGCTGGTCAACGGCGAGACGCTCTTCACCAGGTACGACTTCCGTGACTTCCTGACAGCCGGGGCCGTCGATGTCATCATGCCGAACCTGGCACGCGCGGGTGGTCTGACCGAAAGTGTGAAGATTGCCGCACTCGCGGGCACGTTCCACGTGGATGTGGCCCCACATGGAGTCGGGTCGGCGATCGGTGTGGCCGCGGCGCTTCATCTCTCCGCGGCTATCCCGAACTTCCGGATCTACGAGTACAACCAGCTGCCGAACCCGTTGCGGGATACCATCACCACTGAGCCGTTCCGCATGACGGACGGATCGCTGGCGGTTCCCACGGGACCCGGGCTTGGTATTGAACTCGACTGGGACATCGTCAGGACGTACTTTGTGGAGTAGTAGTTCCGATCAGGAGGAGTTGGGGGTGCAGAAGCCGTTCGTTATTCTCGCGGGAGCCGCAGGCTCCATCGGGCAGCAAATCGCGCGGCAACTTGCCCCCAACTACTCCCTCGGGCTTCTCGACCTGAACGCTGACGGACTTGCAGCGTTGCAGGAAGAACTCGGCGGTTCGACCCGCTTCAGGGCGGCTGATCTGGCTGATGCGGCGGACGTTGAGGCGGCATTCGCCCAGTTGACCGAGGGCTGCACGCTCAACGCGGTTGTTAACGCGGCCGGAACCACGAGCGGCGGATCCCTCGAGTCGCTCAGCACCGAAGAATGGTCACAGTGCCTTGATTCGTGCCTTACCTCAACGTTCCTGCTCATGCGCGAATCTCTGCGTTGCTTCGGCGATGAGGGCGGCGCTCTGTGCATCCTTGGGTCAGTGCATGCGGCTAACCCCATCCCCGGCTTCCCCGCTTACGGCGCCGCGAAGGCCGGTGTCACGGCACTGGTGAAGCAGGTCGCAGCCGAGTACGGTCATCGCGGCATCCGCGCCAACCTGGTGGTCCCCGGGTGGACGGAGACCGAACACACACGGTCGCGGTCAGACCCGGAAGACCGGTCGCGCATTGCCGACGCTACTCCCCTCCGGCAGCTCGTAGAGCCGGCAGACATCGCTGCCGCCGTGGATTTCCTGATCAGCCCCGCCGCCAGAAGGATCACCGGCAGTGAACTGGTCGTCGACGGCGGAGCGAACCTCCTCACGGGAGCGGGCACGCTTCGAGACTCATCCCGTGCGTTGCTCGGGCTCAACTCGTCGACCGTGCAGAGCTGACTCGTCTCTGAAGTGCTTGCGGGCGAAACAGGCGTTCGCAGTCTTGCTTTACGAGGTTCACGCTTTCCCCGGAACGACGACGCCGCACCATTTGTGAGTCACATCCAGACCAAATTCTTCATTTCCTGCAAAACCCTTGTAAGTATTTCGTATTCCATATATCGTCTTTGTCATGCCCAATGAAGAGCAAACCTTACTGAGTAATCCCGTCAGTCGCCGTGCTTTTGTCGGTGGCTCAATAGGCACAGCGGGGGCAGCAGCCCTTGTGCTATCCGGACCTCACACGCCGGTCTATGCCGCAGAAGGCGACTCCTACGTCGTCCAGTGGAAACGACAGCGCCAGACCATCCTTGGTCTCGGGTTCGAGATTCAGAGCGACTCCATCGGATCGGGCAACAGTAGCTTGCCTGATGAGAACACATCGGTGCCTCATGACCTTGTAAAGTCCGAACGCCATCGCTTCTACAACGAGATGCTTCGCGCCGGCGGGGACCGTGGATTCCGCTACTGCCGTCTGGCGATGGGTCTTTACCTTCGGGGACTGACTGAGGACAAGAAAAACATCATCGGTCGCTGGCCAGAGCAGATGGACGAGCTGGCTGAGATGATGAAGCACGGCAAGACCGAAGGCATGATGGTCGAATACTGGTCTCCCGCTCCCGCCTGGAAGACCACGAATTCCTACCTGCGTGGCACGATCAAGAGTGATGACCAGGCATACCTTTCTGAGTTTGCCGACGCGCTTGTCCAGGACGTGCACTATCTGGAGGATCACGGTTGCCCCGTTTCTTGGTGGGGCCTTCAGAACGAACCGAACATCGTTGGCGACGGCTACTCCGGGGCCAGCTTCACCCCGGATATGTACTACCACGCTTACCGCACGACGGCCACGCGAATCCGGGAAGCCTTCCCCGATGTCAGGATTCATGCCAACAGCCTCAACGGGCAGTTCGGCGTCGGCTGCGACCAAATTCGTGCCGATGAGGGTGCGCTGGCAACGGTGGATAGCTGGACTCACCACCATATCGGGTATGACAGCAACTACCAGATGAATAACGACATGCAGCGTGAGAGCGAAGACCGCGCTGTCTATAACAACGAGTTTGAGTACCAGCCCTGGAGTCCCGGGGATACGCAGTGGCGGACCGTGAACACGGCCCAGTCGATCATGAACTGGATGGTTTTCCAGGACTCGCCCACCTGGGTCTGGCTGCACGCGCTGAAGCCCACCTACAACTCCGAAGCAACGGGTTACTCGCTGGGCTTCTGGCGTCCGTATGATGACGACAATTTCGAGCAGTTCCCGGATATCAAGAAGGGTCACTGGGACTGGAACTACATGAACTGGAACGGCCTGTCCGGTTTCTTGCGGCATATGCCGTGGGATTCAGTTCGTGTTGAGGTCGATGAGCCGGAATTGCACGGCGACCACCGGATCATGGCGTGGGTTGCACCTAACGGCAACCGGACTTTCGTTATCACCAACCGCACCGACACGCCGTACACCTATTCCGTCGAGGTAGGAGACGGAGCTTCCTTCGTTGGAAGCCGCTATGCGCACAACATCAATGCCGATGCGCTGGACGCCAAAGCAGGGTCGACTCTCAGCATTGAAGTGCCGGCCTACTCAATCGAATTCTGGACGGAGCAGGCATGAACACCACATCAGTAGAGAGCGAGGCGCCAGTGACCACCCAGAACGATGTGGAAATCATTGTCGATAACCCGCAGGCGGAAATTACGGGTACGTGGTCAACGTCATCCTTTGCCGCGAATTACTACGGCACGAACTACCGGACCACCCGGCGCAGTACCTTCTCGGAGCAACCGCGCGTTGTTCGCTGGCGCTTCACCGTGCCGGCTGCGGGGGAGTACGTCGTTGGGGTATGGCTGCCCGATGGGCAGGGCGACCGGGCCGACGTTGTGCCTTACCGGCTCCACCATGCGGGCAAGGTTTCTGAATTCACGCTCGATCACCGCCAGAAGGGCGGCCGCTGGCGGCAACTGGGGCGAGGGCCCTTGACCTTCAGCGGCGGGAGCGAAGAGTACCTCGAACTGCGCGTTGCTGACGTCGTCAGCGGCGGCCACATCATGGCCGATGCCGCCCGTGTCGCTACGCCGCCGCCACCGTTGACCTCCGCACCCTCCGGCCTCCGCAGCCGGACGGGCAGGAACTACATCGAGCTGTACTGGAACGAGTTGGCAGGTGCCGACTCCTACGTCCTAAGCAGGAAGGCAGGCGGCGGCGAATTCGAGGATCTGCGTGAGTCCAGTGCGAAGGGATACCTGGACCTGGACATTGCGCAAGGTCAGACCTACGCCTATCGGGTTGCGGGGATCAATGGAGTAGGAGTCGGGCCCCAGTCCACTCCCATAACAGCCAGCCCAGTCAAAGGGGTTCCGCTGGAGGCGGTTCAAGCGCTGGTGCTCGAGAACGTCGGTGGCAACCCCTCGCTAAAGTGGAGGGCAGCTCATGACGCGACGTCCTATCGCATTGAGCGCGCCAACAAGAGCGGCGGAAAGTTCAGGACAGTCGGCGAGGTGACGGGGACCGAGTTCGTGGACCGGCAAGCGCCGAGGGAGGGCCATTACATCGTTCGGGCCGTGAACGCGAATGGAGCTGCAGTTCTCAGCTCCTGGCAGGTGAACTGGACCTCTCTGGACCGCTAGGTCTATCGGTTCGGATGGAGGGTGTGGAATGCGAGATGCGTTCCACGCCCTCCCTTTCTGTCTTCACACCCCGTTCTCCGGTGAACGCCAGAACGACGCGAGAAGAATCCGAGAAATATAAGACGAACCCATTGTGCGTATTTCGTATTCCGTCTATCGTCTTCGTATGCCCAATGAAGAGCAAGCAGTTATGAGAAGCACCGTGAGTCGCCGCGCGTTTGTCGGCGGCGCAGTAGGCACAGCGGGGGCCTCCGCATTAGTGCTATCCGGCCCCTATCGGCCCGTCCGAGCTGCTGAGGGTGACGCGTTCAGCATCCAATGGAAGCGGTATCGGCAAACTATCCTCGGCCTCGGTTACGAAATTCAGAGCGATTCCATCGGCTCAGGAAACAACGGACTCCCTGAAGCGCAGACATCTGTTCCGCACGATCTGGTCAATTCCGAGCGTCATCGTTTCTACAACGAGATGCTTCGCGCCGGCGGTGACCGCGGTTTCCGTTACTGCCGTCTCGCCCTCGGTCTATACCTGCGCGGATTGACCGAGGACAAGAAGAACGTCATCGGTCGCTGGCCCGAGCAGATGGATGAGCTCGCTGAAATGGTCAAGCACGGCAAAACCGAGAGCATTATGGCGGAGTACTGGTCGCCTACCCCGGCGTGGAAGACCACCGACTCCTACATCCGGGGGACGCTCAAGAGCGGCGATCAGGACTTCCTTTCCGAGTTCGCTGATGCGCTTGTTCAGGACGTGCGGTACCTCGAGGATCACAATCTTCCCGTGTCCTGGTGGGGTCTGCAGAACGAACCACCACAGGAGCAGCCGTACTCAACCTGCTCCTACACGGCGGACCTGTACTACAACGCGTTTCGCACGGTTGCCAGCCGCATACGTGAGAACTTCCCTCACGTGCGCATCCACGCCAATAGCTGGAGTGGCCAGTTCGGCTATGGCAGCGAGGAAATCCGTGCGGACAAGGATGCGTTGGCCCTTGTCGATGGGTGGACCTGGCACCGAATCGGTACCAACACCAACGAGCTGCTGCCTGGCCGTAGCAACTACAGCGAGGAGACGGAAAGCCGAGCTGTCTACAACAACGAATTTGAGTACTTCTCCTGGCCGGACCCGAAGTGGTGCACCGTAAACACCGCGCAGTCCATCATGAACTGGATGGTGTTTCATGATTCGCCGACCTGGGTGTGGCTGCACGCGCTGAAGCCCACCTACAACGCCGAAGGCGTAGGGTATTCACTCGGGTTCTGGCGGCCATGGGACGACGACGATTTCTCCGAGTTCCCCGACTTGCCGAAGGGCCACTGGACCTGGAATCCGATGAACTGGAACGGACTGGCCGGCTTCCTTCGGCACATGCCGTGGGACTCGGTACGGGTTGAGGTGGATGAGCCGACAGTGAGCGGTGATCACCGGATCATGGCCTGGATCGCTCCCAACGGTCAGCGCACCTTTGTTGTCACCAACCGCACCGCTCAGCCCTACACCTTCAAGGTCGAGACGGGTGTCGAATCCGGGTTTGCTGGTAGCCGATACGCCCACGACCTTGAGGCTGGAGACCTTGGTGTCACGACCGGCGCGACACTCACTCTTGAGGTCCCGGCATACTCGATCGAATTCTGGACGGAGCAGGCATGAACACGGCAGCAGAGAATGTCGAGATAATCGTTGACAACCCGCAGGCCGAGATAACGGGGACCTGGGCTACATCCTCCTTCGCCGCTAACTATTACGGCTCCAACTACCGGACCACTAACCGCTCGGTCCACTCGGCCGCCTCGAGAGTCGCTCGCTGGCGGTTTGAAGTGCCGGCCGCCGGCGAGTACATCGTCGGCGTTTGGTTGCCGGACGGACGAGCGGACCGCGCCCCCGAGGTGAAGTACCGCGTACACCACGCTGGCACGGTCTCCGAGTTCACGCTCGACCACCGCCTATCCGGTGGGCAGTGGCGCCAGCTGGGTCGCGGTCCACTGACCTTCAACGGAAGCAGCGACGAGTTCGTTGAATTGCGGGTAGCAGACGTGCCCGGCACCACCGGTGGCCCGGCGCTGCACATCATGGCCGACGCCATCAGGGTGTCCACTCCTCCTCCGCCTGTGACCGTCGCCCCGTCGGGCGTCAAAACGGTAGAGGGGCGAAACTATGTGGAACTCTCCTGGAGCCCGGTGGAGGGCGCGGAGAGCTACGTTGTAAGCCGGACGGCGGACGGTGGGACGCCCCAGGAACTGTCTCAGCAGAATGGACCGGCCTACATCGACCTGGACTTGGACCTGGGGAAGACGTATACATACTCTGTCCGTGGCCAGAACCCCAGCGGTCTGGGGCCGGCTTCCGGATCCGTCAACGCAGCTCTCAAGGCGGGCGTCCCTCTCGCGGCAGTTCAGGGCCTCGTCGTGGAAAACGTCAACGGTAATCCGTCGCTGAAGTGGCTGCCAGCACGAGATGCCACGTCTTACCGTATCGAACGCTCCAACAAGAGCGGCGGGAAGTTCAGGCCGGTGGCTGAGGTGACCGGGACGGAGTATGAGTAGTGCCCCTTAGAGTGGTGTAACGCCCGCTGGTGACCGGTACCGCCCGAACGGGGCGCGGTCACCGTGGGTCCTTCGAGGAAACTCTCACATCCCACTCGAAAGGAC
>NZ_JBTNCT010000027.1:0-44397 GCF_054511355.1 Arthrobacter tecti
GTCGCGGCACGGCTACTGGCCCTCGCCGCCGGCATCTGGCACAACTGGCTCACCGGAGCGCTCAACAAACGATCCCTCATCGCCTACGACCATTAGGACTCACTCATCTAGGGGGTCTGTGTTGCTATTGCACAACAACGGACGTTTCGATTAGTGCTGAGGGTGTTGCTGCCGGTAGCGTTTTAGCTGACCATCGGCAAAACTCGCATGCTTTTCCACAAGCTCCACAAGGAGAGTCAATGACTGAGCACAACGGCGCCTCGCTGCAGTACCACGGGGGAAGCCTCAGCCTCCCGCTGATCAACGCGGCAGAAGGCAACCACGGGTACGACGTTTCGAAGCTTCTCAAGCAGACCGGTGCCGTTACCTTTGACCCCGGGTTCATGAACACCGCGGCCACTACCTCAGCAATTACCTACATCGACGGCGATGAGGGCATCCTCCGCTACCGGGGTTACCCAATCGATCAACTGGCGCAGCACTCCAGCTTCCTCGAGGTCTCCTACCTCCTCATCTACGGGAACCTGCCCACGCCAACGGAGTTAGACGCGTTCGACCAGCGGATTCGCCGCCACACCCTCCTCCATGAAGAGTTGAAGGGCTTCTTCGGCGGATTCCCCCGGGACGCACATCCCATGCCCGTGCTCTCCTCGGCCGTTTCGGCCCTCTCGACGTTCTACCAGGACTCGCTCGACCCGTTCGATGATGAGCAGGTGGAACTCTCCACCTTCCGCCTCATGGCGAAGCTCCCGGTCATCGCGGCGTACGCGCACAAGAAGTCCATCGGTCAGCCCATGCTGTACCCGGACAACTCGATGAACCTCGTCGAGAACTTCATGCGCCTGTGCTTCGGCCTTCCGGCGGAGCCGTATGATCTCGATCCCACCATGGTCAAGGCACTCGACCTGCTGCTCATCCTGCACGCGGATCATGAGCAGAACTGTTCCACCTCCACGGTCCGCCTGGTGGGCAGCTCGAACGCGAACATGTTCGCGTCGATCTCCGCCGGCATCAACGCGCTCTTCGGTCCCTTGCACGGCGGCGCCAACGAAGCCGTGCTCAACATGCTCCGCGAGATCCAAGCCAAGGGCATGCAGCCCGAGGACTTCATGGAGAAGGTCAAGAACAAGGAAGACGGCGTGAAGCTCATGGGCTTCGGTCACCGCGTCTACAAGAACTATGATCCGCGGGCCAAGATCGTCAAGGCTACAGCCCACGAGATTCTCTCAAAGCTTGGAGGCAACGACGAGCTGCTCGACATCGCCATGCGGCTCGAGGAGAAGGCGCTGGCCGATGACTACTTCATCGAGCGCAAGCTGTACCCCAACGTGGACTTCTATACGGGCCTGATCTACAAGGCGATGGGCTTCCCCGAGAAAATGTTCACCGTTCTCTTCGCAATCGGCCGCCTGCCGGGGTGGATTGCGCAGTGGCGCGAGATGATGCAGGATCCGCAGACCAAGATCGGCCGCCCGCGCCAGCTGTACACGGGCGCCGGAGAGCGCCAGTACCCGGCGCGCTAAAACCTCTCAAAGTACGACGGCGGGCGGTTACCTTCGAACCGAAGGTAACCGCCCGCCGTCGTTCCCGTTTCTCCGCTGAGTGCTTAGATAATGGTTTTTCCCGGCGCCATACCGCCATTATCTAAGCACTCAGCGAAAGGGAACTGGTCAGGAGGCGTAGCCCTGTGGGTTGTTCTTCTGCCAGCGCCAGTGGTCCTCGCACATCTGGTCCAGGGAGCGGTGAGCTGACCAGCCCAGATCGGCCAACGCTGAGGAGGGATCTGCGTAGCTGACTGCTGCGTCCCCGGGACGCCGCGGAGCGAACTCGTAGGGAATCTGGTGGCCGGCCGCTGTGGAGAACGCGGCGAGGACTTCCAGGACCGATGAGCCGTTGCCTGTACCCAGGTTCCAGCGGTGCACGCCGGAGTGTGTGGTGAGGTAGCTCAGGGCGGCGACGTGGCCGCCCGCAAGGTCCACTACATGGATGTAGTCCCGAATCCCGGTGCCGTCGGGTGTGGGATAGTCGTTACCGAAGACCATCACCTTCTCGCGCCGCCCGACTGCCACCTGGGCCACGAAGGGGAGCAAATTGTTCGGGATGCCAGTGGGGTCTTCCCCGATGCGACCGGATTCGTGGGCGCCGACGGGGTTGAAGTAGCGCAGCAAGGCGATGTTCCACCGACCGTCTGCCGCGCCTACGTCGCTGAGGATGTCCTCGATCTGTTCCTTGGTGCGGCCGTATGGGTTGGTGGCGTCCAACGGCATCTTCTCGATCAGCGGCACCTCCTCAGGTGCGCCGTAGACCGTAGCTGACGAGCTGAAGACCAGGGTGCGGACATCGTGGCGGTCCATCACCCGGAGCAGGTTCAGTGTGCCGCCCACGTTGTTGTGGTAGTAGAACAGTGGCCTCTCCACGGATTCCCCGACCGCTTTGAGACCCGCGAAGTGTACGACGGCGTCGATGGGCTCGGCATCGAATACGGCGTCGAGTGCGTGCTCGTCCAGAAGGTCCACCTTGTGGAAGGTCAGCTGACGGCCGGCGAGTTCCTCCACGCGCTTCAGTGCTGCTTCGCTGGAGTTGTACAGGTTGTCCACAACAACCACATCGTGTCCCGCCTCCAGGAGGGCGAGGGTGGTATGTGAGCCGATGTAACCGCTACCGCCGGTAACCAAGATCTTCATGCGTCTAAGCCTATCCGCAGGGACCCGGCGCGAGCGAAGCGAGTCTCTGGGGGGCGGGGAGGCGCTATTCGCAGGGACCCGAGGCGAGCGAAGCGAGTCTTTGGGGGGCGGGGAGGCGCTATCCGCAGGGGCCCGGCGCGAGCGAAGCGAGTCTTTGGGGGAGGGTAGGCGCTAGTTATATGGGCACCGTGCAGACGAAGCGAGTCTTTCAGCCTGGGCGGGATAACCTCTGGAGCCCTTGGCCCTACAGGTCTACCCTTGGAAGACCACCAAATGGGAGCCGGACGGTAGGCCGGCGGAAAGGCTGGGGCAGCGGATGCGCGTGAACAGGGAGCCTTCCTGGAAAGTGCGTGTGCGTACCTCGCCATCTATGTGCTTCGCCCTTTATCTGCGGGACTGCGCGGGTCTGGGCGTTATCGGCCAACCTGCTGTCTCGGCCGTGAAGCCGGCGGTCCATTGCACGGATCCGCGTCAGGCGGTCCATGCGGTCGGTGGGATGACAGCGCTCCGGGTGGAATGGGAGGCCTGGTGGTATGAGCTTGTTGCCGGCCGCGGGAACGGCCACAGAGTGCCGACGCCCCCCGCGTTTCCGGAACTTCAGGCCATGCCCGCCCTCCAGCAGTTGACCCATGCCCATTACGGCACCGCGCTGACGTGGACAGAGGAATACGATGCGGCGCACCGGAAAAGGGAACGGAGCCGTATGGCGAGGGGCACCCGTCTGGACGTAGGCGAGTTGGTCCGCGAACGTGAGCTGGAGCTGGGCCGCGCTGCGCGGAACTTCACACTCGACATGGTTGAACTGCCGCTGAGCGAGACGCGGGCCTGGTTCGTAGAACCGGACATGCTGCTTGTCAGTGAAGATCTGCATGATGACGAAACCGCGTTTCGCAGCTACGTCCAGCCGGTCGTGGAGTTTATCGCCTGACACTCCACGACGAAAGGCCGGATTAGGCTGGTTCTTGTGCGAGCGTAATGACAACCTGCCCGGTTTCGGTTTCCGAAGTGCTCCAGCCGCCTTTGCTGCGTTCCCACTGGAGCCCCGCGTGGGATACGGAAGTGATTCCCAGCTTCTTGGCGTGTGCCACGGCCCACTGTGCGGCAGCCCATCCCTGCGAACCTCTTGCGTTGAGGACAACGCCCTGTTCCACGGGTAGGACCGGCATGTTCGGGAAGACAGCAGCGATGTCCGCCTCAACGGTCGCAGGCTCAACCGATTCAGTCGGCTTGCGCAGAACGCAGTTCAGTGAGGCAGGGGACTGGCCGGTGAGCGCCGAAGCGAAGGCTCGCGCCTCCGGTTCATGGTCGGCGTAGGCGTCTGGGTAGGCGCTCCGCTGCACCGTCTGCGCGGCCTCCGTGATGGGCAGGGATTCATAGCCGGGAACGGTCACCAGCTCGTCATAGAACGCTCCGGCAGCGTAGACCGGATTCTGCACCTGCTGTTCGGTGCCCCAACCCTGCGACGGTCGCTGCTGGAACAACCCGCGGGAGTCCGGGCCTGCCAGATCACCGTAATCGAGGTTCCGGAGGCCAGACTCCTGTACCGCAGTTGCGAGCGCGATAGAGGCTGCACGTGGCGGCAGATCGCGGCTCACCGCGATACCGGCGATAGTGGACGCATTCGCCGTTTGCTCCGGCGCCAGCTCGTAGGTGGTGGTTCCAACGACGGCGCTGCACCGTTCCCGCACCAGAACCTCCGAAGAGTTCAGCTGGTCGATCGCAAGGTAGGTTCCGCCGCCGACCACCACAACCAGGGAGGTGAGGACTCCCGCGGCGCGAAGGCGACGGCGTCGTCGTAGTTGTGCTTTGGTCATGACCACGGCAGGAACCTAGTTGGCGTGCAGTGCCGCATTCAAGGCAATGCCCTGCCCGGAGCGCTGGCGCGCTTCGACGACGCCGGTGGTCGAGTTGCGGATGAAGAGGATACCTGACTGCCCCGAGAGCTCAGCCGCCTTCACGACGTCGCCGTCCGGGAGAGTAACCTTGGATCCGGCCGTGATGTAGAGGCCTGCTTCGACAACGCAGTCGTCACCGAGGGAGATGCCGATACCGGCCTGGGCGCCCAGAAGGCAGCGCTCGCCGATGGAGATCCGGGCCTTTCCCCCGCCTGAGAGTGTGCCCATGATGGATGAGCCGCCGCCGATATCGGAGCCGTTCCCCACAATCACTCCCGCAGAGATGCGGCCCTCGACCATCGAATGCCCCAGCGTGCCGGCGTTGAAGTTGACGAAGCCCTCGTGCATCACGGTGGTGCCCTCAGCGAGGTGTGCACCGAGCCGAACGCGGTCGGCGTCCGCGATCCGAACGCCCGAGGGAAGGACGTAGTCAACCATCCGAGGGAACTTGTCGACGCCGTAGACCACCACGGTGCCGCGGGAACGCAGGCGGAGCCGGGTCATCTCGAAATTGGCGACCGGGCAGGGACCGAAGTTGGTCCACACCACGTTGGCGAGCAACCCGAATATGCCGTCCAGATTGATCGAGTTCGGCTGGGTCAGGCGGTGGGAGAGAAGGTGGAGGCGCAGGTAGGCATCGGCTGCGTCCACTGGGGCGTCATCGAGGTTGACCTGTGTTGTGAGAACCTCCTGAGTGACGCCGCGAAGGGCGTCGGGGGCTGCGACTGCAGCCAACTCCGCGCGCAGTGGGTCATCGCTGCCTTCCAGAGCGCCGAGAACGGGCTGCGGATACCAGACATCCAATACGGTTCCGTCCTCGGCTACGGTAGCCAGCCCGACACCGGATGCGGTTCGGCCGGCGGGCACAGAGGCGGTCAGGGAAGCGGATGCGGTTTCAGTCATGGCCTTTATTCTACCGAGAGCCTTCCGGAGATCCTGCAACCTCGCACCCAGTAGGCGTTCCCTGGGCTCGCAAACCTCGCGCGCTCGGCCAGTACGCTTGGAAACATGACGGTTTCCGAAACACTGACACTTGATCCGACCGCCGACGTTGCGCTGCTCACGGCGGCCATCATGGACATCGAGAGCGTCTCGGGGAACGAGAAAGCACTCGCCGACGCCGTTGAGTCAGTGCTCCGGTCCTGTGAGCACCTTGAAGTTGTCCGGGATGGTGACTCGCTGATCGCCAGAACCAACCTTGGGCGGCAGGAGCGGGTGATCCTTGCGGGGCACCTCGACACTGTTCCGCTCCCGCACGTGCCCGGCTCGCGGGGAACTGTGCCAAGCACATGGGAGGGCGACGTGCTTTATGGTCGCGGGGCCACGGACATGAAGGGCGGCGTTGCAGTGCAGCTCGCCCTCGCGGTTGCATTGAGCGAACCCTCACGGGACGTCACGTACGTGTTCTACGACCACGAGGAAGTGGAAGCTTCATTGAGCGGCCTGGGCCGATTGGTCGAAAGCTTTCCCGAATGGTTGCACGGCGACTTCGCGGTATTGCTCGAACCGACCAACGGGACGGTCGAGGGCGGCTGCAACGGGACCGCCCGTTTTGACGTTACGACGACGGGGCGGGCCGCCCACTCCGCGCGCGAGTGGATGGGAGAGAACGCGATTCACGGCGTTGCCGAGGTACTGGTGCGTTTGCGGGACCACGAGTCCGCTACGGTCACCGTGGACGAACTGGATTTCCGGGAGAGCCTTAACGCGGTGCTGATCACAGGAGGGACGGCGGGAAACGTGATTCCGGACCGCGCCGTCGTCGAAGTGAACTACCGTTTCGCGCCTGACAAGACGCCCGAACAGGCGGAGGAGTACGTCCGCCGCCTCTTGGAGGGCTTTGACGTAGTTCGCACCGACGCCGCTGCCGGTGCGCGTCCCGGTCTGAACCACCCCGCTGCAGCGGAGTTCGTTGCGGCTGTGGGTGCAGAGCCGAAGCCAAAGTACGGCTGGACCGACGTTGCGCGGTTCAGTGCCCTCGGCATCCCCGCAGTGAACTTCGGTCCGGGGGACGCGCTGTTGGCCCACTCTGACAACGAGCACGTGCACGCCGATGCAATCCGCGCCTGCTTGAGGGCGTTAAGCGAGTGGCTCGCCTGAACCCGAAGGTCCAGGCGAGCCACCATTTCACACGTCGCGTAAGCGCTTGTGGCGTTTTGAGCTAACCGGCGTTGGTTGGATCCGTCACGAGTACTCTCTCGTTCTTGTCCTTGCGGGTCTTTCCTCCGGTCCTGAAACTCAGCAACCCGGATAGCTTGGTGGCCAGTGAGGTGAGCAGGAAGTTGATGATGATGAAGATCACCGCGGCGACAATGAGGGACTGGAATATGTTTCCCTCACCCGAGCCGAGGCGGCGCGCATAGGCGAGCAGTTCGGAGTAAGTGATGATGTAGCCGAGCGCAGAGTCCTTCAGGATCACTACGAACTGGCTGACCAATGCCGGCAACATGGCGACCAGCGCCTGCGGTATCTCGATCGCGCGCAAGGACTGAGATCGGGTCATACCTATCGCGAGTCCAGCTTCACGCTGGCCTTTGGGAAGATTGTGGACGCCTGAACGGACCAGTTCCGCAATGACCGAACCGTTGTACAGCGTAAGGCCGAGTATCACCGCAATAAACGGCGAGTCCTGGGGGCGGAAAATCCCGAAGTTTCCTAGCAGCAGCCAGAAGAAGATCATCATAAGCAGCACGGGTACTGCCCGGAAGAACTCGACTACGATCCCGCTGATCCACCGAATCGCTGCAACGTGGGACAGCCGTCCCAAACCGAAAATCAGGCCGAAAATAATCGAGGTCACTACGGAGATTGCTGCTGCTCGGAGCGTGTAAAACAGCCCCTCGAGCAGGAAGAACCGCCAGGTGTCCCATTCAAGGAACGGGCTCCATCGTTCCGGTGCAAACTGGCCCTGAGCAGCCAGGGCCACGATCAGATAGCCGATGAGTCCGATGATGATGATGGCACCAACAAGGTTGCCGATAAGGATGTTGCGGCGGGACTTCGGCCCCGGCGCATCGAAGAGAACCTGCTGCGCGCTCATCGTGCCACCGCCAGTTTCTTTGAAGCCCACGTTGTGAGCAGGCCGACTGGGATTACGAGAATTACGAATCCGATGGCGAAAGTGAGGAAGATTGGATAAATCACGTCGGAACGGAACTCGATCATTTCCTTCATGACCGTAGACGTCTCGATCGCAACGGAACCTGCGGCAGCGACCGTCGAGTTCTTGATCAGAGCAATCAGCACGTTGCCCAATGGTGCGATCGCCCCGCGGAACGCTTGCGGCAGAATGATCAGGCGAGCGGCGGGCATGAAGCTCAGGCCGATCGCACGGGCTGCTTCCGCCTGACCGAGCGGGACGGTGTTCACTCCGCTTCGGATAGCTTCGCAAATGAATGCCGCGTGGTAGATAGCGAGCCCGAGGATTGCGATGCGGAACAAGCTTACGTTGAGGTCTTCGTCCAGCGTGAAGCCGAGCTGACCGAACAGGCCGAGGAATCCGAAGGCGAGGATGATGGTCAGCGGGGTATTCCGGAAGATGTTGACGTACGCCGTGCCAAGCCATTGCAGGCTGGCTATGGGAGAGATTCGCATGAGTGCCAGCAGTGTGCCGAGCAGGAACGACCAGAGTCCAGCCCAAAGGGTCAGCTGAATATTCACCCAGAATGCCCCGAGGACATCGTATTCGACCAGGAGGGACAGGTAGTCCTCCATTATTCGGCCTCCAATGCATAGACGAGCGGTGGGACAGCCGGAGCCGCCCCACCGCGATTAGGGTCGATCAGGCGCAGTCATCGGGCGTCGGCGGGTTCAGCTCCGCGTTCGGCTCGTAGTCCACACCCTCGAGGTTGTTCTGCAAGGCCTCTTCCCAGGCGCCTTCCTCGATCATCTTTTCGATCGCAGCGTTGATGTCGGAGCACAGCTCGCTACCCTTGGTGAGGCCTACACCGTACCGCTCTTCCGAGAAGGTGTTGCCGACGACCTTGAAATCTCCGCTTTCCGCGTTGGCTGCAAGGCCAGCGAGGATGATGTCATCGGTTGTGACGGCGTCGATCGCGCCGCTTGCCATGACTGAAACACACTCGGCGTATCCTGGCTGCTCGACGAGATTGACTCCGGGGTACTCCTCTTTGATTTTCGTCGCCGAGGTGGAGCCGGTCACGGAGCAGAGATTCTTGCCCTCGAGATCCTCTGGACCGGAGATGTCGCTGTCCGCCGGTACCAGCAGGTCCTGACCCGCAATGAAGTACGGGCCGGCGAAGTCGACGGTCTCTTTGCGCGTGTCGGTGATCGAGTAGGTCGCAAAGATCATGTCGACCTGCTCATTGGCGAGCATGTTTTCGCGGTTGGCCGAAGGGGATTCGACCCATTCGATCTGATCCTCGGTGTACCCGAGCTCACCCGCAACGTACTTGGCGACGTCAACGTCGAAGCCGGCGTAGGAGCCGCCCTCGTCGAAACCGAGTCCCGGCTGGTCAAACTTGATGCCGATGCGCACCGTCTCGCCGCCGGCCTCGCCGGCACCTTCGCCGCCGCCTTCACCGCCGCTCTCGCCTCCGCCGCCGCAGGCGGAGAGGGTCAACGCCGCTGCTGCTGCCATCGCTGCGGCTGCATATCGTGTTGTTCGCATGATTTCTCCTCGCGTTCTTTCCTGATTGAAATTTGTAGGTAGTCAGTGGGCCAGGATCTTGCCGAGGAAGTCCTTGGCGCGATCACTCTGGGGGTTGGTGAAGAACTCTTCCGGCTTGGCCTGCTCAACGATCTGGCCATCGGCCATGAAGATCACGCGGTCCGCGGCCTTCCGGGCGAAGCCCATCTCATGAGTGACCACGATCATGGTCATGCCTTCCTTGGCGAGCGCCACCATGGCGTCGAGGACCTCGTTGATCATTTCCGGGTCCAGTGCCGAGGTGGGCTCATCGAAGAGCATGACCTTCGGCTGCATCGCCAGGGCCCGTGCAATCGCCACACGCTGCTGCTGACCGCCTGAGAGTTGCGCCGGCAGCTTCTGGGCCTGATTGTCGACGCCGACCCTCTTCAGTAGGGACATGGCGAGTTCCTTGGCCGCGTTGCCCTTCATGCCCTTGACCTTCACCGGACCCAGGGTTACGTTCTCGAGGATCGACTTATGCGCGAACAGGTTGAACGACTGGAACACCATTCCGACGTCGGCACGCAGTTTGGCCAGTGCCTTGCCTTCGGCCGGAAGTTCCTTGCCGTCAATGCGGATCTCGCCGTTGTCGATGGTCTCGAGACGGTTGATCGCACGGCACAGCGTGGATTTCCCCGAGCCTGAGGGACCGATGACCACCACGACCTCACCGCGTGCAACCTCAAGGTTGATGTCCTTGAGCACGTGAAGTTCACCGAAGTGCTTGTTGACGTTCTTGAGCAAGACGAGTGGCTGTGCTGACGAGTCGGGTGCGGATGCGGACGGGCTCGACTGTGGGTCACGGGTCATACCTAGAATGTAGCGAAAGATTACCCGCTGGCAATACGCGGCTTGATGCAAACCGGAAATCGTGATTCAAGAGCAACCAAAACAAATCCGTATGCTCAGACCGCTAGCCTTGAGTTCATGAGTCCTCACATCGGTAACGCGAACCAGCAGCCCGGAGCTTCAAGCCCCGCCGCCCGGCGGCGAGGCCAGGTGGAACTTCGACGTGACCAGGCCAAGTCGATGCAGTCCGACCGCTATCTTCTGGACTCAGAAGAGGAAACCCCCTTCACCAAGACGGATCCCTGGCGCGTCCTGCGCATCCAGAGTGAGTTCGTGGAAGGATTCGGTACTCTCTCCGAGCTGGGACGCGCCATCAGCGTTTTCGGTTCGGCGAGGACACCGCGGGACTCGCCGTACTACGCAGTCGGTGAGGAAGTGGGCCGACTGCTCGTCGAAGCCGGCTACGCCGTGATCACCGGAGGGGGTCCAGGCGCAATGGAGGCTGCCAACAAGGGTGCCTGTGAAGCCGGTGGGATGTCTGTGGGCCTCGGCATCGAACTTCCCTTTGAGCAGGGAATGAACGAGTGGGTAGACCTTGGAATCAACTTCCGGTACTTTTTTGCCCGCAAAACCATGTTCGTGAAATATGCGCAAGGCTTCGTTGTGCTGCCGGGCGGGTTCGGCACGCTGGACGAACTGTTTGAGGCGATGACGCTGGTGCAAACGCAGAAGGTGACGTCCTTCCCGATAGTTCTGATCGGAACTCAGTTCTGGGGCCCGCTGTGGGACTGGGTGCGGAATACGCTCCTTGCCAACGGAATGATCTCCGAAAAGGACCTCTCGCTTGTCCACCTTGTCGACGATCCCGCCGAGGCTGTCCGGCTGGTCCTGGCAGACACCGCGGCGCACACCGGCCCCTGACCATGTCAATCTTCCTGGTTCTGGTCGCCGTGCTGATTGTCGGTGCCACAGCCTTCTTCGCAGTGGGAAGGAACCGCGCAGGCAACGCTCCCGCCAGAGCGCGGGAGCCCGGCGTCGTTCCCGGTCTGGTGGAGCCGACGCCCACGCTGCCCCCGGTGCTGCTACCCGAAAATCCCACAGCGGACGATGTAGGCCGGGTCCGTATCTCACTTGGGCTCCGCGGATACCGCATGGACCAGGTCGACGAAGTTCTTGACCGCCTCGCTGCCGCATTGGAAGAACGGGACGAACGCATCAGAGTCCTGCGGGAAGAGCGGAACCCGGGACAAAGCGAAGAACCACAAAGCGAAGTACAAGGCGAGCCGCGCGACCGGGGAGAGGAGAACCCATGACAGCTGTGACCGGCAGCGACGGACGCCTGCGCTGCGGCTGGGCCGTCTCCAGCAGCGACTACGAGCAGTACCACGACACCGAGTGGGGCCGTCCGGTCAACGGCGAGGCCGCACTGTTCGAGCGGATCAGCCTGGAAGCATTCCAGTCAGGCCTCAGCTGGATCACTATCCTGCGCAAGCGTGAGGCCTTCCGAGAAGCCTTCGCTAACTTCGACCCGCGAGCGGTTGCCGCGTTCGACGACGACGACGTCGCCCGCCTCCTCGCCGACGCCGGAATAGTGCGCAACCGCGCAAAAATCCTCGCGACAATCGCCAACGCGCAGGCTCTCCTTGCGCTGCCGGAGGGAATAACCCTCGGGGGTATCCTCGCAGCACACCAGCCGCCTCCAAAAGCGGCGCCTGCCGACCTCGCCGATGTCCCCGCCGTCGTGCCGGAGTCCGTGGCGCTGGCCAAGGCGCTGCGTTCGCACGGATTCCGATTCGTAGGGCCCACCACGGCTTATGCCATGCAGCAGGCCACTGGGTATGTGAATGACCACCTCGCCACGTGTTGGGTGCGGGACCGTGTTGCGTTCGGTTCCTGACTCGGCCATTCGGGCAGGTCTCCTGGCACTCGGTCAATGGCTCGCGAAGCTTCCCTGGTGGGCGCACGTGCTCTTCATCTACGCAGCCGCCCGGGCGTTCTCCACCATCGTGCTCGGTGCGGTGGCCTTACGGCAGGTTCCGAGCCCGTGGGCTTCGGCGTCGCCCGGTTATCTGGACTTCGTGAACTTCTGGGACAGCGGCTGGTACGAGCGCATTTACGACGGCGGATATCCCACCGAACTGCCACGCGGTGACGACGGCGAGGTACTCCAGAACCAATGGGCCTTCTACCCGTTGTTCCCCGCCTCCGTACGATTGGCCTCCCAACTCACAGGGGCGGGGTGGAATCCCACTGCACCGATTCTCGCCGCGGTGTACGGGGTGCTTGCCACCCTTGTCATCTATCGCATCTTCCGACTGCGGGCCGACCATCGGGACGCCCTGTGGGCGGTTGCTCTGATGGCTTTCTTCCCAGTGTCCCCGATACTCCAGATCCCGTACGCGGAATCATTGCACCTGATGCTCCTAGCGGCTGCGCTCTACCTGGTGGTTACCAAGCGGTACCTCTCGGCCATCCCGGTGGTGATGCTGATGTGTCTTGCACGGCCGGCCGGCGTTCCATTCGCGGCGATGCTCGGATTGCTCCTTCTGGTGCGGCTAATGTTCCACCGCTCGGAGACGGCGGCTCTGATCCGGTTGGTTTGCCTCACCGTGTTTTCAGGCCTTGCTGCGCTGGCCTGGCCGTTCGCTGCCTGGATCGCAACCGGTGTGCCTGATGCCTACGTGCAGACCGAGACGGTCTGGCGGGGCACCCACCTCACGGTGTTCGTGCCGTGGGTGGACGTGTCAGTCGAACTGTTGGGGCCAGTGCTTGGGCCGCTCGCCTTAGTCCTGGTCGCCGGAGGGTTCGTTGGCGCCCTGCTGTCTCCCGCCGGCCGACAGCTTGGCCTGCCGCTCCAGCTCTGGTGCGGGTCCTATCTCCTGTACCTCGCGGCGTTCTGGAACCCGCAGACCAGCACCTTCCGCATCCTGCTGCCGCTGTTCCCCCTGGCCCTGGTCGCGGTGCTGGCATCCACTTCGCGGGCGTACCGATGGCTCGCCGTCGCCGTGTTCGCGTGCCTGCAGGTGGTCTGGGTAGCTTGGCTATGGGCCTATTTCCCGCTCTTCGAAGGTGCTGACCACTCACCGTGAAGGTGTGATATGCACCGCAAGGCGATTCGCCCGGCGCGCAGTTGTGCGGGATAATAGGAAAGGATGAGCGTACGGGGGATCACTCCACCGTGCATTGTTGGCCGCGGCTTATGCCCGCGCACTGTGGAAGGAATACTCTTAATGGCTGCGATGAAACCGCGTACCGGTGACGGACCCATGGAAGTCACCAAAGAGGGACGCAGCCTGATCATGCGGGTTCCGATCGACGGCGGCGGACGCCTGGTCGTGGAGCTCAACGCAGAAGAGGCGGGCAAGCTCAAAGACTGCCTGCTCACCGTCACAGACTAACGGGCTTGAGCGCCAGCGAAAGCTGGGAGTCCGGTAGTCGAAACCGGGCGAGCGCCTCGGGCCTGAGCGCACCGGGCTGCAGCAGCCCGGTAGTCGCAAGCAGCAACCGCCCCGGTGAGGGAAACCTACTATGCCGGTATTTTGACGGCCATCAGCAGGCCGTTCCCGGCGGGCAGGAGCGCGGACACCAGCTGTTCATCGGACCGGAGTGTCTTCCCGACCTGGCGTAATGTGTTGGTCGATGCTTCGCGGACAGCCGGATCTGCCACCTTTCCGCCGTCGAGCGCGTCATTGATCAAAATCAATCCGCCGCCCTTGAGCAGGCGAACCGCCTGCTCAGCGTAGACCGGTAATCCCGCTTTGTCGGCGTCGAGAAAGATCAGGTCATAGGCGGCATCGGTCAAGCGGGGAAGGACGTCCGCAGCCCGCCCTGAGATAGTCCGGGTCCGGTTACCGGGAATTCCTGCCTCTGTGTAAGCCTCTCGTGCGGCACGCAGATGGTCGACGTCTGAATCGATCGTTGTGAGCACCGAATGCTGGCCCATCCCGCGTAGCAGGCAGACGCCCGAGACCCCCGCGCCCGAGCCTACCTCGACCACAGTCATAGCCTTGGAACCCGCAGCAAGAACGGTCAGTGCCGCTGCAATACCCGTGCTCACGGGTGTCACCCCGAGTTCGTAGGACCGGTCACGCGCGCGCAGCAGCACATCGTCCTCAACGGGCAGGCCTTCCGTGTAGGTCCAGTTGGCCTGCTTCTCCGTGCTCATGAGATTCCGTTCTGTTCAGGAGGATGGGAATGGAAGGGGTCGCACTGCATACGCGAGCGGATTTGCCTTCAGCCTACTGCCGTTGACCGCCGCCATCACGCATCACCGCACCCTGCTGCTGCTCCAGGATCTTCCAGCAACCTTTCAGGTGCGTTCGGCAAAATGTAGGACGCAAGGCATCCAATAGAGGCGACGCCCCGAATAACTTACGGAAGGTCGTGGACCTGCAGATCTACAGGCCGCGAACCAACTCCCTATTCGAGGGTGAGAGGAGAAAGTCGATGTCTACTTCCCGCGCAGCGGCCAATACAGTCATCACCGGAGAGCAGGATTCCAACGAGGCCGTCTGGGTGGCGCCGTCCTGGGAGGAAGTTGTCCGAGACCATTCCCCCAAGGTCTATCGCCTTGCCTACCGGCTGACCGGCAACAAGTACGACGCCGAGGACCTTACCCAGGAAGTGTTTGTACGCGTCTTCCGCTCGCTCGCCAACTTCAAGCCTGGAACCCTGGACGGCTGGCTTCACCGCATTACAACCAATCTCTTCCTCGACCAGGCCCGGCGCAAGAGCCGCATCCGGTTCGACGGTCTCGCGGACGACGCCGAGAGCCGCCTGCCCAGTACCCACCCGAGTCCGGAGCGCAGTTTCGAGTTCAACAACCTGGACCTGGACGTGCAGGCTGCGCTGGAGGAGCTGCCGCCGGACTTCCGGGCAGCGGTTGTACTCTGCGACCTGGAGGGTCTGGCGTATGACGAGGTGGCTCGCGTGCTTGGCGTGAAGCTCGGAACGGTCCGCTCGCGCATACACCGTGGCCGGACAATACTCCGGGAGAAGTTGGCACACCGTGATCCCCGCCAAGTTCCGCCCAGCACCACCCGGCTGAACCTGCCTCGGATTGCGGGTGCCCGTTAGGTCCATGGGCCATCCAACGCGTTTTCTCACCGACTACGTCGCCGGTGAACTGGGACCTGTCCGCCAGCGGGCCATCGAGAAACACCTTCTGCGGTGCCGGCAGTGCAGCCTTGCCGTCGAACAGGAGGCAGCGGTTCGCCACCGCCTCCAGACCTCTGCGACCCCTGACCCTTCAGCAGACCTCTGTGACCGCATCCTGCTCCGGGCTACGGACGACCAGAGCGCGGCGGGAGGTCCTTCGACCCGGCCGGGCTCGGAACGGGAGTCGGCCCATCGCATCCTGAGCCCGTCCTTTGCCCACCGCCACCGCACCGCGCTGGCAATCGGTGGAGGCATGGCCGTCGTGACCGCTGCAACACTGACCGCGGCCTACGCGCTTGGGTCGGAGGTCCAACCGGAAGAATTCGTCGCAGCGGGAGGCACAGCAGCTGTCTCGAATAGCTGGGAAACCATTGCCGCTCAAACGCCTGTCTCCCTCTCCGAACCCGAGATTGACCAACTCCGCGACGACGGATGGTTCTGTCCCGAACTGAAGACAATGGGTTTTGACCTGGTTGGCGCGGAAGCCCTGACGGTTGACGGCCGCCCAACGCTGCAGTTGAAGCTTGACGACGGTGAGCACACGCTGACCATCTTCGAGCAGCGAGGCCAGTCGTCAGGTGCAGCGGATGCCACACCCGTCAATGGATCCACCGGCAACACTGTGGTGGAGGACGGATTCGAGGAGGTCGGGGGAACGCAGCGGACCGTCTGGGTGCATCCCGGGCGTTCATGGCAACTCGTAATCGACTCTGGTTCCGTAACCTACACAGTTGTTTCGACGCTGCCCATTGCAGACATGCCAAGGACCGTGAGTCAGCTCATGCTTACCGAGCATTCGCAACTCGCTTACTCCCGCCCGGATACCCCGGACGATCCATTGAGCCGCATCCTGCGTGGGCTTGAGAAACTGGCTCAGCCCTCACCGTGACGTAAATCGCTTCCGTGCACCGTAAACAGGTAGGCTTCTTCCGTGTTTGGAATCAATGGATACGAGTTCCTCTTGTTGGCGCTCATCGCTGTCATCGTCCTTGGTCCCGAACGCCTGCCCGAGTACGCTTCCCAACTGGCGCAACTTGTGAAGGGCCTGCGGCGCATGGCAACCGGCGCCCGGGAGCAGTTACGGGATGAAGTCGGCTCGGACTTCGACGACGTCGACTGGCGGAAACTGGACCCGCGCCAGTATGACCCACGGCGCATCATCAAGGAGGCGCTCCTCGATGACCTTGAGGACGCCATCAAACCGGTCAGTGAGAATGCTCCCGAGTCGCAGCAGAAATCAATCGGCTCCGCGTCTGTTCCTGGAACCTCCGCCTCGGCGGCAGCTCCCCGGCTTTCGGCCGGTCAGGCTGCGCCTTTCGACGCCGAGGCGACCTGACATTCCTCCTGACGAGGAGCCGCTCACACCAGCTTCGGGGTGACCTTCAGCAGCTTGTCGCTGAGCCCACGGGGACGGCGGGACAAAGTTGCAGCAATCTGCTTGAGTTCCAAGGCGGCCGGGGAAGACGGTCCGAGGACAACAGGTCTGCCGCTGTCGCCGCCTTCACGGAGGGCAGGTTCCAGCGGGATATGGCCCAGCAGCCCGACGTCGTAACCTACTGTCGCCGTAAGCCTCCGAGCAAGTTCTTCACCGCCACCGGAGCCGAAAATCTCCATCCGCTCCCCGCCGGGCAACTCCAGCCAGGACATATTCTCGATCACGCCGGCCACTTTCTGGCCGGTTTGTACCGCCATGGAGCCGGCTCGTTCTGCGACGTCAGCGGCAGCAGTCTGGGGCGTTGTAACGACGAGGAGTTCGGCGCCCGGAAGCAGCTGCGAAACGGAAATCGCGATATCCCCGGTTCCCGGCGGTAGATCCAGGAAAAGCACGTCCAGGTCGCCGAAGTACACGTCACCGAGGAACTGCTCCAGGGCCCGGTGCAACATCGGACCACGCCAGGCGACCGGTTGGTTCCCCTCGACAAACATCCCGATCGAGATCGCCTTCACCCCGTAGGCGACTGGCGGCAGGATGAGTTCATCCACCCGGGTGGGAGACTGCGTGATCCCCATGAGCGCTGGGACCGAAAAGCCGTAGACATCGGCGTCGACAATGCCGACCCTCAGTCCGTCCGCCGCCATCGCCGTCGCGAGATTGACGGTAACGCTGGACTTGCCGACCCCGCCCTTCCCGCTCGCAACCGCGTACACTCTCGTGAGTGAACCGGGGTCGTTGAACGGGATTCCCCGTTTGCCGCCGGCTCCGCGCAACCGTTCCTTCAGATCATCCCGCTGTTGCTGCGACATGACGCCCAACTCAACCGACACTCGGCTTATTCCATCGATACCCGCGAGTGCACCTTCTACATCGCGAGTGATGGTCCCGCGCAGCGGACACCCAGCGATGGTGAGGAGAACGCGGACGACGACGGCGCCGTCGTCGTTCACCTCGACGCCCTCCACCATCCCCAGCTCAGTGATGGGGCGGCGAAGCTCGGGGTCGATCACGCCGGAGAGGGCGTCATGGACTGAGGCTTCCAGAGTCACTGGCTGTCCTTCCGCGGCGGGATTTTAGGCAGGACGGCGGTGGTGTCCGATACCCTGCGCTTAGGCTTGCGCTGGGCCGGGGGTTCCTGGCCGTCCGTGAACTCCAGGAGTTCCTCAAGAACCGACCTCAGCTCCGAGCGGACGAAGTCGCGGGTGGCGACTTCGCGCAACGCGATTCGGAGGTCGGCGATCTCGCGCGTGAGGTACTCCGTATCCGAGAGATTCCTTTCGGCGCGCTGCCTGTCCTGTTGAAGGGATACGCGGTCGCGGTCATCCTGGCGGTTCTGCGCGAGAAGCAGCAGGGGAGCGGCGTATGAAGCCTGCAGTGACAGCATCAGCGTCAGCAGCGTGAACCCGATGGCCGCGCTGTCGAACCGCCATTCCTCGGGTGCCCAGCTGTTGAACGCGAGCCAGACCGCCACGAAGACGGTCATGTAGAACAGGAACTGGGGGGTTCCCATGAAGCGCGCGAAATTCTCGGTGGCGCTGCCGAAGGCGTCCGGGTTCGGCCGCAACCGGGGGAGCCATCTCTTCCGGCTCTCCCGCGGCGTGTCCAGTATGCTTGCGACGGTTCTGCTCTTCTCAGCCATTCAAACCTCCCCGCGAACTATCGGACGTTATGTCCTGGGCGCGCCAGTCTTCCGGAAGCAGGTGGTCCAGGACGTCATCTACAGTCACCGCCCCCACCAGGCGGCCGTCGCTATTAACGATCGGCAACGAGTTCAGGTTGTAGGTGGCGAGGATCCGCGAAACCTCGCTGATCGTCGCCTGGTCGCCCACCGGTTCCAGATCGGTGTCGACGATGTTTCCCAGCGGTTCAGGCGGCGGGAAGCGAAGTAACTGCTGGATGTGAACCACACCGAGGTACCGGCCGGTCGGAGTCTCCAGCGGCGGCCGGCAAACAAAGATCGACGACGCCAGGGCAGGCGTGAGTTCCTCCCTGCGCACGTGGGCCAGAGCTTCAGCTACGGTTGCCTCCGGCGGAAGGATGACCGGGACCGTGGTCATCAGCGAACCCGCTGTATCCTCCTCGTATTCGAGCAGGCGGCGGACGTCTTCGGCGTCGTCCGGTTCCATCAGCTGAAGGAGCTCTTCCTTCTGCTCCTCGGGGAGTTCGTTCAGGAGGTCGGCGGCGTCGTCCGGGTCCATCTCTTCCAGGACGTCTGCCGCGCGTTCGCGGTCAAGTGAGGACAGGATCTGCACCTGATCATCATCGGGGAGTTCCTGGAGGATGTCCGCGAGCCGCTGGTCCTGAAGCTCACTTGCCACCTCAATGCGGCGCTTGTCACTCATCTCATGCAGGGCATCGGCGAAGTCCGCTGCCTTCAGGTCGTCATGCTGGGCGACGAACTGTGTGGCGGCCTGGGGTTCGGCGGAATCGCCGTGAAACGCATCAAGCCAGTCGATGATGAGGCGCTCGCCCCGGCGAAGCCCACGCAGCCGTGACTGCCCGACGCCGCGCCGGATGAAGACCTGGGAAACGTGCCAGTCCCCGGAGCGGTCCTTTTCCATGGCGATGTCTTCGATGGTCGCTTCGCCACTGCCGTCCCGGAGGGTGATCCGGCGGTCGAACAACTCAGCGACAACAAGCTGTTCCGCGCCGCGCTGGTCGAAACGGCGAAGGTTAACCAGGCCGGTACAGATGATCTGGCCGGCATCGATCGAAGTGACACGGGTCATCGGAACGAACACGCGCTTCTTACCGGGAACTTCAACGACGAGACCAACCACCTGCGGTGTATCGGCCGGACCCCGGTCCAGTACGACGGCATCCCGAAGGCGGCCGAGACGATCGCCCAGCGGGTCGAAAACGTCCAGGCCCAACAGGCGTGCCACAAAAACGCGCGTCGGATTGCTGCTCACATGCCTAGGCTACTGCCGTTACGATGCTGGCGCCGTATTGCGTGACAGCACCCACACCGCGGCGCCGGGCCCGCTTCAACGGGGACCGGTGCGAGTTCACTGCGAGCGATACGGCAACACAGTGGCCCGGATCTAAGCAAGAATGAAAACATGTCAAACGTTCTTGGACGCACTGCTTCGCGGGATGAGAGCCGTACCCTCCCCAAAGGCGAAACCATCGGCCGGTACAGCTCCTACCTGGATGCGCAGAAAGCCGTCGACTATCTGGCGGACAGCAAGTTCCCCGTGCAGCAGGTCTCCATCATCGGCAATGACCTCAAGACCGTGGAACGGGTGACGGGGCGGCTCAGCTACCCGAGGGTGGCGCTCGCCAGCGCTGCCACCGGTGCCTGGTTCGGTCTCTTCGTCGGGTTCATCCTTACCCTCTTCGGCGGGGACCCGACTTACCTGCCGATCATTACGTCGATGGCACTCGGTGCCGTGTTCTGGGTGCTCTTCGGCGTGATCGCCTATGCCTTCCAGCGCGGCAAGCGGGACTTCACCTCGACCAGCCAGGTGGTTGCCACGAGCTATGACGTGATCGCGGACCCCTCGGTTGCCGGTGAAGCTCGCCGGATCCTTCAGCAGCTGCCCATAAACGGTACTCCTGGCAACGGTGCGGGGAACGGGCAGGTCTGGGGCGACCGCACGCAGCAACCTCAGCAACCACAGCAGCCGCAGGCCCCTCAGCAGCCGCCGCAGCGCCCCGAAGGATGGGGAACCCCTCCGGGACAGTCCCCGGTTGGGCCACCGGCCGATCCCCAGGAACCGGGTCAGCAGGACGGGCCCAGGCCGGAAGACGGCGCGCAGCAGGATCCGGCGAAGTCTGCCACCCGCGGACAGTTTCCCGACCTGCCCGACGGACGGCCGCAGTACGGCGTGCGGGTGCCGCAGCAGCCGGGGGACCGTGAGCAGGACGCCAACGCCACTACGAACCAGGATGAGCAGCTCCGCAAGGACTGACCATCAATGACAAAGCGGGTGGGCAGTCAATCGGCCGCCCACCCGCTTTGTTGTAGGTCCTATTCGCCCGTGGGGCTGAAGATACCGGCCATCCAGGCTTCGACGTCGTCCGCTTCCCGTGGTAGCGCGGCGCTGAGATTGACCGGGCCGTCCGCCGTCATCAGGATGTCGTCTTCGATGCGCACACCGATGCCACGGTATTCCTCCGGAACCGCGAGGTCCTCCTCCTTGAAGTAGAGGCCGGGCTCGATAGTGAAGACCATGCCCTCGGTCAGGGTTCCGTCCAGGTACAACTCGCGCTTCGCCTGTGCGCAGTCGTGCACGTCCATTCCGAGGTGGTGGCTGGTGCCGTGCGGCATCCACCGGCGGTGGTGCTGACCCTCGGGTGCGAGCACCTCTTCGAGTGATACCGGCAGAAGTCCCCACTGGTCCAGGCGTTCCGCAAGGACGGTGATCGCGGCCTGGTGCACTTCGCGGAACTTGGCACCAATCGTGGCTGCGGCGAACCCGGCATCGGCCGCCTCAAGCACCGCCTGGTAGACCTTCCGCTGAATCTCCGAATACTTTCCGTTGACCGGCAGGGTGCGGGTTATGTCGGCGGTGTACAGGCTGTCAGCCTCCACACCGGCGTCGAGGAGCAGCAGCTCGTCAGCCTTGACCGTGCCGTTGTTGCGGATCCAGTGCAGGATTGTCGCGTTGTTTCCCGAGGCCGCGATGGTGTCATAGCCGAGGTCGTTACCCTCTTCACGGGCGCGGGCAAAGAAAGCGCCCTCGATGACGCGCTCTCCGCGCGGGTGCGAAATGGCGCGCGGGAGTTCCTTGACCACTTCGTGGAAGCCGTTCACGGTTGCCGCCACGGCCTTGCGCATCTGCTCGACTTCCCACTCATCCTTGATGAGCCGAAGCTCGGACAGGGCCTCGGCCAGCTTGGCATCGAGCTCATCGGATGCTTCAAGGTCCACCCCGGTATTGATCCGGGACGTGTCAACCAGCGCGTCAGCGTTCAGGTCAACCTCGCGCAGCAGGCGGACACGGATGCCTCCCACCTCAACAAATCCGGCGTCCTTGGTCACGGCGGTCTCAAGGTCGGCAAGGTCAGCCGTCTCCAGCGACAGCAACGCCCGGACCTCTGCCCTGGAAAGCCTGGATCCGATCCAGAATTCGCCGTAGCGGGCGTCCGCGTAGAACTCGGCGCTGTCCCTGCCGGCAAGTTCCCGGAAGTAGAGCGTGGCGTGGTGGTTGCCGCCGTCGTCGCCCCTGCCTTCCTCAGTGGGCTCAAAGACGAGGACTGCATCCGGCTCGTGGTCAACGCCCAGGCCGGTGAGGTGGGCGAATGCCGAGTGCGGCCGGAACCGGTAGTCGGTGTCATTCGAGCGGACCTTCAACGGGCCGGCCGGAATGACCAGGCGCTCGCCCGGGAAGAGCCGTGAGACCTTGAGGCGACGCTGCGCTGCGTAGCCTGCAACTTCTGACTCTGCGGGAAGTTCTGTGGCTTTCGGTGCCCACTTTGAGCCCATGAAGGCTTTGAAGGCGTCGGAGTCCGGTCGCTGTGAACGGTTCTCGTTGCGGCTGGAAAGGGGCTGTTCTTCCGGCGTGACGGGGGTCGCGTCTTCGCCGTTGCGCGGAGCTGTGGTGGTCGCTGTGGATGGGGTGTTCTCTGCTGTACTCACCGTTCCATCGTCTCACTGGGGGCTTGGCGGGCAAAACCCTCCAGGCCGGCTCAGCGGGCTCTTTCCCACCGGGGCGGACCGCACCCTCAAGAGCCAGGCCGCAGGTGCCGCGACCTTCAGCACAAACTGGATGCAACTCGTTCTACGCTGAGCTCGTGCGTTCCGGACAGTGACTTAGGAGTTGTCCGACGTACAGTTGTTTGGTGAGAATCGACCTGCACACCCACTCGACGGTGTCCGACGGCACCGAAAGCCCGCCGGACGTGGTCCGCGCGGCCGCTGCCGCGGGACTTGACGTGGTTGCGCTTACGGACCATGACTCGACGGCCGGCTGGGAGGAAGCGGGCCGCGCAAGCACGGAACTGGGGTTGGCGCTCGTGCCCGGAATGGAGGTGTCCTGCCGGACGGACACCGGCATCAGCGTCCATGTGTTGTCCTACCTCCATGACCCCGCCCATCCGGTGCTCCTCGCGGAAGTGGAACGCTCCAGGGACGCCCGCCTGACCCGGGCCGAACGGATGGTGGAGAAACTCGCTGTGGACTACCCGATCTCCTGGGCGCACGTGCTAGAGCACGTCGCTGTCGGCGCGACGATCGGCCGGCCGCACATTGCCGACACGCTGGTGGCGCTCAAGGTTGTTGCCACGCGGAGCGAGGCCTTCGCGCACATCCTCAGCGCCCGGTCGCCCTACTGGGTGAGCCACTACGCACCGCACCCGGCGGACGCCGTCGCACTTGTCCGCGCTGCGGGCGGGATCCCCGTATTCGCTCACCCCGTTGCCTCCTCACGCGGCCGTATCGTGGACCGCGGCGTCACGGAGGAGATGATCGGCGCAGGACTCCTGGGGCTGGAGATCGAGCACCGGGACAACCCCGAAGAGCGCAGGGGCGAGCTTCGCGCGATCGCCGCGCAGCACGACCTGCTGGTCACCGGATCGAGTGACTATCACGGCACGGGGAAACCCAACCGGTTGGGCGAGAACCTTACACGGCCCGAGGTCCTGTCGCGCATGGAGGAACTCGCGACCGGCAACCGCGTCATCCGGTAGCCGCTGGTTCCTCGTCCGCTGGTTGAGCGGCCCCGCACCAGGGGGCAAGCCGGTTCTCCATCACATCAATAGCCTGGCGGTTGCTGTCAATGCACACGAACCGCCGTCCAATTTTCCCGGCCACCGCACCCAGCGTTCCGGAGCCGGCGAAGAAATCAAGCACCCAATCCCCGGGCCTGCTGCTGGCCGTGACCGCCCGCCGGATCAGGCCCTCAGGTTTCTGGGTGGGGTAGCCCGTCTTCTCCCGCCCGGTGGGGGAGACGATGGTGTGCCACCAGACATCCGTTGGCAGCTTGCCCAGGGCAGCCTTCTCCGGGGTGACCAGGCCGGGCGCCATGTACGGCTCCCTGTCGACGTCCGCGTTGTTGAAGTAGTAGCGATCAGGATTCTTCACGTACACGAGGATGTTGTCGTGTTTGGCCGGCCACTTGCGACGCGCACGAGCACCGTAGTCATAGGCCCAGATGATCTCGTTGAGGAAGCAATCCCGCCCGAACAGCGCGTCAAGCATGACCTTCGCGTAGTGCACTTCCCGGTAGTCCAGGTGCACGTAGAGCGTGCCGTCATCGGCCAGGAGCCGCCACGCCTCGGCTAGGCGCGGCGCGAGGAACTCCCAGTAGTCCTCGAAGGCGTCGTCATAGCTGGCCAGAATCCCCTTGACGGTCGAATAGCTGTGCCCTTTGAACCCGACGCGGTCTCCGGCGCCGGGCGCACTGCGCACCATGGAAGTCTGCTGCCTGCGCTGCGATCGGCCAGTGTTGAACGGCGGATCCACATAGATCATCGTGAATGCACCGTCCGGCAAACCGGGAAGGTACTCGGCGTTATCCGCCTGTACAACGAGGTTTGGCCCGTCCGGCCGCCAGGCCGGAGGGGCCATTCCGTCCTCCACGGGGCTTTAGGCCTCGGGAGCGGACTTGGGAACTACCTCGCCGTTACGACGGCGGGTGCGGCTCCGGTTCCGCTTCGGACGATCCGTCCGCTTGGAAGCAACATCTTCCGTGCGTTCCTCGCCGTTTGTCCCGGGTCCACCCGAACGACGACGGCTGCCGCCATTCTCCCCGGAGCCGCCCTGCCGGCTGCGGCCTCCGCGTCCACCGGACCCGGAGCCTGCTGAAGCCGAACGGTTCTTCTTGCCTGTCTCGCCGAGATCCTCGATCTTCTCCGCATTGATGCCGGCGAGCGTGCGCTGGCTGCGGGGAAGCCTGCCCTTGGTTCCTTCGGGAATGTCGAGGTCGGTGTACAGGTGCGGGGACGACGAGTAGGTTTCCACCGGCTCTGCCTGATCCAGGCCCAACGCCTTGTTGATCAGGCCCCATCTCGGCACGTCGTCCCAGTCCACGAACGTGATGGCGGTGCCCTTCTTGCCGGCACGGCCGGTGCGGCCCACCCGGTGAAGGTACGCTTTCTCATCCTCGGGGCACTGGAAGTTGATGACGTGGGTGATGTCCTCGACGTCGATGCCGCGCGCGGCCACCTCCGTAGCCACCAGCACGTCGATCTTGTCGCCACGGAACGCACGCAGCGCCTGCTCACGCGCACCCTGTCCGAGGTCGCCGTGGATCGCGCCGGCGGCGAACCCGCGGTCAACGAGTTCCTCCGACAGCTTCGCGGCGGTCCGCTTGGTCTTGGTGAAGATGATGGTCCGGCCGCGGCCCCGAGCCTGCAGGATCCGTGCGACCACTTCGTCCTTGTCCAGGTTGTGCGCGCGGTAGATGACCTGGCGGATGTCCTTCTTGGTGGCGCCGTCGTCCTCCGGGTCCGCAGCGCGGATGTGCGTGGGGTGGGACATGTAACGGCGGGCCATGGCGACCACCGGGCCGGGCATCGTGGCTGAGAAAAGGAGCGTCTGGCGTACCGAGGGAGTAGCCGCCATGAGCGTTTCGACGTCCGGCAGGAACCCGAGGTCCAGCATCTCGTCGGCCTCGTCCAGCACAACGATGCGGACGTTCTTCAGGGAAAGAATCTTTTGGCGGTACAGGTCGATCAAGCGCCCAGGCGTGCCGACAACAATCTCAGTGCCCCTCTTCAAGGCCTCGACCTGCGGCTCGTAGGCGCGGCCGCCGTAGATGGTCACGATGCGGGCGTTGCGCTTCTTCGCGGCCTTCGTCAGGTCATCCGCGACCTGCACGGCCAATTCGCGGGTTGGAACCACCACGAGTGCCTGCGGGGCGCCCGGAGCGGGGAGGCGGTCATAGCCTTCGTCGGACGGGCCGACGACGCGCTGAAGTGCGGGGACACCGAATCCCAGGGTCTTGCCGGTTCCGGTCTTCGCCTGGCCGATGATGTCGTGCCCGTCGAGGGCGATCGACAGCGTCATCGCCTGGATGGGGAAGGGGTGCACAATGCCGGCGTCGGCAAGGGACTCGACGATATCGGCGCGGACCTTGAAGTCCGCGAACGTTTCGGCCGCTTCGTGGTGGGGTTCTTCGGTGCTGACCAGCGTTTCCTCGACGAAAATTTCGTCGTCGCTGTTGTCCGCATGGAGGTGATGATTGTCTGTGGTCACTCTTACTACCGTTCAATTAGGCACTGCTGCCGCCGGGCTCAACGCCGGGCCGGTCAGGGCCCACCGGAGCAGGGTGGAACAGGGCGTCCAGTGGAAGCCGATCGCGGGCTATCAACTGCGGCCCGGAAGCGGATCGGTCCGCTTCGAGCTGGGAAACTCAAGATCGCGTAGGTATTGCGGGTCGGTTTGCGCCGGTAAGCCGCATGCTGGGAACCAAAGTTCCTGGAACTGCGACGGACCGGGAGTGCAAGCAAGAATTATTACTGAAACGACCGGGCATCCATTACTACGCAGTCAAGTCTACCCTGCTGCCCGCTTGCTTTCCGACGCCGGCGCCGCCTGAGCCGCGCCTTCGGCCAGCTCAAAGCGGACCTCCCGCCGGCCGATGTCCGCAGCTACCAGTCGAACCAGGACTTCCTCACCGGCCGTCATCACGCCGTCGCAGCGTCCTTCGACCGCGGGCTCGGCAATCTGGATGACTCCATGCGGCACCCCGTTCCCGTTGTTGTTTCCGTTTTTACCGTTGGACGGTTTGGACCCCGTGATCACGACGGCGGGAAACTCCTCACCTACGCAATTGCTGAGCAGTGCGGCCTCAACCGCGGCAATCGCGCCGCTCTCCAACCGCGACGCCAACTGATTCGACGAAGACATCAGCGAGTTCAGTTCAGGAAGCGCTTCCCGCACCCAGGAGGGCACATCCCGTCCGGCGCACAGCGCCTCACACGTGATGAGGACAAACCGGTCAACCAGCCGCCGCAGGGGAGCGGTGGTGTGGGCGTAGGGGGCCGCGATGGCCGCCTGCTCCACAGCTTCCGGGAGTTCGCCGTCGAACGCGGTGTAACCAGCGCCCCGGAACAGCGAAGCCGCCGCGTGCATCAGGGAAAGCTGCCGCGGGTCGGTGGTGTCCAGGCTGCGCAGGAACTCGCCGTAGGGGAGATCATGCGGCCAGGCCCGTCCCAGCGCACGTGCCTGGTGCCGGAAGCGGGCGAGCGAGGTCTCATCCGGTGCGGGCATGGTGCGCAGGATTCCCACACCGCCCTTGAGCATGATGTCCGCAGCCGCCATCCCGGTCATCAGGGAGAGCTGGGCATTCCAGTCCTCCGCAGGCAACGGGGGACGAGCGAGGATGAAGTACCTCTCGCCGTCGTGCGCGATCTCCTGTTCAGGAAGGTTGAGGCTTGCTCCTCCACGTTCCTTTTCCAGCCCGATCCGCAGGGTTCCGATCTCCTTGAGAAGCGTGAGGTTCTCGGCAGCTCCGCCTGAATCGATGTCCTCCTGCACCTGCTCATAGGTCAGCTGCGCGCGGCTGCGGATCACAGCGCGTTCGACGACGACGGACTCCACGCGGGCGGCGGCATCGAGGACGAATTCCCAGACGTACGCCGAACGGTTGCGGCCGGGAAGCAGGCTGGCGGCATCCTCCGCAATGACTTCCGGATGGAGGGAGATTCGGCCGTCGGGCGCGTACATCGTCTGGCCCCGGCGTCGTGCTTCGACGTCAATGGCGCCTCCCGGTGCAACGAAGGAGGGCACATCCGCGATCGCGTACCACACGCGGTAGCCCGCCGCCTGCCGTTCGAGGTGGAAAGCCTGGTCCAGGTCGGTGGAACCCGGCGGGTCCACGGTGATGAAGCCCAAAGCGGTCAGATCCCGCTCGGGCAGCACCTGCTGCTCCACGGCCCGCTGTGCTTCCCGGCGTACCTCCGGCGGAAATTCGGCGTCCAGCTCCAGTTCCTCCCGGAGGCCCTCGAGCGCAGCGGTGAGCTGGGATTGGGAATCCCGGCTGCTCAGATCCAGATGCGAATACGGCACAAATCAAACCCTAATACACACGTCATCTACACGTGCGGACGCGCCGTCTGCGCCACGTTCCACGGAACCTGCACCAATTTTCAGTCAGCGCACCGGCTCGGACGGGTTCACGCAGCACGGGTACCCTTAAGCGCATGGCAGCTTTGGACTCGCAGACCCCGACGGCGGGACCATCCGCACGCACCACGGGAATAACATCCCCGGACGAGGACACCCTGAACAGGTTCGTCGTCGACCTTTTCGGCGTCATGGCCTACGGAGAACTCTCTGCCTTCGAGCGGCTGTCCTCGGATGCACGGTTCTCCCCAACGCTGCGTGACAGGGCGGCGCTGGGACGCCTCGCCGTCACGGAATTCGAGCACTTCGATATGGTCAGTGCGCATCTGGCTGGACTCGGCGTTGATGTGGAGGAAGCGATGCGTCCCTTCCAGGGGTCGATCGATTCCTTCCACGAGCGCACCCGTCCGGCCGACTGGTACGAGTCCCTGATGAAGGCCTACGTCATCGACGCAATCTCGGGTGACTTCTACACGGCGCTCGCCGGCCGCCTGGATGATGCTACCCGCGAACTCATCAGCCGAATCCAATCGATCACGGAGCAGGGTGGACTGCTGCAGTCACGGTTGAAGGACGCGCTGGCCGACGATCCGCGGCTTGCCTCGAGGCTGGCTCTGTGGGGGCGTCGCCTCGTGGGCGAGGCACTGACACAGGCCCAGCGCGTCGGAATCGAGCGGCAATTCCTCGGCGGACTGCTCTTTCACGGAACGGCTGAAGACCAGGAACGCGAGACCGTCCAATTGTTCGCCCAACTGACACGCAACCACTCGCGCCGGATGAGCGCGCTCGGCCTGACCGCCTGATCCGCAACACGAGAGTACTTACTCGGGGAGTTCAGCCCTGATCCGTGCCGCTGCCTCCGCTGGGTCATCAGCTTCGGTGATCGCGCGAACGACGACGACGCGCCCAGCCCCGGCTTCGACCACCTCGCCGACATTGCCCAGGTCAATCCCGCCGATCGCAAACCACGGCTTCAGCTCCCGGCCCTGCTCGGTAAGGGACACCTCGAGCCTGGCGGCAGAACGGACCAGGTCCAGGCCGACGGCGGCCCGCCCGGGTTTGGTGGGCGTTGCCCAGACTGGCCCGGTGCAGAAGTAATCCACTTCTTTGTTCGACGCCGCGGCCTGGACCTGCTCCGGTGAGTGCGTTGAAAGCCCCAGCACACCGCCGTCGTGCAGGAACGGCTGGGCAAGGGCAGGAGGCAGGTCCCGCTGACCGATGTGAAGGACAGGCGCGCCGCTGAGGGCGGCGATGTCCGCCCTGTCATTGACACCCCACAGCTTCCCGTGCGAGACCGCCGCCGCGCGGAGAATCTCAAGGAGCTCAAGTTCCTGTGCTGCCTCGATGGTCTTGTCCCGTAGCTGGATGATGTCAACACCGCCGGCAAACGCGGCATTCACGAAGTCGCCGAAATCCTGCTGTCTTCCGCGGGAATCCGTGCACAGGTAAAGCCGGGAGGTTCTCAGTTGCATACCACCTACAATAAAGGGGTACTGCGGGAGCCGCGGTGTCCGCACCCGGGCACACTGGCTGAGAGGGCGTCCGGCGCCGACCGCGTTGTGAGAACAACGAACCTGATCCGGGTCATGCCGGCGTAGGGAAGGGCCTTTTCGTGGAAGCTTCAGTGGATGTCGCCGTCGTCGGCGGTGGAATCGTGGGACTCGGCATCGCCTGGGAAGCGGTTCGCAGGGGGCACTCGGTGACCCTGATCGATCCGGCTCCGGCAACCGGTGCCACGCACGCCGCAGCAGGGATGATCGCACCCGCCAGCGAACTGCACTATCGCGAGGAACACCTCCTCGAACTCACCATGGATTCCGCCCGCAGGTATCCGGAGTTCATTACTTCACTCACCTGGACCGGGATTGACCCCGGCTACCGCAATACCGGCACGCTGGTGCTCGCCGTGGATGGCGCCGATCGTCAGGCGCTCGCGGACCTGCGGACCGTGCAGTCCGCGCACGGGTTGGATGTCGAGCGGATCTCGGTGCGTGAGGCGCGCCGTAGCGAGCCGATGGTCGGGCCCGCGGCAACCGGAGCATTCCGCGCCGGGAACGATCACCAGGTGGATCCCCGCATGCTCGCAGCGTCCCTGCACGCGGCTGTCTCAGCGCGCGGAACCATTCTTGCGGCGACCGCCAGCGCACTGGAGCGCGAAGGCGATCGGGTAACCGGGGTGAAACTGCACGACGGCGGCACAGTTGCGGCGCGCCACACCATCGTTGCGAACGGGCTGGCTGCCGCTGAACTTGTGAACCTGCCCGTTCAGCTGCCCATGCGCCCGGTGTACGGCGACATTTTGAGGCTGCGTGTACCGGCGTCCCTCCAACCCCTGCTCACCCACACCGTTAGGGGACTGGTCCGAGGGCACGCCGTCTACCTGGTGCCGCGCGCCGACGGAACGGTGGTTCTCGGGGCAACGATGCGCGAGGACGGCAGCAACGCAGTGTCGGCCGGAGGCGTGTACCAGTTGCTGCGTGATGCCCAGCAGCTGGTACCGGCGGTGGCAGAACTGGAACTCGAGGAGATCCTGTGCCGCGCCAGGCCGGGCACGCCGGATAACGCACCACTGCTTGGCGGGGTGCCCGGAGTGCGCGGGCTCCTCATTGCTACCGGGTTCTTCCGTCACGGAGTTCTGCTGACTCCGGTGGCTGCGGCTGTTTGTGTGGACCTGCTGGAGGGCAAACCAGCGCCGCCGGGTATCGAACGTTACCGACCGGATCGGTTCGGGAAAGGACAACCATGAACATCACACTCAACGGGAAGGCTTCCGAGACCTCGGACGCAGACCTGCTGGCGCTCGTCTCGAACGTCACCGGCAGGAAGCTCGCCCCGAACGGCCAGCCGATCGACGGCGCGAGGCTGGGGCTGGCAGTGGCAGTGAACGCCACAGTGGTTCCGCGCAGCCAGTGGGGCCGACGAGAGCTTACCGAAGGCGACGACATTGAACTCGTCACCGCAGTACAGGGAGGATGACATGCAATCGATCCAGACAGAACCCACAACCGATGCACTGGTAATTGACGGTGTGCCACTTGGTTCGCGGTTGATCATGGGGACCGGCGGAGCACCCAGCATCGAGGGACTCGCCGAAGCGCTGGCCGCCTCCGGAACGGAACTCACCACGGTGGCAATGCGCCGGTACAGTCCGCAAGCCGGCGCCTCGCTGTTCCAGTTGCTCAGCGAGCGCGGCATGCGGATCCTGCCGAACACAGCCGGCTGCTTCACAGCCCGCGAGGCTGTTCTCACGGCCGAATTGGCACGGGAAGCGTTGGAGACGAACTGGGTAAAGCTGGAAGTAATTGCCGATGAGCAGACGCTTCTGCCCGATGCGGTAGAACTGGTCGAGGCCACGGAATCGCTGGTGGCCAGCGGCTTCACGGTCTTTGTCTACACGAACGACGACCCGGTACTCGCCCTGCGGCTGGAACAGCTTGGCGCCGCCGTCGTTATGCCGTTGGGTGCTCCCATCGGAACGGGGCTGGGAATACTCAACCCCCACAACATCGAACTCATCGTGTCCCGGGCGTCCGTGCCGGTGGTGCTCGACGCCGGCATCGGGACTGCCTCGGATGCCGCCCTCGCCATGGAACTCGGCTGTGACGCCGTTCTGCTGGCAACCGCCGTTACCCGCGCCCAGGACCCGGTGGCGATGGCCGCTGCCTTCCGGCATGCCGTCATTGCAGGGCGCCTGGCTGCGGGGGCAGGGCGTATCCCCAGGCGTGAGCATGCACTTGCGTCATCCCCCTTCGCTGATCGTGCGGACCTTTAGGAGGCCTGCGTCAGCGCTGTTTCAGGATCGCGGTCATCGCGTCGGCATCGGCTTTCTCACGGTGCCGGCCAAACCACCAGGCCGCCACCGCCGTCAGGGCGGGTGCAACCACCAGCGGGATTAACCAGGACAGCCAGAACAGTTCCGGATGGTAGCCAAGGCCAGCGAACTGCAGGATGATCCACATCAGCAGCGCCGATCCCAGGCACACGCCCGGCAAGAGGAGCAGCCCGTACCGGTGATGCCTCCGATCAGCGAACCAGACGCCGAATCCCAGTGTGATGGCGGCGCCCGTAACGACAATCAGCGAAACCATGACGGCCAACCCTGGGGCGTCCCTTAGAGAGCGCCGAACCCGATGCGGCGGGATTCGGGCTCCCCGATTTCCACGTACCCGAGGACACCTGAGGGCACAATGACCTGTCGACCCTTGGCATCGGTCAGGCGAAGCTCAGCGCCGCCGTTCATAGCCTTGGACACAACTTCCGCGACTTCGTCCGCCGTCTGGTTCGATTCCAGGACGATCTCACGGTTGACGTTCTGGACGCCGATCTTGATTTCCACAGCTGGGCCTTCCTAATTGACGAGATGAATAGTTCTAAGCACCCTGGTTTGCGGCCGTCAGGAGCGCTTCCTTGCACGGCCGTACCCAAGGGAAATCTAACTCACATCTCCTTGGGGAACCGACTGATTCCGCGCCAAGCTAAACGATAGATGAGCTCGCTCGCGGTATCGATGTCCAGGCTGCCGTCCGTTTCAAGCCAGTACCGGGCGCTCACCTGTGCCATGCCTGCCATTGCCCGGCCCAGAAGCGTTGCTTCCAGATGCGAAAGGCGGGTATCACCTGAAATGACTCCAGCGATCGCATCGGCGAAACGGGCGTTGAATTCCTCAAGCCGGCGGCTCACATCCGGATCATTATTGAGATCTGACTCGAAGACGATGCGGTGTGCCTGGCTGTCCTGGGCAATGAACTGGAAATAGGCGCGCATGGTCGCGTGCACACGCTGCTTGTTATCAGTGGTTGACTGCAGGGCATCCACCAGCAACTCGGTCAACGAGGCCAGGTGGCTCTCCAGCAGGGCCAGGTACAACTCCCGCTTGCCGGGGAAGTGTTGGTACAACACGGGCTTGCTGACCCGCGCCACCTCCGCGATTTCGTCCATGGCTGCGCCGTGATAGCCGTTCGAGACAAACACCTCGTGGGCGGCGCGCAGCAGTTGGCGTCGTCGCTCATCCCGCGGCAGCCGCATGGCTTTGCCGCTCGCCGGTGCTTCTGAGCTCACGTGTCCAGGGCTTTCGGTTGTCTGACTCGGGTCCGTCGCGCGGAAGCGGCGGTGCGTTCCAGTCTACCCGCGCGTGACAAGTACCCAGTCCCGCCGGCAGGCATCCGGCAACCCGCGCGTGCCCGGCCCGGCAGGTGCCGGCGCAAGGTTGCGCGACTGCGGCGGACAGGGCATACATTGAACCATGAGCTCTTTGAACGGCGCCCCGGGCCCGCTGGTTGAACCTGCCGGCGAACTCACCCGTGAAGAAACCGAGCGGTACTCCCGCCACCTCATTCTTCCCGAATTCGGAATTGAGGCGCAGAAGCGCCTGAAGAACGCGCGCGTGCTGGTCATTGGAGCGGGTGGCCTCGGCTCGCCCGCGCTGCTGTACCTGGCGGCAGCCGGTGTGGGCACTCTCGGGATCGTGGACGACGACGCCGTGGACGTATCCAACCTGCAGCGGCAGGTGATCCATGGAATGGGCGACGTCGGGAAGGCCAAGGCGCTTTCCGCGGAGCAGAGCATCTTCGAGCTCAACCCGCACGTATCGGTGATTCGGCATGAGGTTCGGCTGGACTCGGGCAACGCATTGGATATCTTCCGAGGCTACGACGTCATTCTTGACGGCACGGACAACTTCGCAACCCGGTACCTTGTGAGCGACGCCGCCGAGATCCTCGGCAAGCCTTATGTGTGGGGCTCAATCCTGCGTTTCGACGGACAGGTGAGCGTTTTCTGGCCTGAACCGTCGGTTGGCGGCCCGAGCTATCGGGATCTCTACCCGGAAGCGCCGCCGCCCGGAGCGGTGCCCTCCTGCGCCGAAGGCGGTGTGTTGGGTGTGCTCTGCGCGCAGATCGGCTCGGTCATGGTCAACGAGACGATCAAGCTCATCACCGGAATCGGCACCACCCTGCTGGGACGGGTGCTGGTCTTCAACGCGTTGGACATGACTTGGCGCGAGTTGAAGGTGCGCCGCGATCCCGATGCTGCAGCAATCACCGAACTAGCGGACTATGAAGCCTTCTGCGGACTGACTCCGGCGGCAAGCGGGGCCGACAACGGCGTTCCATCCGTCACGGTTGCCCAACTTGAGGAACTGCTTCAGCAGCGGGAGGCGGGAAGCCGCGAGTTTGACCTGATCGATGTCCGCGAACCGGGGGAGTACGACATCGTCCGCATAGACGGAGCCACCCTGATTCCACAGAACCGGATCCTGACCGGAGACACCGAGATTGATCAGGACCGGGAAGTGTACGTCCATTGCAAAGCCGGAACCCGGTCGGCCAATGTGGTGCGTCACCTGCGTGAACGCGGGGCGCGGAAGGTCTATAACGTTGACGGCGGCATTCTGCAGTGGGTGCGCGAGGTGGAGCCGGAAAAACCGGTGTACTAGAAGGACCGGCACTGAGCGGCCATAATATCGGCAGTTCAGTACTGCATGCTCAGGCGGAGTCGGCCCGTGCTTCCCCGTTGCGGTGAACCGGGCAGGCCTGCTGAGCCGCATCCGTAACTGGTTCCTCGGGCTCGATCCCGTACAGGGCCTCAAGGGCTGCCGTGTATTCATCCTGGCGGCCCTCAGCGGCCAGTTCGCGTGCCCTCACGGTGGGGACGTGCAGAAGCTGGCGCACCATACGCCGCAGCGCGAATTCGACTTCCTCTGCCGCCGCTGTACAGCCATGCTGCGCGCGGACGCGTGTCATCTCGGCGTCGAGCACCTGTTGCGTGTGCTTGCGCAGCGCCACGATCGCGGCGTCAACCGAGCGCGCCGTAACCTGCTCCTGGAATGCGTTGGCGGCCCTGGATACCAGAACACCGGCCTGGCGCAGGGACTCGGCCTGCTCTTCGGGGGCAGCGAGGCGAACGGACTCAAGGGTGATGAGTTCGACGTTCTCCACGGTGTCCACGGCAGGATCGAAGTCGTGGCTCAGTGCGAGGTCCACGATGACCAGGGTACGCGACACGCCCGCACGAAGTTCACGGATATCAGAGGCTTCCACCCTGCGTTCGCTGCCACTGCAACCGATGACGACGTCGGCTTCCCGGAGCGCCGCCCGTAGGGTCTCGTCCGTCAGGGCTGTTCCGCCGCGGCTGGCAACGAAGCTTTCGGCGCGGCCGGATGGGGAGAAGACAGCGATGTCCGTGCAGCCGCGCTCCCGAAGCAGGGCCATGGTGGCACCGGCATAGGCGCCGGTGCCGAAGACCACAACCGACTTGTCATCCAGGTTGGGCGTGCTGGAAAGATCAGCTGCGAGGTCGAGGGCCACCGAGACGATCGACCGGCCCCTGCTGCCGAGCGCGGTTTGGGCCCCTACATCCCGTGCGGTCCGTGAGGCAGCCTGGAACAGGCGCACAAGCCCTCCGCTGGCTGTTCCGGAGCCCTGCGACTCGATCAGGGCACGGCGGACCTGTCCCGCAATTTCACGCTCGCCGACGACCGCAGAATCGAGGCCGGAGCTGACACTGAAGAGGTGGCGCGGAACGTCCTGGCCGGTGAGGGTGGTGAAGGAACCTGAAACGGTGGTTTTGGGGAGGCCGGATTGCGCGCTGATCGCTGTAATGATGGAGGAGCGTGCGGCCTCGACGTCCTGTTCAGAGGTCGCTTCCCCATAGATTTCGAAGCGGTTGCACGTAGCCAGCGCAACGGCCCCCGACAGTGCCGCGCTGTCTTGAAGCGCGGACGACGCGACCTGGGACGCCCCGACGCTGAGGCGGGCAACGGTCTCCAAGTCAATATCTGAGTGGGTGGCAACCAGGGAGAAGTAGTTCACAGCCCCTCCAGCATAGCCAAGATGGCGGCCGTGTCCCTAATAGGCAAGCCTTAGTCCCAAGGTCTTTCCAAGCCGTCAATTTCTCTGCTTTCCCGCATGATCACAGGGGAATTCCAGGCTCGCGGAGATGGAACGAAAGGGTGCGCGGCGAGTGATTTCGGACACCAGGAGTGGACGCAGTTATCCAACCGCAGCGAACTTCGGCAGAATCAACGTATGACCCTCAGCCCTTTCCACCCCCTCCTGGACGGCCGCACGTCAAACTCGCCGCTCGTCGAGTCGTATCGCGGCAATCTCCCCTCCCGCCGGCCGGTGTGGTTCATGCGGCAGGCAGGACGCTCACTGCCCGAGTACCGCGAACTGCGTGAGGGCACCGCAATGCTCGACGCCTGCCTCAACCCGGACATGGCTGCTGAGATCACCCTGCAGCCGGTCCGGCGGCACGACGTTGACGCAGCGATCTTCTTCTCGGACATCGTGATCCCACTCAAGCTTGCAGGCGTCGACGTCGACATCGTGCCAGGAGTAGGGCCGGTCCTCGGCAAGCCGATCCGGACAGCTGCGGACGTCGCCGCGCTTCCTGAACTCACGGACGAAGCGCTGGAACCGATACGCGAGGCTGTCGCGAAGACAGTTGCTGAGCTCGGAAGCACGCCCCTGATCGGGTTCGCAGGCGCGCCCTTCACGCTCGCCGCCTACATGGTTGAAGGAAAGCCTTCAAGGGACCATCTCGGGCCGCGCACCATGATGCACGCTGATCCCGCGGCCTGGCGTGATCTCACTGAATGGGCGGCCGATGCCTCCGGTCGTTTCCTGCGGGCACAGCTTGAGGCCGGTGCCAGTGCCGCGCAACTTTTCGACTCCTGGGCGGGCTCCCTGGGCCTCGCGGACTACGTGGAGCACGTGGCGCCCGCCTCAACCCGCGCCCTGGATCACGTACGGGGATTGGGAGCGCCGCTGGTGCACTTTGGTACCGGCACGTCGGAACTTCTCGTTGCGATGCGCGATGTCGGAGTGGATGTGGTCGGCGTCGACTATCGGCTGCCGCTGGATGAGGCCAACCGACGGCTGGGAGGGTCGGTCGCGTTGCAGGGCAATATCGATCCGGCCCTGCTGTCGGCGCCGTGGGAAGTCCTGGAAGCGCACGTCCTTTCAGTGCTCGACGCCGGAGCATCAGCGCCCGGCCACGTGGTCAACCTCGGCCACGGCGTGCCGCCGGACACCGACCCCGAGGTCTTGACGAAGGTCGTCACACTGATCCACTCGGTGCCGCCGGCACGATGAGCCGCCAGCCCGCTGCCAACCTGACGCCCGCCGTCGTCGTTATCGGCGGGGGCATCGCCGGCCTGTGCGCCGCGCACGAGCTCACCCAAGCCGGACTGGCGGTTCGTGTTCTTGAGTCCTCGCCGGCGTTCGGCGGGAGCGTGGGCAGCCATGAGGTGGCGGGCCTCACGCTCGACGTCGGTGCCGAGTCCTTCTCGACGCGATCGGACACCGTTCCTGTCCTCGCACGTGAGCTCGGTCTCGGCGCCCTCCTGCGCAGCCCCAACCCCGCGGGCGCATGGCTCTACCTCTCGTCGCCCGGCGGCGAACCCATCGCGATGCCGCTCCCCAAAACCGGGCTGCTTGGCATCCCGGCGGACGTGCGCGACCCTGGGCTGACCCGGCTGATCGGCCGTGCAGGCAGCGTCCGCGCCGCACTCGACCGCGCACTGCCGCTGGGTGGCCTTCTGAACGAGCAGCAGCTCAGCCTCGGTGCGGTGGTTCGGGCGCGGATGGGGGCCGAAGTGCTGACCCGGCTTGTCGCGCCCGTTGTGGGCGGTGTCCTTTCGGCAGATCCTGATGACCTCGACGTCGACGCCGCGGTACCGGGCCTGCGTGCTGCCATGCGCAAACACGGTTCACTGGGCGCCGCCGTCGGTGCGATGCGGAAGGCAGCACCCGCAGGTTCGGCCGTAGGCGGCCTTGAGGGCGGCATGGGGCAGCTTGCGTCGGCGCTCGCCGGGAGGCTGGAGCGGGACGGCGCGCAGCTTTCATCCTCCACCCCGGTGCTGGAGCTCAGCCGGGGCGCGGGCGGCTGGACCGTCAGGACGGATACACAGACCCTCAGCGCGGACGCCGTAGTGGTGGCGACGGACGGACCCACCGCCGTCGATCTTCTTTCGCCCACGCTTATGGAGCTTGAGGCCGACCGGCCGGCGGTGGTGCCCGGTGTTGCGCTGGTGAGTCTGGTTGTCGACGTACCTGAGCTTGACGCCGAACCACGAGGAACCGGCGTCCTGGTTGCAGCAGGCAGCCCCGGTGTACGTGCGAAGGCGCTTACCCATGCCACGGCGAAATGGCCCTGGCTCGCCGAGCTAACCGGACCGGGCAGCCATGTGTTGCGGCTCTCCTACGGCAGGGCCGGCGAAGACCACACGGCGCAGGAAACTGATGCTGAGCTGTTCCAGGCCGCACTGCATGATGCCTCGGTGCTGCTCGGTGTTGAGGTGGGGGAGGCCGACGTCGTCGACTGGGACGTTGTCCGCTGGAACAACGCGCTGCCGCATGCAACGCTCGGCTACCGTGACCGGGTGGCCCGCATTCGGGCCGTAACGGCAACGCAGCGTGATCTGGAGGTCACAGGCGCCTGGCTGGCGGGCACCGGGCTGGTTGCGGTGATTGACGATGCGCGCAAGCGCGGCGCTGCCCTCGCACGGCGGATGGCCGCGCAGTAACACCGGTCTGTGTGAGATTGATAACCTTCTACGGGCTGTAGAACCCATCAATTTTCGAATTAGCCGTTGACAGGAGCAGACTGGATTCATGAGCGAGATTGCAGGCCCGGCCGCCACCAACACAACCTCCCGCACCGATTCGACATCGGCTCCCACCTCCGGCGAAGACGCCGCAACGACGCAGTTCTTCACCCTCTGGACCGTATTCAAGCGCTCCGCAGGAACACCGGACGACGGCGCGGCGCTGGAGGCCGCTGTCACTGAACTCGACGGCGCCCAGGTTACCGTCCGTGGCTTCTATGACGTCTCGGCCATGCGCGAGGACGCCGACATCATGGTCTGGTTGCACGGGTCCCGCGCCGAAGACCTGCAGGCCGGCGTGAGGACCCTCCGCCGCACGGCAACCTTCGCGGGCGCCGAGATCGTGTGGTCCGCCATGGGGGTTCATCGCGATGCGGAGTTCTCCAAGAGCCACTCGCCGGCCTTCTCCCGCGGTGTCGAGCCGAGCATCTGGGTCTGTGTCTACCCGTTCGTTCGTTCCTATGACTGGTACATCCTGCCCAGCGAGGAACGCCGCGAAATGCTGTACGACCACGGGATGAAGGGCCGCCAGTACCCGCAGGTCCTTTCCAATACGGTGTCGTCCTTCGCACTCGGCGACTGGGAATGGATCCTCGCGCTGGAGGCCCCCGAGCTGGTCGACCTGGTGGATCTTATGCGCCACCTTCGTGAGACGGAGGCCCGCCGCCACGTCCGCGAGGAAATCCCGTTCTACACGGGCCGACGCATCGACGCCCGTGAGGTTTCCGAGGTGCTTCGATGAGCACGCACACTTTCCATCCCCTCGACGGTGTCGATGAAAAAGGCCGTATGGCGCCCAAGAAGTACGACGCCATCGTCCTCGCCTCCTTCGGCGGGCCGGAAGGGCAGGAAGACGTCATCCCCTTCCTGCGCAACGTCACCCGCGGCCGGGGCATCCCCGACGAGCGCCTCGAAGAGGTATCCCAGCACTACCGGGCCTTCGGCGGTATCAGTCCCATCAACCGGCAGAACCGTGAGCTCAAGGCTGCCATGGAGGCCGAACTCGCCCGCCGGGAAATTGACCTGCCGGTGTTGTGGGGCAACCGGAACTGGGAGCCCTTCATCGCCGACACGCTCAAGGAAGCGTACGACGCCGGCCACCGCCGCATCCTCGCCGTCACCACGAGTGCCTATTCCTGTTACTCCAGCTGCCGCCAGTACCGCGAGGACTTGGGGATGGCGCTCGTGGAAACCGGCCTTGACGGCCGGCTCGAGGTGGACAAGGTCCGCCAGTACTTTGACCATCCCGGCTTTGTTGAGCCTTTCGTTGAGGGCGTGACAAGCGGTCTCGCATCGGTGCGTGCCCGGCTGGCGGCGGACGGCGAGTCGGATGCGCCGGTCCACATCATGTTCGCTACCCATTCGATTCCCACCGGGGATGCCGAGGCTGCGGGCCCTCGAAACGCCGACGGCGGCCCCGCCCTGGAAGAGGGCGCCTACGTGGCGCAGCACCTGGCGACGGCGCAGGCGGTACTCGACCGTGTGCCGGAAGCTGCGGACTGCGAATGGTCCCTGGTCTACCAGTCCCGCTCCGGTGCACCTCACATCCCTTGGCTTGAGCCGGACATCAACGACGCACTGGGTGATCTCGCTGCCACGGGTGCCAAGGGAGTGGTCATTGTGCCGCTCGGTTTCGTAAGCGACCACATGGAAGTGGTCTGGGACCTTGACACTGAAGCCCTCCAGACCTGTGCTGAGCTCGGTCTGACGGCTGAGCGCGTGCCCACGCCGGGCACCCATGCCGAGTTCGTCTCGGGCCTCATTGACCTGGTGAGCGAGCGCACAGCGGACAACACAATCCTTGATCGTCCGGCGACCACCGATCTGGGACCTTGGTACGACGTCTGCCGGCCCAATTGCTGTGCAAACCGGCGCGGTGAGAAGCCCACTGTGGCGGGGGCGGACTCGACGGTCGGTCTTCCTGAAGCAGGACAGGCATGAGCCAACCCGTCCGGGTGGGAACCCGTGCCAGCGCGCTGGCACTGACCCAGACCACCACCGTGGCGGACTCGCTGGCCGCTCTTGGTGGATTCGGCTATGAGCTCGTGCGGGTCAGCACCACAGGGGATGTCAACCGTGCCTCGCTGTCCCAAATCGGCGGAACCGGTGTATTCGTCGCCGCCCTGCGCGAAGCGCTGCTCGATGACACCTGTGATATCGCGGTGCACTCACTGAAGGACCTGCCGACCGGCCAGGCGGAGGGCCTGAGCGTGGCCGCCGTCCCTGAGCGCGCCGACATCCGTGACGCCCTGTGTGCCCGTGATGGACTGACCCTCGCTGGACTTCCTGAGGGAGCGAGCGTAGGCACGGGTTCGCCCAGGCGCGCCGCTCAGCTCCGGGCAGCCCGTCCAGACCTCACCGTGATCGATATCCGCGGCAATGTGGATACGCGCCTTGGTCGCGTTGCAGGGCTTGTCGAGGGCGGACCAGGCGACCTCGACGCCGTCGTTCTGGCCGCAGCGGGCCTGTCCCGCCTCGGCAGGCAGGACGTCATTACGGAGTTCCTGGATCCGGTGCTTATGCTGCCGGCGCCGGGCCAGGGCGCGCTTGCCGTCGAGTGCAGGACCGACGACGCCGGTTCCTCACCATTTGCGGACGCACTCCGACAGTATGACCACCTGCCCACCCGCCTCGCCGTGACCGCCGAACGGGCTGTGCTCCGGCGGCTCGAAGCGGGTTGTACCGCGCCCATCGGCGCGCACGCGGCGATGACCGACGGTTCGCTGACCCTGGAAGCGGTCGTGTGCAACTCCGACGGCAGCCGCCTGCTGCGGCGCACCCGGACAGCGCCGGAAGTCACCGTCGAGGGCGCCGAGGCGCTCGGTGTCCTGTTGGCGGAGGAGCTGCTCGATTCCGGCGCAGCGGAGATCGCCGGACTCACGGCCTGATCCATGACCGCCGATACCGGCAGGGGAGCACTGAATGGTGTACGGGTGGCGCTGCTGCGCACCGCGGAACGCGGCGCAGCCATGGCGGAGGAACTCGAACGCAGGGGAGCGGACACTGTCCTGGTGCCGCTCATCGCCTGGGAGTTCCCCGAGGACACCACTGAGTTGGATCGCTTCCTCCGGGCCGCGCCCACGTATGACTGGGTTGTACTGACCAGCGTGACCACCGTCCGGGTGCTTCACCAGCGCGCACTCGTGCTCGGACCCGAGCTGTCCGAGATGCTTCGTGGCGTCCGGGTTGCCTGCGTCGGATCAGCGACGCGCACTGCCCTTCGGGATGTAGGCGTGTTGGCAGCGGTAGTGCCGGCAGCGGACCAATCAGCGTCAGGCCTATTGGAGGCACTGCCTGCGCACCCGGCCCGGGCCCTGCTGCCGCAGTCGGACCTCGCCGCCGACACGCTGCGCGACGGCCTGCAGCGGCGCGGCTGGACCGTTGACGCCGTGACCGCGTATGCAACCGTGGACTATCCGGCCGCGGCGGATCGGCGTGTTCCGGATTCCGGGGCACCAGGGGAGTCCGGGAAACCGCGAATCGAACTGGCCGGTGAAGAACTTGTTCGTGAGATCGCGGCGGGGACTATCGACGTCGTCGTCGTGACCTCTCCCAGCACCGCTGAGCGCCTGCATGCCATCATGGGAGAATTGCCCGTTGGGCTTGTGACAGTCGCAATCGGCCAACGCACCGCGAACGACGCCGCGGCGCTCGGCCTGCGGATAGACGCGGTGGCCGCTACGCCGGGGCCCGCCGGTATCGCGGATGCGGTAAGTGCCGCCGTCGGCAATCAACCAAGGAAAGGGTAATGCCATGAGCTTCCCCCAGCACCGGCCGCGCAGGCTCCGTTCGACGAAGGCGATCCGGCGGCTTACCGCCGAGCACCGCCTCAGCGCTGGCGACCTGATCCTGCCCGCGTTCATGCGCGAAGGCTTGACCGAACCTGTGGCCATTTCGTCCATGCCGGGCGTGGTGCAGCACAGCACCGAAACGTTGAAGCGCGCCGCCGCGGAAGCCGTCCGGCGCGGAGTGGGCGGAATCATGCTCTTCGGCATCCCCGCCGAGCGCGATGCGTCCGGTAGCGCCGGGCTGGACCCGAACGGGGTGCTCAACCGGGCGATCGCGGACGTGCGCTCCGAAGTCGGCGATGACCTGGTGGTCATGAGCGACGTATGCCTGGACGAATTCACGGATCACGGCCACTGCGGTGTTCTTGCCGCCGATGGCACGGTGGACAACGATGCCACGCTGGAACTCTACGGACAGATGGCGGTAGCGCAGGCGGATGCCGGCGCCCACGTACTCGGGCCCTCAGGCATGATGGACGGCCAGGTCGCCGTGATCCGCCAGGCCCTTGACACGGCCGGCCATCAGGAGACCGCGGTGCTCGCATATGCCGCCAAATACGCCTCCGCGTTTTACGGTCCCTTCCGGGAAGCAGTGGATTCCCAACTGACCGGGGACCGCCGGACCTACCAGATGGACGCCGCGAACCGTCGTGAGGCGCTGCTGGAGGTCGAACTGGATCTTGAGGAGGGCGCGGACATGGTCATGGTGAAGCCGGCCATGAGCTACCTCGACATCGTGGCAGACGTTGCCGCCATGTCGCCTGTGCCCGTTGCGGCCTACCAGATCTCCGGCGAGTACGCCATGATCGAGGCCGCCGCCGCGAACGGCTGGATAGACCGCCGCCGTGCAATTGAGGAATCGGTGCTCGGTATCAAGCGCGCCGGGGCACAGATGATTCTCACCTACTGGGCATCGGAACTGGCGCTCTGGCTGAAAGAGAGCGAATAATGACTACCTCCGAGGAACTTTTCACACGCGCACAGGCGCTTATGCCCGGGGGCGTCAATTCGCCGGTGCGGGCCTTCGGCTCGGTCGGTGGGACGCCCCGCTTCCTCGTCTCGGCGCGGGGACCCTACGTCACGGACGCGGACGGACGTGAGTACGTGGACCTCGTCTGCTCCTGGGGGCCGGCCCTGCTGGGTCACGCACACCCCGCCGTGCTGGAAGCGGTTCACCAGGCAGTGGACCGCGGACTCTCCTTCGGCGCTTCGACGCCGGCCGAAGCGGACCTCGCGCAACTCGTCCAGGAACGTGTTTCCGCCGTCGAACGACTCCGCATGGTGTCCACCGGTACTGAAGCGACGATGACCGCCGTGCGGCTCGCCCGTGGGTTCACCGGGCGCAACCTCATCGTGAAGTTCGCGGGCTGTTATCACGGGCACCTCGATGGGTTACTCGCCGCCGCAGGTTCGGGCGTCGCTACCCTCGCGCTGCCCGGCTCAGCCGGCGTAACGGACGCGACGGCCGCCGAGACGCTGGTCCTGCCCTATAACGACGTCGACGCCGTCGAAGCCGCGTTCCGGGAGCACGGCCCGGCGATCGCCGCAGTCATCACCGAGGCAGCGCCGGCGAACATGGGCGTGGTGGAGCCGGCCCCCGGATTCAACGCCGCACTGTCGCGGATCACCACCGAACATGGTGCGCTGCTCATCGTGGACGAGGTGCTGACGGGGTTCAGGGTCGGAGCCGGCGGATATTGGGGGCTGACCGGACGAAACGAAGGCTGGACACCGGACCTGCTGACGTTCGGCAAGGTCATCGGCGGCGGATTGCCGGCCGCTGCCCTCGGTGGACGCGCCGAGATTATGGACTATCTCGCTCCGCTGGGACCCGTTTACCAGGCCGGCACCCTTTCCGGGAACCCACTGGCGATGGCTGCGGGAGTCGCCCAGCTGACCCATGCGACGGATGAGGTCTACCGGCACATCGATGCACGATCGCTGGAACTCTCCGGTGCGTTGTCTGAGGAGCTGAACCGCGCCGGCGTCGACCACTCCATCCAGCGTGCAGGCAACCTCTTCAGCGTCGCATTCGGAACCTCTGCCCGCGGCGTCACCAATTACGCCGACGCGCAGGCGCAGGAGACTTTCCGGTACGCCCCGTTCTTCCACTCCATGCTCGACTCCGGTGTGTACCTGCCGCCGTCGGTCTTCGAAGCCTGGTTCCTCTCCTCGGCGCACGACGACGCCGCGATGGAGCGGATCCTTGGTGCGCTTCCCGCCGCGGCACGGGCAGCTGCAGCCGCCGGAGCAACGCCACCGGGCGTCTAGGTGCGTGTGTCGGTAGTGGTTTGACCGTCTCGCAGGGTTGAGCGCTGATTGCCGGGCCGCAGTCCGTTGTCCTGGAATTGGTGACCGGATACCGGTTTGCGGGGACG
>NZ_JBTNCT010000028.1:0-31903 GCF_054511355.1 Arthrobacter tecti
TCAACGCCAGACCACGCAAAACACTCAACTGGAACACCCCAGCCGAGCAATTACGTGATCTACTCATAACCAGCTAACCACCGGGTGTTGCAACGACCCCCAGAATCCGCCGTTCCGCAAAGCCCGGTGTATGCCACTTCGATCTGAACCATACCCGGGCCAGGTGCTTCAGCCTTCAGCTCCGCGATGTTGATAGTTTTCTGGCCTGCATAGGTGGCTGCAAACATGATTAGCTTCCCTCTCGGTGGTTCAATTTAGTTACTATAGGATATTGGGTATAGTGATCTATGCAAAAGGGGCTGCCGAGTGAATATTGATGCTCATCTACATGTTTGGAACCTTGAGCGCGCCTCTTATCCCTGGCTTAGGCAACAGTTTTCTGCGATCAACCGCTCAATGCTTTTTGACGAAATCCGTCCCTCCCTTGGTGCGGCAGGTTTCCAGGCGACGGTGTTGGTGCAGGCAGCTGATAACGATAGCGACACTGACTACATGCTTGAGGTGGCACGTGATAATCCGGAAGTGGTTGGGGTTGTGGCTTACGTGCCGCTTGACCGACCCGATCGAGCTGAGCGCAGGTTGGAGCAATTACAGCGAGATCCGCTTGTAATCGGTGTTCGCAATCTCATACACGACTTGCCTGATCCTGATTGGCTGCTTCGGCCGGAGGTCGACGAGGGCTTGAGCCTGGTTGAAGCAGCCGGGCTGACATTGGATGTGGTGTCCGTTCTTCCTCGGCATTTGGAGCACGTGCCGACGCTTGTGGAGAGGCACCCTTCCATAATGCTGGTCCTCGATCACCTCTCGCACCCCCCGATAGGGGGCGACACCCGCGAGCCATGGTGGACGCTGATTGAACGTGCGTCCGTGCATCCCAATGTCTACGCGAAGGTATCCGGGCTCTACTCGACCGTCGGCGATTTGAGTGATTGGAGCGTTGAGACTGTTCGCCCACACTTCGAGCGCGCCCTGAATTTATTTGGAGCGGATCGACTTATGTACGGAGGTGACTGGCCCATCTCGGTGCTGGCGGGCGGTTACGAGCGGGTATGGCAAGGGCTGTCGAGCCTCTTTGACGAACTTGACGAATCCGAGCGGCGTGCCGTCCTTGGCGGAACGGCGCAGAAGTTTTACGGCATTGAGCGCGCTCTCCTGGAACGGGCTGGCGCCTCAGTTTGAGGCGTCTTGGCCATCCGGAACGGGTGCGTCCGCCCTGAGGAGCCCGTCGCCTTTCAACTCTGCCCACAGGGCTGAAGGAATCTTGACTCCAGTAGCCTGCACGTTCTGCGTAATCTGCTCCGGGGTACGGGCTCCGACACATACCGTTGATACAGTGGGATGTCCTAGTGGGAATTGCGTTGCGGCGGTCGGTAGTGACACAGAGTATCGCTCACACACTTGAGCTATCCGGGTCACGCGTTCAAGAATCGCTGCGGGCGTCGAGGCATAGTTATAGGTCGCGTCGGACGAGGGTCGGTTGCGAGCTAGCAGACCAGACTTGTAGACGGCAGCGGCCACAACGGACACGGATCTAGCCTGAGCAGCAGGTAAAAGGTCATCCAGCGCACCTTGTTCCAACAAGGTGTACCGGCCCGCAATCATGACGACATCGAGGTCAGTGTGCAGTATGAAATGCGTTAGCATGCGCGTCTGATTCATGCCGGCCCCGTACGAGCGGATCAGCCCAGCACTGCGCAATTCCTCGAGGGCGGGAAAGGCCCCTTCCATCGCGTCCCTGTAGTGCTCGTCCGGGTCATGCACGAAGACAATGTCGAAGCAGTCCAGTCCGGTGCGCTCAAGGCTTTCCTCTACCGATCGCAGCACACCATCCCGGCTGTAATCAAGCTTGCGGCGGTAGTCGGCCCGGACAGCAAACCCTTCATCGTCCAACTTGCCCTGCGGATTGTCCTGAGCGACCAGCAGCCTACCGACCTTCGTCGATACCAAATAATCAGCGCGTGGGCGATCGGCCAACCCTTCACCCAAACGGTGTTCGCCGAGGCCGAGTCCATAGTGCGGCGCAACGTCGTAATACCGCACACCCTTGTCCCAAGCAGCATCCAGGACGGCTTCGGCTGCCACGGCTGTTGTTTCCCTGCCCAAGTTCGCCAGCGGCGAGACACCCAGCGACAATGGGCCCACTGACAAGCCGCCTCGACCCAGGGCACGGTCCATTGGTACTCGTGTCGGATGCAGTGATGAGTCGTAGCCGGTCGAAACCGCAGCCTTACTCGAAGGCATCCTAAGTTAGCTCGCTGAGGCAGTTGAGTCGAAAAAACTCAGTATTCTGTTGTGGGACTTAGTGAGGTGTTGACGCATCGCTTGTTCCGCTTCGTCTGCCTCCCGCCTCAGCAGCGCGTCGACCACCGATTGATGCTCTGAAAGAGTGTGCTGCCCAAAGGTTCCAACATAGGAGAGCCTGTTGATGTGTAGGTGACAGTGCGTTCTTTCCAACGCCTGCCGGATGGTTCGGTTACCGGCGATGGTGAGGATCAGATCATGTAACCGCTCATCATGGTTAGACAGTTCGCGGTATGAACTGTATTCCTGGCCTTCTGGAGCCACTGAGCAGCTGGCAATCTCCGTCGACAGCGCTGCAGCCGATTCGGACGTGAGGTTACGGGCAGCATTCGCAGCGGCAGACGGTTCCAGTAGCAGCCTAAGTTCGTACAATTCGCTGACTTCGGTGCGGTTCAGCAACGCCGTCGTACGATAGCCCTTCAAAGGAGACTTGTTGACCAGCCCGTCGGATTCCAACCGAGCCAGAGCCTCCCGTACGGGGGTTGGTGAGACCTCCAACTGCCGGGACACATCCTCGATATTAATTCGAAGTCCAGGTGGTATGGACCCGTCCATAATCAACGATTTCAACTGCTGATATACGTCGTCTGCAAGCATCTGTCGACGTGAAATCGGCAGGCCAACACCCGTTCCGACGGATCGAAGGTTCAAAGACACACCGGCCACCTTTCTAACCTCCCGCGACTCTATCGAGGAAGAGACTGTTACAGGAAACATCCTATGTGAATTAAAGCTTTTACGTGAGGTGATCGAGCTCATCGACTCCGACATGGGAGTTGCTCAAGCGTTACCTCTAAGGCATTGACGACCACACAACCAAAATCGTATCGTTTTCAAATAGGATATCGGACTGGTCGACGATCTCGCATGAGGCGGGCTGGACTGTTCTGAAATCCAGGACACGCTCACAGGATGATGCCGAAGGAGATACACCCGTGATGCACACTCAGAAGAAAACCGCGAAGCGCGCCGCGCTCTCGCTAGCCCTAGTAGGGGCACTCTTTGCGACGGCCGGCTGCGGCGGCACGGCGGAAAGCGACTCCGAGCCGGAAACCGAAACAGGAGCACTCACCATGTACACATGGACCGGGGGTGCAGCCCGTGACACGTGGGAATCTTTCGTAACACAGGCGCAGGCAGAGATGCCTGACCTTGAAGTTGCGATCGAGGGCCCGAGCTTCGTTGACTATTGGACGAAGGTCAAGACAAGGCTATCGGGGGATAACCCACCGTGCATTCTGACTACACAGGCCGCACGGACCCAGGAGCTCGAGTCACTTCTGATGCCGCTGGACGATCTCGTCGCTGAGCAGGGACTTGATGTATCCGATTTCAACGAAGCAATGATCAACGGAATGACCGTTGACGGCACGTTACGCGCGATTCCGTACGATGCAGAACCGTTCGTGCTTTGGTACAACGCGGACGCATTCCGCGCCGCGGGGCTGGAACTGCCGACGACGAACTACAGCCGTGAGCAATTTATTGCAGACGCGAAGGCCCTCACCACTGAGAATCAGATGGGCTTGGTTGTCAATAACAAGTTCGACTCACTCAACGCCTGGAGCATCGCCGATGAAGTCACAGCCGTTGAAGACAATCAATTGACGATGGCTGAGCCGGACTTTGTCGACCAGATGCAAAGCTTCTTCGAGTTGGGTCATGTACACGGTATTGTCGACGCTCCCGAGGCTTCGGACGACGCAACCGCTACCCACAATGCTTTCTTGTCAGGAGAGGGGGCGATGCTCATCGAAGGCCCTTGGAATTATGGCGTATTCGCAGACGGTGCTGACTTTGAGCTCGGCATGACCACTGTCCCTAGTACAACCGGGGATCCGCACGCGATGATTGCCGGCAGTGGGTTCGGTATCGCAGCTAATTGTGATCAGCCGCAGGCCGCGTTCGAGGCGATTATCGCCATGACGTCCACAAGCGTCCAGGAGCAGCAGGCGGCAGCCGGCGGCATTGTCCCGTCCCGTATTGAGGCTCTTCCAGCCTGGAGCGAAGGTAAGCCAGCCGAAGCTACAGCAGTCATCGAAGCTCTCCTTGAAAATTCCACCGCTCAGGAAACAACGCCGAACTTCAATCAGGTGTCGACCCTATATACCCAGTACGCCGTGCAGGGGTTCCGCGGTGAACAGAGTGCGGCCGAGATTGCGGAGACGATCCAAGGATCGGCGAGCGAGTAATTATGGAGCACACTTCGACGGCGGTCAGCGCAACACGGACCGACGACGGCTCTCAGCCTGCGGCTTCCACGCACTCAGTGGAAGCCGCAGGCGGCACGCCGCCAGGAAACCGCGCCTATGCGCCCCGCAAAAGGCGAGGTGATGGATTAGCGGCCCTCACCTTCCTCGCCCCCGGCCTGCTGGGCTTCCTTCTCTTTATTGTTCTGCCCCTGATCGGGGCGCTGGTGATTAGCCTGTTTGACTGGCCGCTCTTCGGAGCGCCGGAGTTTGTGGGATTCGCCAACTATGAGCGGATGTTCGCGGATGCCACGTTCTACACCGCGATGACGAATACTGCGATCTTCGCCTTCGTTTACACGGCGATCAACCTGGTTCTGGCCCTGGCCATCTCTCTTTGGCTCAACACCAGGATGAAACTGGCAGGTCTGTGGCGAGTGATTTTCTTCATTCCTGTGATTACCCCCATGGTCGCTAACGCCTTGGTATGGCAGCTCATGCTTTCCGACGAGGGTCTTGTTAACGCGGTGCTTGAATCCATGGGTTTGGAAGGCAGGTTCTGGCTTTCGGACCCTTCGTTTGCCCTCGGGTCAGTGATTGTGATGTCGGTATGGCAATCGTTCGGCTATAACGTGATCATTCTGTCGGCCGGTCTGGGCGGTATTCCAAAGGACATGCTCGAAGCTGCTCGGGTAGATGGAGCGAACGCTCTGCAGCGCCTGCGGTACATGATCCTTCCGATGCTCTCTCCGTCCCTGTTCTTTGCCACAACCATGACCATGATCGGTGCGTTTCAGGTCTTTGTTCAGGTGCAATTCCTCACCGCAGGCGGGCCGGGTGAGTCGACAAACACGCTTGTTCTATACCTCTACCGTAACGGGTTCGTTTTCGACCGTTTGGGGTACGCTTCGGCTCTTGCCTGGGTTCTCTTCGTCGTCGTCATGGTCGTTACCGCTATCCAATTCGCAGGCCAGAAGAAGCTGGTGACTTATGACAAGTAGCACAACCCGCACTCCAGTCACCCCGCGCCCTGCGCTGCGTAAGGCCCAGCGAAGGACAGCATGGATAACGTGGGCAAACACTGCTGCAGTGGCGATCGTGGCACTGATTTTCTCAATACCATTTTTTTGGATGTTCGTTTCAGCGCTAAAACCCGCCAATGAGGTCTTCTCTGACACACCAACGGTCATCGGTTCGGAACTACGGTGGGAGAATTTCGTAGAGGCATGGACGCTAGTACCGTTTGGCCAATTCATCTTCAACGGATTCTGGACCTCAATTGCGGGAGCGGCGCTCTCCGTGGTGGTCGCCATTTTCTCGGCTTACGCGTTCTCCCGGCTGCGTTTCCGCTTCCGAGATCGTCTCTTCCTGCTGTACGTGCTTACGCTCGTGCTTCCTCAGGAAGTGTTGATAGTGCCACTATTCATCATGATGAGCAATGCAGGGCTGGTAGACACATATACGGCACTCATCATCCCGTTCGCCTTCACCGCCTTCGGCACCTTCCTGCTAAGACAATTCTTCCTGACTATCCCGATTGAGTACGAGGAAGCGGCACGTATCGACGGAGCCTCTCGTCTGCGCACGCTGTGGTCGGTGCTGCTTCCACAGCTAGGCGCGCCACTGAGTGTCCTCGCCGTGTTCTCATTCATCGGCTACTGGAACTCATATTTGTGGCCGCTCATCATTATCAACAACGAGGACAAAGCTACCGTTCCGCTGGGACTGTCCATGTTCATCGGCGAGTTCGGTACACAGTGGCATCTCGTCATGGCGGCATCCACGCTGGCCGTAATTCCTTCTCTCATTCTCGTCGGCGTGTTACAACGCCAACTCGTCAAGGGCGCAGCCCTCGGTGGATTCGGAGGCCGCTAATGACTATCGAACGACAAGCAAAGGTTCACGACATAATGCCCGGAAGCGGGGGCGTAGTTGTACAAGCTCATGCCTGGCTCTGCGATATACCCGTCGAAACCGTCCGCACCGACGCCATGCAATCGTTCCTGAAACAGGAGACGATCTTCGTGGAACTCACTCTCGCGGACGGTACTACCGGGTTAGGTTACAGCTACACCATCGGAACCGGCGGGAAAGCGGTCCTTAGTCTGCTACAAACGGTTCTCCTGGAGCGAGTCAAAGGTCTCAGCGCTCACCGTCCAGAGGCAGTATGGTCAGCGCTCTGTTCCGCGACGAAGGCGACAACGGTTGGACCGATCACAGCGTTGGCCATCGCCGCAATCGACACAGCAATCTGGGATGCAGGCTGTAAAGCATCAAACCGTCCCCTCTGGGTGGCGGCAGGAGGAGCGAACCCCAGCATCCCGCTCTATGACACCGAAGGAGGCTGGCTTCACCTCAGCACCGACGAGCTTGTCGAAGCGGCCCTTACAGCACAAACAATGGGCATGCGCGGAGTGAAGATTAAAGTGGGGAAACCACGAGGGCATGAAGATCGCGACCGCCTCGAAGCTGTTCGTGAAGCAGTCGGCGATGGTCTCGACATCATGGTTGACGCGAATCAGTCTCTTACAGCCGCCGAAGCGGTACGACGTGCTCACCTCTTCGAACCTTTGGATATATTTTGGTTCGAGGAACCGCTTCCCGCCGACGATATCGCGGGACATCAACGATTAGCCAGCGCAACGAGTATCCCGGTAGCCGTCGGGGAAAGCATGTACTCCCTTGGTCAGTTCGGGCAATATCTCAAGGCTGGCGCGGCTTCAATCCTGCAAGTCGACGTCGCACGCGTGGGAGGAATCACCCCCTGGCTCAAGACGGCACACCTTGCTGAAGCCCACAATGTGCAAGTCGCCCCGCACTTCCTCATGGAACTTCATGCGTCCCTCACATGCTCGATTCCAAACGCCCTTTACCTCGAGCACATTCCACAACTGCGCGCGGTCACTCATTCCGAACTGGACATCGTCGATGGCATCGCTCTGGCACCCAACGAAGCAGGCCTAGGCATCGACTGGAACCGGGATGCGATCGACGGCCTACGGGTGAGTTGATGGCAGCACTGAGCGATGTAGCTTCCGATTCCGTCAATAGGAATCCTCGAATCCCGATGCCCGACGATCTTCTTCGGGTACCCATCCTGCCGGTTCTACGTGCTCGCAGGGCCTCAGACTGTTTACCCGTCATCACCGAACTCGTGGCCGGGGGAATGACGTGCATCGAGATGACCCTCACCACGCCCGGCGTGCTCGATCTCTGGAGCACCCTTCGACATGAGTTTGGCCATGACGTTCTACTAGGAGTGGGCACCATAACGACTGACAATGAGATTCAAGAGGTTATGAAAAGGATGTCGACTTTCTCGTCACACCGGCCAACGTCCCGGAAGTGATTGGTGCGGGACACGAACAGGCGCTTCCCACCATCATTGGGGCTCTGACACCGACGGAAGCTCTCGCAGCGTGGAACGCTGGGGCGACTGCCATCAAAATCTTCCCCGCAGCAGCGGTCGGACCCGGTTACATCTCTGCACTGCGCGGACCGTTCCCGGATATGCGGTTCGTTCCTTCCGGGGGTATCTCTTTGGCAGAGGTGCCCACATGGCTAGCGGCCGGGGCGTCCTTGGTGAGCTTGGGGGGCCGCTTCTCGGCGATTCGCTGGCCGGTGGCGACTTGGGTGCGCTGCGCCGACGCATCTGCACTCTCACCAAACTCCTCGCAGCGAGGACGGAAGGATGAACGGTATCGAAGGCGACAAAGCAATCGGCGGTGTTGTTACCTTCGGTGAAACGATGGCGCTGTTCGCCTCGCCATCGGTCGGCGCACTGAGCCAGGTACCATCGCTCAACGTCACTATCGGAGGCGCTGAATCAAACGTGGCCATCGCCCTGAAGCGCTTAGGTGCCCCCGTGCGCTGGCTCGGCGTGGTAGGTGAGGACAGTTTAGGAGACCTCGTCGAGCGGCATCTGCTCGGTGAAGGGATTCAAACCCTTATTCATCGGCGTCGACACTTGTCGACAGGGCTCATGATCAAGGAACGCCGGACAACCCTCGCACAGCGCATCTGGTATTATCGCGCGGGAAGCGCCGGCGCCAGCCTCTCCCCCGTCGATCTCCCCCCAAGCTGGATCGAAGACGCAGCTATACTCCATCTGACCGGAATCACACCGGCATTGTCCAAGAGCGCGCGACAGACCGTCACAAGCGCAATCGAACGAGCCAAATCCGCAGGAACAAAGATCGTCTTCGACCTGAACTACCGCTCTTCCCTTTGGACTCATCAGGAAGCGAAAACGGTGTACCAAGAAATTATCAGCCGGTCCGACATCGTATTCGCCGGGGAGAACGAAGCGGACATAGCCACTGGCCGGCTCGCAACGCCAGAAGAGAACATCAGGACACTCGCCGACCTAGGTCCACAAGAAGTCATTATCAAGCAAGGTTCCGCGGGCTGTCTCGCATCCATCAACGGGACACTCTACGACGTGCCGGCCATCAAGGTGCCCATCGTTGATACCGTTGGCGCAGGCGATGCCTTCGTCGCGGGCTACCTCGCCGACTACCTGCAGGGCCAGGACCCAGAGGACCGGCTAAGCACAGCGATCAAAGCAGGGGCTTACGCTTGCATGGCTGCAGGCGACTGGGAAGGAACCCCCACCCGCACAGACCTCTGCCTTCTTGATAGCACTGAACCTGTGCAACGCTGAAGGTTCAGATAAAGCTTCAACTGAATTTCCCGAACACAATACTGCACCGTAGGTGACCGAGTGCGCCAGCTCAGCGCGTTTCTCGACAGGTCTCGGTATAAACGTGCGTTGAAGTGGATCAGTTGGCCACCTAATCGGCTGCAGCGACCTGTTCAGAAGGCGCGCCGCAAGCCGATCAGGTCAGTGTTCGAATCAAGACTCCTGTGCCTCAGAGGCCTGCTGAAACTCAGTCTTGATCTGATCCCCTCCATCGGAGCGCCAATTTGCTACGGCGTCGTCCCAGGATGAGAGGGGTTGCCTGCCGAGGAGAATCGAGTTCGCGGCATCCTGTAACAAGCGTTCCAACCGGCCTCCCTCGCTCTTCTCCGTGGGAGAGTAGAGTCCCCAGGTGGGCGTCAGGGTGCTGTTTGGCATGATGGTGAGCATGTGTTGGTGCTGGGCTGCGGTCACGTCCGTCAGACTTGGTTGGTAGAGCGGCAAGGGCGGGCTCGCGAGGTAATTTAGTAGTAGAACCCTCTCAGTCCGTCCTTGGTCCGTAAGGATCGGGTCTGTACCTTCAAGCGTGTAATGAGTTCCCTCGTTGCCATAGGAGATGAACAAGTTCTCCTCAGTGCCAATCGGAGCTGCAAAGTAGTTTGCAACCTTCAGGAGTGTGCGGATCCTTTCCGGTTCGTTCTTCTTCAATGCCGACATCGCTATCATCGGGTAACCGCGCCATACGCCTGCGGGTTGGCCGTCCGGGCCGTTGAGGACGGGGAAGCCAACCTCGAAGTTGTCCACGGATGTATTGCGGCTGTAAAAGCCAGGAATCGCGGTGTAAGTATCCTGCATCATCGCGGCTGAACCTTCGGCGGCGAACCAGTCCTTGAGGTCAACTGCTGCGGCTCCGACGCTGTCCGGGTGTACTAACTCATCTGCGATGAGCTGCCGTCCGATCTCCAGCGCCTCCTTGTACTCCTCGAGTTCGATGGAGCTCGTGAAAGCGCCGCCGTCGACGACCCATTCGTTGGGCACGCCGAGCATCTGCTGCAGCACAATCATCGGAACCGCAGACAGCGCCCAGGTGTTGTTGCGAGCGTCGGTCATCGCACGGCATGCCTGCACAAATTCTTCGATACTCGCTGGGTTCGGATCGACGCCGCGGGCTTCGAACAGGTCGTTCCGGGTGAAGAGCACCTGCGTGAGAACCGAGCCCCGCACAATGGGAATAGCGTTGATCCGCCCATTAAAGATCGTCCCTCGCCAAGCATCTGTCGGAATATTCGCCAGAAACGGGTACTCGGAGATAGCATCGCCGGCGAGATACTCGGTGAGATCGGCGCACTCCGATTCCATGAAAGCCGGCAGGTTGGCAAGTGTTTCGTCAACACTGAAGAAGTCGCCGAGGGTTCCTCCTGCTACCGACGTCGCGAAACGCGCTGGATAATCAGCAGCTGGCACAATCGCATGCTCGAGGGGGCTTCCCAGCCTTTCGTTGAGCGCCTGCCAGTACTCATTGCTGTCTACTCCCGGTGGAATCGGTGCGAAGGAAGGTACCGAACCCGTTATAGGTTGTCCATCTCCAGGTGCTTCTGTGATTTCTCGAACGGGGTTACCTGGGTAATTGGTGAAGAAGTCTGGAACGAGATCGGTCCCCACCGTGTCAGCGGTCACTCCCTCATATCTGATATATCGAGGTAGCGGCACCTTCGAGTTGGCTGCGGTTACTGGTTGGGTCGAACCGGCAGTACAACCGGCAAGAGTTGGTCCTAGCGACACCAGGCCGGCGGTCGCTAGGCCACCGCCCAAGAGGGCTCGACGTGAGATGGGGCGAGTTGACATCGTGTTTCCTTTCGGTTGCGTCACCGACAGCTTCATTGCGCCGGCGCGTTCTGTATGAATCAGTTATCCCTTGACTGCTCCGGTTAGTACTCCCTTGGCGAAGTGGCGTTGCAGGAAGGGGTAAACGCAGAGGATGGGAAGGATAGTCACAACCAGAATGGCCATTTGAATGGATGGTTGCGGCGGGAGGATGTCGGCCCCAAGTTCAGAGGCTCCCAGTTCAGCGTTATTGATCACGTATGTGCGGAGCACCAGTTGCAGTGGCCATTTAGTTGCGTCGTTCAGATATAGGACTGCGTTGAAAAAGGCGTTCCAGTACCCCACCGCATAGAAGAGGCCGATGACCGCCAGTACGGCCTTCGATAGGGGAAGGACAATGCGCGTGAAGATCGCCATATGCCCGGCGCCGTCTATGCGGGCAGAGTCAATCAGCTCAGAAGGAATCGCCATGAAAAAGGCCCTGAGCACGATGACGTTGAATGCTGAGAGGGCGGTTGGCAGGATGAGTGCCCAGAAGCTGTTCAGCAGCCCGAGTTCCTTCACTAGCAAATAGTTGGGAATAAGGCCTGGGGAGAAGAGCAAGGAAATTAGGACGAGCATGAGGATGGGTTTCTGAGCGACGGCGCCTTGCTGGGCAAGCATGTATGCCATGAGAGTGCTCACAACCAATGAGATGATGGTTCCCGTGAGCGTGACGCCAATGGATACCATCATGGCGCGCGATACCACGCCGCCGGCGAAGATGGACTGGTAGGCATCAAGCGAGACGCTTTCCGGCACCAAGACGAAGCCGCCCGAACTGATGACTTGGTCTCGAGGTGCAATACTTGTTGACACGATGCCCAGAAACGGCAGGATAACGGCGGCGCAAATGGCGACGAGGAGTACACCCTTCACGACGCGGGACCACAGAGGTGGGCTATTCAGCCGGGATGATCGGATTCCTTTCTGTCCTCCTGCGCTGCGGGTGATGAAGGCCCGCATGGTAGCTGCTGTTCGGGTTCGGGATAAGTTCCTGTTCTGACTCATTTCCTGTACACCCCTGCTTCGCCGAAGCCGTGCGCCACCTTATTAGCAGCGAGAACTAGAATGACGCCCACGACGCCTTTGACAAGCCCCACCGCTGCGGCCACGCCCCATTGCCCGCCGACGATGCCATTGTTATAGACATACGTATCCAGAACCTCACTGACGGCAAGGCCTACGCCCTGCTGTTGGAGGATGATCTGCTCGAATCCCACAGTCAGTGAGTCTCCGAGACGCAGGATAAGAAGCAGGATGATAATCCCCCGCATACCCGGCAGGGTGACGTGCCATAGCTGCCGCATGCGAGATGCGCCATCTACTGATGCTGCTTCATAGAGGGAGCTGTCGATCTGAGAGAGCACGGCGAGGAAAAGGATGGTGGCCCAACCGGTGTCCTTCCAAATCACCTGCGCGGTGATGAGCGCCACGAACCAGTCGGAATTTCCCACGACCGACAGCGTGTCCCATCCATTTGACCGCAGAAGGTTGTTCACCAGACCGGTACCCCCAATGACCTGCTGGAAGATGGCTACGACGATCACCCACGACAGGAAATGCGGTAAATAGAGAATCGACTGCACGATCCGCTTCAACCGTTCGGACAGGAGGGAGTTCAGTAGCAGGGCGAGAATGATGGGAGCCGGGAAAACGAGTACAACCTGCACCACCGTGAGTATCAGAGTATTGCGAAGCGCCTGCAAGAATGCCGGATCCCCGTTGAAAATCACCTCGAAGTTCTCGAAACCGACCCAAGGCGAAGCACCGAAGGGCAGAAACGGTACATAGTCTTGAAAGGCAATGATGTTGCCCAGCAACGGCACATACTGAAAGAGCACAAGCAGTACCGTCCCAGGCAGCACCATGAACAACAGCACCTGATCGCGTCGAAATCTTGCGCTCCAGGACCGCCGCCGAGGAGAGGAATCGGACGCAGTGGACACCGACGGCGTCGGTGAAGACTGTCGCACACGGTACCGGTTATCCTGCTGGGTCATACCGCTAAAACCCACCGACGAGTATCCGGGTTCTTGCTTCGGACTTCAATGTCATGCACTCCTACTTGAGATTGAGGAAAGCGCATACCCACCAGCGCTTTACTATAGGAAAGCTCATTTTGATGCTCGGGTCAAGGTTCAGAAACTCGGCCAATTCAATGAGAGAACATCAAGCTTGCTCTTCCAGTACGGGAAATATTCTGTAGGATCTAATTCGACCGTACGGAAAAACGAGGGCGAAGGAGCCCGATGGAAAGCAGAAAACGACTCTGGTACCGGCAACCTGCCAAGGCATGGATAGAGGCACTACCGGTCGGCAATGGGACATTAGGCGCCATGGTTTTCGGTCGCACGGACACCGAGCGTATTGCACTCAACTGCGACACCTTCTGGGCAGGCACCCCCACGACTCATGGCGTCGACAACGGGCCAGCAAAATTCGCGCGGCTGCGCGGTCAAATTCTGATGGAAGATGTCGAAGGCGCCGAGCACACTGCCAGATCACTGCAAGGACCGTACAACCAGCCTTACCAACCTGTGGGCGACCTGATCATCGCACACAAAACTTCAACCGTCGACGGACAAACAGCCGAACAAGTTCAATCGGCCTACCTGCGAGAACTCGACCTGACGACAGGCGTAGCATCGTCTCGTATCGACAAGGGCGGGCGCGGATGGACACAGCAGGTAATTGCTTCCCTTCCGGGAAAGGCCATTCTCGTACGGATAGAGGCGCTGCCCGGCGGCACGGTGAATTTCAAGGTCTCACTGTCAACACCGCATCCGGTTATCAGTCGAGGAGTTTCTGCCGACTCAGCACCTCAACGATCCGTCGCGCATTGCACAGTGAGAGCCCCCAAGCACGTAGCGAGGAAAGACGCCGATGCTCCCGAACCGGTGATATACCGAGAGGACGAGGGAATCCTGTGTGCCCTTGCGTTACGCGTGGTGCCCGATGATGGAAGCCTTCGCCACGTCAAGACGGCCATTGAAGTGTCGGATGCAACAGGGGTCACGCTCATGGTCACCGCCGCGACATCTTTCGCGGGATGGGACACGTCCCCGGGGCAGAACGCAGATGCCGTCACTGCGTCTGCCCTGCAATCTTCAGAATCCCTACAGAGCAGACACTGGGGGGATCTACGGCTTGATGCAGTTCGAGACCACGCAGCCCTATTCAGCCGCACTCATCTCGCGCTCGAACAGTCCGCCGGAGACTCTCCAACGGACGTTCGTCTCGAGCGGGCGGCGCGCAGAGGCGATCCCGATCCACACCTCGTTGAGTTGATGTTCGACTACGGGAGGTACCTGCTGATCGCCTCCTCACGTCCCGGCTCACAAGCGGCTAATTTGCAGGGGCTCTGGAACGAAGAACTGCAGCCACCATGGACCTCGAACTGGACCACCAACATTAACGTTCAGATGAACTATTGGGCTGCCTTGAGCACGAATCTCACCGAATGCAACCTGCAGCTTGTGGACCTTATAGAGTCCATACGCGAAAGCGGCGCACAAACGGCCCAAGAAGTCTATGGTTTTCGTGGTTGGACGGCTCACCATAACGTCGACTTATGGCGAACGACCTGGTCGGTGGGGAGCGGGAAGGGACACCCCAAGCACGCCATGTGGCCGATGGCAGCACCTTGGTTGACGTCGCACCTCATGGATCATTTCGCATACACGAAAGACCCTAGCTTCCTCGAACTGACCTGCTGGCCGGCACTGCGCGCCGCAGCCGAGTTTATCCTCGACCTTCTGATGGAAGATCCTAGGGTGGGCGCACCGGACGGCCAACTTATCACCGTCCCATCGACCTCCCCGGAGAACGAGTATTTCAGTTCCACTGGCCAAGCGGCATCGATGGACGCCATGTCCACTATGGACATCTTCCTCACACGGGAGCTATTCGAGCAGCTGCTCGCAACAGCTGAAGTTTTGGACCGGTTACAAGACCCAATTGTTTCGGAGGTTCGGTCGGCTCAAACGAAGCTCCCACCCCTGCCGATCGGAACAGACGGGCGCTTGCTGGAATGGCAAGAGGACTACGGCGAGCCAGAACCAGGACACCGGCATCTATCCCACCTATATGGACTCTTTCCGGGTGCCGCGATCGACGTCATCAAAACCCCCGAACTAGCTGCAACAGCCGAAAAAGCGCTACGCCAGCGCCTAGGCGCAGGCGGCGGCAGCACCGGGTGGAGTCGCGCCTGGGTTGCCTGTCTCTGGGCTCGCCTCGGCCACGGGAAGGAAGCAGGGCAATGCGTCGATGACTTGATAAAAGATTTCGCGAGCATCAACCTGTTCAATCTACATTTTCCGCCCGGAGTATTTCAGATCGACGGCAACCTGGGAATTACCGCTGGCATCGCGGAAATGCTCTTGCAGAGCCACAACGGCGTCCTCAGGCTTCTGCCAGCGCTACCACCCCAATGGCCTGCCGGCAGAGTCACGGGACTACGGAGCCGCGGAGGCATCACGGTCGACATGACCTGGCAGGACGGCACACTATCCGAGGCGGTTCTCAAAGCTGACCGCGATGTCACTATGCAATACACAATCTCCAACGGACCGATTGAACAAGTCCAGCTCAATCAGCAAACCCCTTGCACCGTGACAATGCCGCGCCAACAACCCGCGACAGCAACCTCCTAATTCGACCTCGTCCTGCTCGTCCTGCTCGTCCTTAGAAGCACAACATCCAGCATCATCAGTCAATTCTCATCGAGGAGAACAATCTATGAAACCGACACGCAGATCCTTTCTAACGGGCGGAATCCTTGCCGGTGCTACCGTCACCGTCGGACTCGACACCACTGTGCACACCCCACGGGCTGTGGCCGACGCGCTACCACGCGATGCCTGGCAATCGAACCTGCTCAGAACGAACCCGCACGGTAAGCTTTCCTACCCCCGCCGCGGTGGGCTTCGGCTCCCTGATTGGGGCCACGTCGGTTACCGCCAGGGACAAACGCCGCCGAATGTGCCCGTGGTATCGGAAATAGCACCGACCCAAGGGGACAACACAGCACACATTCAGTCCGCAATTGATCAAGTCGGAACGCTGCCGAAACAAGCCGACGGGTTTCGGGGCGCGATTCTCCTCAAAGCCGGTGACTATCCAGTCGCCGGGACACTATATTTGCGCCACGACGGTGTGGTGTTACGCGGGGAAGGATCCGGTGAAGACTCCTCCTCAAACACCGTCCTCAGAGCCACCGGCAACACCCCCGAGAAACGTGATGTCCTTAACATAGGCGGCGGTACCGGCCAATGGAACGGCGATGAGCGAGACTGGCTTACAGAAGTTCCGGGCACCAGAACGAACATCACAACCGACTATGTGCCATTAGCCGGCACTTCCTTCACCGTCGCAGACGCGTCCATGCTATCGGTGGGCGACAATATCATTATCGTGCATCCGTGCAGCCAGGACTGGCTCGACGCGATCGACGGCGGTGGGACCAATCAGCCCATAGGCCCCCCGTGGCGGGTCGACAGTCAGCCCATCACCTTCAATCGCTTCATCACCCAGATCAGAGGCAACCGCGTGAGCGTTGATGCCCCGATCCATTACCAATTGGATCGATCTCTCACCCAGAGCTTCATCTACAAGTGGGATCGAGCCAATCTGATCACCGATGTCGGCGTGGAAGACCTCCGCATCCATATCGAGTACAGCGGAGATCCACTCGATGAGAATCACGCTTGGAATGCCATTCGTTTAATCGAAGCAGAAGATGCATGGGTGCGCGATACGACGGTTCGGCATTACGGCATGTCGGGCATCGGAATGTATAAGGCAACTCGCATCACCATTTCCGGGTGCCAAGCACTCGACCCGGTTTCCCTCATAGCGGGTTCCCGGCGCTACGCTTTCAACGCCGAGCGAAGTACCCAGCAGGTCCTTGTGACAAACTGCTACGCCAACCTCGCTCGACACGCATATGTGTCCAACGGCACCAGCACCGCATCTGGCTTGGTTTTTCACCGTTGTACGGCCGAGGACAGTTTGACATCGAGCGAAGGCCACCGTAGATGGACCCAGGGGATACTTTTTGACAACCACAAAGAGATCAATCCCAACCCCGGGTCGTCCGGGATCATACTCGCGTTGCTGAATCGTGGCAGCGGCGCAACACAGCACGGTTGGGCGGCTGTGCACTCAGTCGCGTGGGCGGCCGATGTCGCCGACGCGACGCTTTCAGTCCAACAGGCGCCCACAGGCCAAAACTACGCAATCGGATGCTTTGGCACTGTCTCCGGAGCTGGCTACTCCTACAGCGATCCCGACGCAACGGTAGGGTACATCGAAGGTACGAATAGGCTTGGATTGAACCCACCGTCCCTCTACGAGGCTCAAAAGAACGCGCGCTCAGGTCGCGTAAGGTGACAGGAGAAGCGGAGGGTGGTGTGATGCTCAGCAGCCAACAGACCTCCATGCGAATCACCCCGTCGAAGCGGCCGGAGCTATGGCGCGGTACTACTGAGTGGCAGAGCCTGGGCTCCTGGCTACGCCCGTGGCGGCTACCTTTTGCGGCTCTGGCCACAGCCGGTTCAGAAGATCTCTCGGTCAAGGCGGGGATGCCTGCCGGATCTCGTCTAGACGTTATGACTGACGGCATGGAACTGGAATTGTCGATCCGCACTCAAGGGCAGGCTAACAATTACATTGATTTGCTCATCGACGGAGCCCTCACGCAGAGAGTGTCCACGGCCCAGGGGGTAAGCACAATTACCTTCGACCTGTCGAAATATCAAGGCGTGCATCGATTGCAGGCGTGGCTGCCGCATCTTGAGCAGGTCGATATAGGTTCCGCTCTGGTCCGTGGCGCAACAGTGATGGATCCTGCGCGGCTTGGGCTGAATTGGATCACGTATGGAAGTTCAATCACCCACTGTTCAAATGTCCCCGGACCATCCGAGACGTGGCCTGCATTAGTTTCGCGCCAGAATGACTGGAATTTAACCTGCTTGGGATTCGGAGGACAATGCCACCTCGACCCCGTAGTAGCGCGGACGATCGGGCAGACTCCTGCAGATCTCATCTCGCTCTGCCTAGGCATCAACATTTATGGGTCGTCAAGTATCGGAGATCGTGCGCTGGTTTCCCAACTCTGTGGGTTCATTCAAACGGTGCGGGATCGTCACCCGTCAACGCCTATTCTCGTAATCTCACCGATTGCCAGTCCAGATCGTGAAGATGCTCGTAATCTCAACGGGCTGTCGCTGCAAGAAGTTCGCCAACGCGTGCACGACGCTACCACGATACTGACAAACCTAGGCGACCAGAGTCTGCACTACGTGGATGGTCGCGAGATTTTAGGTGCAGCTGAAGCTGAGCTGCTTCCTGACGGACTACATCCTAATGCCGTCGGGTACCAGATCATGGCCCACAGGCTGGGAAAAGTGCTGCGTGACATCGCCTTCAGCTCGGGCATGCAACCAGAAGCTAAAGCAGTAACCTCAGGCGATAACCTCCATACTTGAGGCATCAATTCCATGGTGTAGCGGTTCACCCTTGGTGTATCTTTCAAGTTCATCCAGCGCACAGTCTGTCAATCGAAGCGTTTCGCTGCCAAGAGACCCAGCGACATGAGGAGTGATAGATACATTAGGTAGATCGTATAGCGGACTTTCAAGAGGGAGCGGCTCAGGCTCGGTAACATCAAGCACTGCACGCAGACGCCCCCGCTTACACTCGGCGGTCAGCGCTTCGGTATCTATCAGTGCGCCGCGCGCGGTATTGATGATGATTGCTCCATCTTCCAGCCGAGCCAACTCGTCTGAGCCGATCATGCCTCTCGTCGATGGAAGCAGCGGCGCGTGCAGAGACAGGGTATCAACAGAACGAAGCAGTTCGTTCAGCGACACAAGACGCGCACCCGCTCTGTTGATCTCGGTTGCATCCCCGAATGGATCGAACACCAGTACCTCTACCTCGGCCAAGTTCTGTAATAGGCGAACGACTTGTTGTCCAATGTTAGAAAAGCCCACAACGCCGATCCTCCGACGTAAGTTAGACAAGGAGGGGTCTATCTTCTCCCGGCCCCGATAGTGGTAGCCGCGAGGATCTCGGGCGAAGAATTGGGCGCGCTTCCCTGCAAGCACAATGGAGGCGAACGTAAACTCTGCGACCGGTATAGCATTCACATGAGCCGCAGAGCTAATGGCAATGTCGCGTTCCCAGAAGGCGTCGCTCACTATGGTGCGTACCGAACCGGCTCCATGAAAGACCGCCCGTAGGTGCGGCAACTTAGTCAAGCGCTCCTCGGTCAGCCGCGGACAGCCCCATGCAGTGATCAGTACCTCTACCTTTGCCAAGATGTCCGCCGTGGACGCACGGTCCACCTCCTCCAGCGGAATTGGTGATAGCGGCCGGCTCAAAGCACCCAACCTGCGAAGACGAAGGTCGTCGAATGAACTTGAGAAAGAATTCTGGGACATGACGATCATTGACGGTGGGGTGTTCAAAGCGAGATCGCTCATCGATGCTACTCCAGTTCATTTTGCGGCGGGCTGCTCTGCTGAGAGCCGCTCGTATCTGTACGCATCCACCGGCGTTCATCAACACGGCGTCGCGAATGAAGAATGTTATACATCTATCCTATAGGTAATAGTCTGTGGTGCTAGGTTTTGGATTGGTTCTGCTGGAAGCGCCTGCAAGGAGCTAGCAACTCACCGCGCAGAGGAGTTCCTGAGGTGCGGTTATGGGAGGGGAAAGATGGTCAGTGAGGGAAGCGTTCTAATACTGTCAGGACACGGCAGGTACGCCGATCCCTGGCATCCTTACGCGCAAACTTCGGAGTGTTTGGCTGATATCGCAACCGAAGCGGGAATCGCAACGGTGGAAATTGCTGACGATATTGATGATCGTCTGTCTGAGCTTGGTGGCGTCGACTTGCTCATCGTCAACGCCGGTGACACGCGACGAAATGTCGGTGCTTCTACGAAGCCCCTCGATCCGGACTCGGTTCGGGCAGCGACGGCAGAGATTGGCCGGTATTTGAACGGGGGTGGCGCTGTTCTGGCTATGCATGCGGCCGCGTCGTCGCTTTCGGACTACCCGCTGTTGCAACAAGCGATCGGTGTGCAATGGGTTGATAAGCAGTCATGGCATCCGACTCGCGGCTTGTCGTCCGTCGATGTGACCGCGGAGGGACGAAGCCACCCGATTTTGGAAGGAGTAAGTAGCTTCGTTCTTTACGATGAGCGGTACACCGACCTTCAGATTGATTCCCGCGCTCACATACTCGCTACGCACGATCTGGCCGGCAATGCACACCCTATTTTGGTGCAGATGCCGAACTCGCGCCGCTTGTATGATGCTTTGGGCCATGACGGCCGCTCCTATGAAGATCCGACTCATCGACTGATATTACGCAGAGCAATGCGTTGGCTGGTGCATCATCGGTGCTTCCCCTAGCCGCCTCGGTGTTCGTCAGCTGATGGTCCCTGTGGGAACGCTTCTTTCCAGTAGGTACCATCGGGAAATGTGAACTCCCCGATCGAGCTATCGAGCATCTGGGCGCTATAGCCGGCTTGAACAGGAAGCGCGTAGTGGCCGTTACGGACAACGCAGGGGTCGGTGAAATGCTCGTGCAGATGGTCCACATATTCGGTGACGCGATTCTCAAGCGAACCGGAAACCGCAACGAAGTCGAAGATGGATAGGTGCTGAACCAGCTCGCACAACCCGACCCCTCCTGCGTGCGGACAGACCGGAACCTTAAACTTTTTAGCCATCAGATACACCGAAAGGATTTCGTTCACGCTTGCTAATCGTGCCGCGTCCAGCTGGCAGTAATCGATCGCTTCGGCTTGGAACATCTGTTTGAACAGCACACGGTTCATTCCGTGTTCTCCCGTTGCAACACCGATCGGCGCTACAGCTCGCCGGATCACCGCATGACCAAGAACATCGTCAGGGCTAGTCGGTTCTTCAATCCAAAGGGGGTTGAATTTAGCGAGTTGTCTTACCCACTCGATCGCTTCCGGTACGTCCCACACCTGGTTTGCATCGATCATAAGATGGGCGTCCCAGCCGATCACCTCGCGCGTGATGCGTAGACGACGCAAGTCTTCTTCCAGGTCTGCGCCCACCTTTAGCTTCACGTGGCGGTAACCCTCGCTGACCGCTTCCTTGAGTAGTCGCCGCATCCTGTCATCGCTGTAACCCAACCAGCCTGCACTCGTCGTGTAGCACGGGTAACCGCCACGTGACTCTAGCTCGGCTATACGCTTCGACCGAGTCGGGGCAAGTTCGCGGAGGATCTCGATCGCTTGCTCTCTAGTGAGGACGTCGGACAAGTAGCGCAGGTCAGCGGCGTCCACAAGCTGCTCGGGTGGCATATCGACGAGCAGCCGCCAGAGCGGCTTGCCTGCACGTCGAGCCGCCAGGTCCCACACAGCGTTCATCACCGCTGCCAGGGCAAGGTGAACAACTCCCTTCTCCGGCCCAAGCCAGCGCAGCTGGGAATCATTCGCAAGCTCGCGATACAGCGCACCGAGATTCTTAACGGTGAAGGCCACATCTCTGCCAATCAGCGCCCGGGAACGTTGACGTGCGGCCTCCACACAAAGATCATTTCCTCGTCCGATTGTGAACGTAAAGCCGTACCCGCGGAGACTTGGTTCCGACGTTTCAAGAACGACATAAGCGGCAGAATAGTCGCCATCTTTATTCATTGCGTCCGACCCGTCCATGCTTGCCTAAGTAGGGAAACGGACGTCATACACGCGAACATCAGTGATTATAAGCACCAGGCACTTACCTTCCGAGTAGGAGCAAAACGTTGTTCAGAGTACCCTATAAGCTATAGGATGCTCGGTTATACGCCTTCGCTCACTATCTCGTCGTTGACTGGGTTTAAGGTGAGGGCGGAGGTCATCATGCCTGAATCGCGAGGTATGCCCTCGATTTACGACGTCGCCCGTGTCGCTGGGGTATCGGCGTCCACAGTCTCGCGCGCCTTCGCCCGCCCGGGCCGGGTAAGCCACCACACGGCGCAGAAAATTTTCGCCGCGGCAATCGAGGTGGGCTACCGGTCTACCCATGTTGCAGGCATCCAGCATCCCGGCGGGCAACGCACATCGATGATCGCCCTGGTCATTGCGGACATCCGGAACCCGGTCTATGCGGAGATGGTGCGCGGCGCTGAAGCGGCGGCGGCGGAAGCGGGCTACACCATGCTGCTTGCCCACACCCAGGAGTCCGAACGCAAGGAACGGCAGGCGCTCGAGCGAGCTCTGACCTCAGTGGACGGCATTGTTCTCTCAAGCTCCCGCATGTCGGACTCCGCTATCCGGATGATGGCCAAGCAGAAGCCGCTCATCGTCATGAACCGCGCGGTCAAGGACGTGGCCAGCGTGGTGACGGACAACCCCCGCGGCATCCGCCGGGCCGCCGAGTACCTAGGCGAGCTTGGCCACCGCAGCATCACCTACCTGGCGGGGCCTGAAGCGTCCTGGGCGGACGGCATGCGCTGGCGCTCGCTGCGTGAGGCGGCGATGGAACTCGAGCTTTCGGTCCGCCGGACCGGTCCCTACCTGCCCACCATCCGGGGCGGTGAGGAGGTAGCCGGTGAGTGGCTCCGCCACCGGACCCCCGGTGTCATTGCCTACAACGACCAGATGGCTATCGGTTTCATCCGCGCCCTGCAGCAAAGGGGGCTCAGCGTTCCGGGCGATGCCAGCGTTATCGGGCACGACAACAGTTACGGGGCCGCCCTCATTACCCCGTCACTGACCACGATCGAGGCGCCGCTTTACTCGCTCGGTGCGACTGCCGTGAACAACCTACTGGCCTTCGCGGCGGGAGCCCGTTCGCGGTCCAACCAGCCGGTGGTCCTTCCCACCCGGCTGATTGTGCGTGACTCGACTGCGCCGACGGCCAGCTGAGCCCGCTTTGTTGCCAACAAATGGCAACTCGTTGACCCCGCTCGTTCGGCTTGGCAACGATTAGGGGCATGCCTCCTTCACTATCTTCCCTCGCATCAGAGCCGGACAGGCTCCTGCCGGCTGAACCCGGAGTGCGAGCAATCGCCAGGGACCTGCTGGGTCTCGTCGCCTCCTTGCCCATCATTTCTCCGCACGGCCACGTCGACGCCGGCGTGCTTGCCCAGGACACTCCGTTCCCGGACCCGGCAACGCTGCTGGTCACACCGGATCACTACGTCGTCCGTCTGATTCATGCCAGCGGTGTTCCGCTCGACCGCCTTAATCAGGGCCCGATCGCCAATGCCGACCCCCGATCCGTCTGGCATGATTTCTGCAAGGCGTGGCCGCTGTTCGAGGGCACCGCCTCCGGTTACTGGATCCACTCGGAGTTCCAGCATGTCTTCAAGCTCGACGAGGAAATCTCCGAGGCATCCGCGGACAGCACGTTCGACGCCCTGCAGTCCCGCCTGAGCGAGCCCGCGTTCCGCCCGCGCCAGCTCTTCCATGACTTCAATATCGAGGTCCTCGCCACCACCGATGACCCGCTCGACGATCTTCAGCACCACGCAGCCATCGCGGCGGACAGCACGTTCCGCGGGAGTGTCGTTCCCACATTCCGCCCGGACGCCTACATCAACATTGCGCATCCCAATTGGGTGGAGAACGTCGACCGCCTGATCGGAGCCGCAGGTGACGGCGCAGCGGGCTACGCCGGGTACATCCGGGCGATGGAGAACCGTCGGCGCTACTTCGTGGATCACGGCGCAGTATCCGCTGATCACGGTGTCCGCACGCCGCTGACTCTCAAACTGGACCGGTCCGACGCCGAGAATCTCTTCACCCGTGCCCGGTGCGGAGAATGGACCTCCGAAGACCGCGACGTCTTTGAAGCCCACATGATGTACGAGATGGCACGCATGTCTGTCCAGGACGGCCTCGTCATGACGATTCACCCGGGCTCCTACCGCAACCACCACCTGCCCAGCTTCGAGAAGTTCGGCGGCGACACCGGGCACGACATTCCGTTCCCGGTCAGCTACACCGAAGGCATCCGCCCGTTGCTGCAGGACTTCGGCACGGCAGCTGACTTCCATCTGGTGCTGTTCACGCTCGACGAGACGGTTTTCTCCCGTGAGCTGGCCCCTCTGGCGGGCTTCTATCCGTCCGTCTACATTGGCGCACCCTGGTGGTTCCTCGATGCTCCCGACGCGATGCTCCGCTTCCGCTCCGCCATCACCGAGACGGCAGGCTTCTCCCGCTCCTCCGGTTTCATTGACGACACCCGTGCGTTCTGCTCGATTCCCGCTCGCCATGATGCGTCGCGGCGGATCGAAGCCTCCTTCCTGGCACGGCTCGTGGCCGAACACCGCATCACGGGTGCCCGCGCGGAAGAACTGATCGTAGATGTCGTCGACCGTGCGCCACGACGGGTATTCAAGCTATGACCGTGCAGCATGAGATGAGGGCGCTGAACCGGGCAAACGCGGACATCCCTCCCGCCGCTCCGGTCCGCATTGCCCATATCGGACTCGGTGCGTTCCACCGCTCCCACCAGGCCTGGTACACCGCCCAGGCTGATTCGAAAAACGAGTGGGGCATCGCCGCGTTCACCGGTCGCAGTCCGGAAGCGGCAGCGACGCTCGCAGCCCAGGACGGGCTCTACACCCTCGTGGAACGCGGCGACGACGGCGATGAGTTCAGCATTGTGGGCAGTATCAGTGCAGCGTACGACGGCGCGGACCTTGCGCAACTTGAGAAGGTCCTGTCATCCCCTGAGACAGCGTTGCTGACGATCACAGTCACTGAGCCGGCCTACCACCGTGGCGCGGACGGCCGGCTCGATACCTCATCACCGGTTGTCGCTGCAGATGCAGAAGCTTTGAAGGACATGTGGGCACTAGCGGGAAGCCTCGAAGTGAAGGGCACATTCCCGAGGCTGGCCACTATGGGGGCGCGCGTCCTGCTCGGGCTCGATGCAAGGCGCCGCGCTAACGCGGGTCCACTCGCCGTCGTCTCGTGTGACAATCTGAGGGCGAACGGTGAGGCGGCCTCTCAGGCAATCCACGGGCTCGCAACCACGGTCTCGGCGGAGCTGGGCGACTGGGTCACGGAAAACGTCTCGTTCGTCGACACCTCGGTGGACCGCATCACCCCGCGCACCACCGACGCCGACATCGCGGGTGTCCGGAAGGCCACCGGGCTCGACGACGCCGCACCCGTCATCACCGAGCCGTCCTCGAACTGGGTCCTCAGCGGGAAGTTTCCTGCGGGACGCCCGGACTGGGAAAGCGCCGGAGCAGTCTTCGTCGACGACATCGCCCCTTTTGAACAGCGCAAGCTCTGGCTGCTCAACGGAGCACACTCGCTGCTTGCATACGCGGGCCAGTTGCGTGGCCTGCGCACGGTCGCAGACGCAGTCGCTGACCGCTCCTGCACAGCGGAACTCGAAACCTTCTGGAACGAGGCTGCCGCACATCTGCACCAGCCCGGGCTCGACATTCCTTCCTACCGCGCCGCGCTGCTTGGCCGGTTCCGCAACGCGAGGATCGAGCACCTGCTCGAGCAGATCGGCGCGGAGGGCTCCACCAAACTCCGCATGCGCGCGGTTCCCGTTTTCATCGCTGAGCGTTCGGCGGGCAGGACAGGCAAGGGTGCAGCCCGCACTATCGCCGCCTGGGTTGACTTCCTGGTTCACGAGCACGACGACGGCGCCAGGCCGGCCGACGCTGAAGCTGAGCGCCTCGTGGGCCTGCTGAATCTTCCCGGCCGGGACCTCACCGAAGCCCTGCTCACGGTACTGGACGCCGACCTGGGAGCCGATACCGACGCCGTCGACCTCGTTCACAGCCTCCGGGGCAACTGGTAACAGTCACTTCCTCCGCGCTCCCGCGCTGTCTCCACTGAAAGGAACACCCATGAAAATAGTTGCCGCGGACGTCTTTGTCACCAGTCCGAGCAGGAACTTTGTCACGCTCAAGATAACCACCGACGACGGCGTGACAGGTCTCGGTGACGCCACGCTCAATGGACGCGAACTGGCTGTGGCCTCCTACCTCAAGGAACACGTCACCCAGCTGTTGATCAACAAGGACCCGCATCGCATCGAGGACACCTGGCAGTTCCTCTATCGCAGCTCCTACTGGCGGCGCGGGCCGGTCACCATGGCCGCGATTGCCGCCGTCGATATGGCGCTCTGGGATATCAAGGGCAAGGTTGCCAACCTGCCGGTCTATCAGCTTCTCGGCGGAGCCTCGCGGACGGCGCTGCGAACCTACGGTCATGCCTCCGGGCGGGACCTGCCGGAGCTGTTCGATTCAATCCGGCAGCACCTTGAGGAGGGGTACAAGTCTATCCGCGTACAGACCTCCGTTCCCGGGATCAAGGCGCTTTACGGCGTCGCCGCGCAGACACAGGCGACTGGCGAGCGTTACGACTTCGAGCCTGCGGGCCGTGGTGCGCAGCCCACGGAAGAGGACTGGGACACCCGTGCGTACCTCCGCCATATTCCTACCGTGTTTGAGGCTGTGCGCAACGAGTTCGGCCCTGAGCTGCCCCTGCTCCACGACGGCCACCACCGGATGACGCCGATTCAGGCCGCGAAACTCGGAAAGTCGCTTGAGCCGTACGATCTGTTCTGGCTCGAAGACGTCACGCCTGCCGAGAACCAGGAGGCGTTCCGGCTGATTCGCCAGCACACGACCACCCCGTTGGCGGTGGGCGAGATTTTCAACACCGTCTTCGATTTCCAGACGCTCATCAAGGAACAGCTCATCGACTACGTGCGTGCAGCATCGACGCACTTCGGCGGCATCTCGCCGTTGAAGAAGGTCATGGACTACGCAGCGCAGTACCAGATCAAGTCAGGCTTCCACGGTCCGACGGACGTATCGCCGGTGGGCCTGGCAGCCCAGGCACACGTGGGTATGGCCATCCATAACTTCGGCATCCAGGAGTACATGGAACACAGTGCCAAGACCAACACCGTCTTCGAGCAGTCCCTGACGTTCACGGATGGCTTCCTGCACCCGGGTGACAAGCCAGGTCTCGGCGTGAAACTCAATGAAGAGGCAGCGGCTTCCTTCCCATACCAGCAGGCCTACCTGCCCTACAACCGCCTCTCTGACGGAACAGTGCACGACTGGTGAGCGCTCTTGCGGCCGCGCATCACGTTGTGGTCATGGGCGTCTCTGGCTGCGGCAAGAGCACGGTCGGAACGCTTCTCGCGCAAGATCTCGGAGTAAAGTTTCTCGACGGAGATTCCCTGCATCCGCCGTCCAATGTCGAAAAGATGGCCGCCGGTATCCCGCTGGATGACGTGGACCGCCAGCCTTGGCTCAAGGAGATCGGATGGCGCTTCGCAGCAGCCGGGGAGAAGTCCCTCGTCATCGCCTGCAGCGCACTCAAGCGGTCGTACAGGGACCTGATACGGAGCCGGGCCGCGGAAGCACAATTCGTTCACCTGCACGGTACGGCGGAACTTCTCGCTGCGCGGATGGCTGCACGCCCAGGGCATTTCATGCCGCCGTCGCTCCTGACCTAGCTGCTGCTGTGCGCGTCCGACCGATGGGGCTGAGGGGTCCTTCCGGCCTTAAAGCGGTAGTGATACTGCCGGTCAGGGCGAAGCCCGGTGACTTCGACGTGTACGGAGTGGGCTAGTTGTGGAACGGCGCGCGCGACCCCCGCCCGTACGACCATCCGCATCGAGGGGTCTTCCGCGATTTGCCATGACACCGGCACCTGCCTGGGCGGCATACCGCCGCATCCGTCTAGCCGGAGTGGATTCGGCGCCAGACGCGTCCAAAGAACGACACCATCGGACAACGGCTCACCCGATGCCACGCCTAAGGTGAACGGATTACTGTAAAAACGCGGGGACGCCCACACCCGAAGCAGCTGAGCCAATAGCGGCAGCAAGGGCACTAAACCCGGTCAAGCGCAGGAAACTGCGGCGAGAAGCAGGCGTATCAATGAGCGGCACGACGATCTCCTACTTGACCAGTTTCATCTAGATTGACGGAGCGACGTGAACTGCCGACGAAGAGTGTGCTAAGCGGACATGAACTGACGCAGATTCGTAGTAATTGTTCAGCTCACGCGACGAAGATTGGATCTGTATCCATGGCGTTGCATCGGACACATCCACCATGTGGACTTTTGGCCAGCTTCCCCTGCTGCAGCTCGTGAAACGCTGTCCCTAATGATTGTGGGAGTTTGATTGGAGACCACTTTCGCAGCCTGACTTGAGCCCACCTCACTCTCGTAGCGACTCACCAGTGGACTAACCGCAGTTTCACTTGAGCCCACCCCACCGTTGATTTCATCAGAGTGTTTTTCCGACGGTGGAAGGCAGCGATGGAGTCGAGGGTGGAGTTATTCGAGCAGATACGCCGGGACGCACGAGTCAACGGCGACTCGATACGGTTCTTGGCCAGGAAGTACCGGGTCGCGCGCAGGACAGTCCGCCAGGCGCTTGCCTCGGCGGAACCACCGCGGCGGAAGAAGCCGGTCCGGAACGCTCCACGCCTTGATCGGTTCAGATCAGTTATCGATGGGATGCTGCGGGCGGATTTGAGCGCACCGCGCAAGCAACGTCATACCGCTCAGCGCATCTTCGACAGGTTGGTGGACGAGCACGCCGCGGAATTGTCCTATTCGACTGTCCGTCTCTACGTCAAAAGACGGCGTCCTGAACTCGAGCGTGAACTGGGGACGCCCCCACCGGATGTGTTCATTCCGCAGGAACACGCACCGGGAGCCGAAGCTGAGGTTGACTTTGGTGAGGTGTGGGTGGATCTGGTTGGGGTGCGCACGAAGTGCTATATCTTCGCGTTCCGTTTGTCCTACTCGGGTAAAGCCGTGCACCGGGTCTACCCGACTCAAGGTCAGGAGGCCTTCCTCGAAGGGCACCTTGAGGCGTTCGCGACGATCGGTGGTGTTCCGACCGGTCATGTCCGGTACGACAATCTGACGGCGGCCGTAAAGCAAGTTTTGGGCGCCTCTCGTGACCGGGTGGAGAACGACCGATGGGTTCTTTTTCGATCCCATTGCGGGTTCGACGCGTTCTATTGCCAGCCCGGGATCAAGGGCGCCCACGAGAAAGGCGGCATCGAGGGCGAGATCGGCCGGTTCCGCAGGAACCGGCTCACACCCGTGCCGGCCGTCGATTCCTTGGCGGAACTCAACGCCAGCATCGCCATCTGGGATGAGGAAGACGAGAAACGAAGGATCAGCGGGAAGCTACGCACCATCGGCGCCGATTACGAGCAGGAGCGGGCGCTGCTCAACCCGCTGCCGACCGAAGTGTTCGACCCCGGCGTGATACTCACCCCGAGAGTGGATCGGTCCTCGCTGATCCGGGTGCGGATGGTGAAGTACTCGGTTCCGGCGAGATTCATTGGCCGGACTGTCCGGGTATCGCTGCGGGCATCAGAGGTTCTGGTCTATGACGGACGGACCCTGATCGCCCGTCATGCGCGGGTCGTCGCCCGGGATGGTAGTTGTGTGGATCTCGATCACTATCTTGAGGTCCTCCACCACAAGCCCGGCGCGTTTCCCGGCTCAACTGCACTCGCTCAAGCGCGCGCCTCGGGATCGTTCACTTCCGCGCATGATGCCTTCTGGGCTGCGGCCCGCCGAACCGACGGAGACGCCCAGGCAACCCGAGAACTGATCACTGTGCTCCTGCTGCACCGGTCCATGGCCGCAGCCGATGTTGAAGCCGGCATCGCCGCAGCCCTCAGCGTGGGCGCGGTCAGTGCCGACGTCGTCGCGGTCGAGGCGCGCAGGCATGCTGCTAGCGTCCGTGCGGTGACGTCGGGTGGGTCCGGCTCAGACCGTCATCACGTTGCTCACGATAAAACGAAAGTGCACCAGGTTGTCAGTCTGACCCAGCGCCGTCTCATGGACCCGGCCGCGGTGATCGCAGGCCTGCCGGCAGACACTCGCCCGCTGCCCTCGGTCGCGAGTTATGACGATCTCCTCACCCTGCGGGAGCGCACCCCGACCGGAACGACCCGACAGACGAGGGAGAACTTCTCATGAGCCCAACCAATACCAGTCAGATCACCGTTTCATCGACCCTGCGTCGACGACGTGGACTGACTGAGGAAGCCGCGACCGCCGCAGTCGACCAGGCCTGCCGCCGGCTACGACTGCCCACCATCCGCGCAGTGCTCGGCGAAGCGCTCACCGTGGCAGGCAAAGAACAGCTCTCCTACCAAGGATTCCTTGCAGAGTTACTGCTGGCCGAGTGTGATGACCGGGATCGCCGCTCATCGGTACGACGAGTGAAATCAGCGAACTTCCCCCGCGACAAATGGTTAGGCGACTTCGACTACGACGCAAATCCGAACATCAACCAGGCCACCATCAACACGCTGGCCATCGGCGACTGGATCCGCAAAGGACAACCCCTGTGCCTCATCGGTGACTCCGGAACCGGCAAGTCCCACCTGCTCATCGGCTTGGGCACCGCAGCCGCGGAGAAGGGCTACCGGGTCAGATACACGTTGGCTACCCGGCTCGTGAACGAGCTCGTGGAAGCAGAAGACGACAAAGTCCTCGCGAAAACGATCGCCCGCTACGGGAGGGTTGACCTGCTCTGCATTGACGAGCTCGGCTATATGGAACTCGACAAACGCGGAGCCGAACTGCTCTTCCAGGTCCTCACCGAACGCGAAGAGAAGAACTCCATCGCGATCGCCTCCAACGAATCCTTCTCCGGGTGGACCAAAACCTTCACCGACCCCAGGCTCTGCGCCGCCATCGTCGACCGGCTCACCTTCAACGGCACCATCATCGAAACCGGCACCGACTCCTACCGCCTCGCCCACAGCAAAGCACACCAGAGTGCCCGCTGAGCTGCTCCCTAGATGAGTGAGTCCTATTAGCTGGTTGCCGCGTGGTCGCTGTTAATCGAAGGCGGAGGGTGTTAAACCCAGTTTGTGAAGACAGACCTTAACACCCGTTGAGCGCCGGTTTCCGGCCGGGATGATTCGACCGGGTGAATCCGAGCCGCCGGGAGGACCCGATCATCGAGATGGACGTAAAGTGTGGTCAGGAGGCGATACCCAGCAGCTGCTGGGCCACGACGAGGCAGAGCAACTCGACATCGCCTCTGACCGCAAATGGATCCGATACGCCCGCGCGCACCTGGCCGGTATGTTCCCGAACCTGCCGCAACAGTCAGGATGGGGTAAACGCGTCCGGCAAGCCAGCGGTCTACTCTCGGCTGTGATCACCGAACTGGCCCGCGACAGCCCGTCCTGGAGCGAGAACACCAGGCTGATCGACTCAACGCCGCTGCCATGCGGCAAATCACGGGAAACGGTGAAACGCTCGGACCTGGCAGGGCACGCCGGCTACGGATACTGCGCCTCTCACTCCCGGTTCTTCTGGGGATTCCGGCTCTACCTTATCTGCGCCCCGGACGGGATGCCCATCGTGTGGGGATTAGCTAACCCGAAAATCGGAGAACGCGAAGCGGCAGAAGCGATGCTCCGCCACGACCGACACCTCATCCGGCCGGGGCAAGTCATCGTCGGCGACAAAGGCTTCGCAGGAGCCGAGTTCGAAACGTTCATCACCGACGAACTGCACGCCAAGCTGATCCGACCGGACCGCAAAAACGAGAAGAAACGCTTCGGGAAACTCGGTGGAATCCGGCAATGGGTCGAATCCGTATTCGACACCATGAAAGGACAACTCACCCTCGAAGACCACGGCGGACGCACCCCAACCGGGGTCTACGCAAGGGTCGCAGCCCGACTACTGGCCCTCGCCGCCGGCATCTGGCACAACTGGCTCATCGGAACAGTCAACAAACGATCCCTCATCGCCTACGACCATTAGGACTCACTCATCCAGTGAGGCTTCGCCTCTGACCGCCGAGGCGGGTGGCCGGGTCTTGCTGATGACGCTCGGGCCGGTGCGGGCGCATCCTTGAGTTGATGGTGAATCATCCGAAAAGCGCG
>NZ_JBTNCT010000029.1:0-20499 GCF_054511355.1 Arthrobacter tecti
GCGTGGGGGAAACGCCCGGTCCCATTCCGAACCCGGAAGCTAAGACCCACAGCGCCGATGGTACTGCACCCGAGAGAGTGTGGGAGAGTAGGACACCGCCGGACAACCATTGCAGAAGGGCCTCACCAACGCTGGTGAGGCCCTTCCACATTTAAACCCACACAACACCCCACCCCCAGACAACCGCCACCGCCCCCAACATTGCGTGCCAACATCCGAGAACTACCGGTAAAGTCACAGTATGAGCGACCTGTTCTCCCACGCGGATCCACTGCCTCTCGCAGACGGCTCTGCTCCGGCAGCCAGGAGCGTTGCGGTTCATGTTCCTGCAGCGATCGAAAGCGCCTGGACAGGCTTCACCGAGTACATCCATCTGTGGTGGCCGGCGGGGTACACAGGCTCCGGCGAGGGCACCCATGTTGCCTTTGAAGGTGGTTTGCTGCTCGAGGAGAACGAGGAAGGCACGCAACAGGTCTGGGCTCGAATACGCGAGACAGATCCACCCCGGATGCTCGAGCTCAGTTGGGTTCTTGCCTGGGATCCCACGCAGCCCACAAGAGTGAATGTTCAGTTCGAATCGAATGATGTGGGCACCACCGTGAGGTTGGTGCATGACGGTTGGGCTTCCGGAAGCGGCGGCAGCCTGCAGTACGAGAAGTACAGCGATTGGCCAGCCATCCTCGGACAGTATCGGCGGTTCATGGGTGGAACAGTGTGACTGTCTCCAACGGCGGCAGCGTGAACGAACAGCTCGCTGCCGATCTCATGACCGTAGTTCATCCGTCACGAGTCCTCTCAGACGCGGCATCCGTTGTGCACTATTCCCGCGACCTAGGTCCGTTTGACTCGGCACCCATGCCGGCCGTCGTCGTGTTCGCTGAAAGCGTGGAGGAGGTGCAGCATTCCGTGCGAGTGGCCGGGGTACGGAAAGTGGCAGTTGTTCCGCGCGGGGCTGGAACGGGATTGTCCGGTGGTGCCAAGGCGCTTGAAGGATGCATCATTCTCAGCCTCGAACGAATGAACCGCATCCTTGAGGTCAGGCCAATGGACGAAATGGCCTTAGTCGAGCCTGGGGTGATCAACGCAGATCTGAACACAGCAGTCGAGCCACATGGGTTGATGTACGCCCCTGATCCGGCAAGCTACCGCATTTCGACAATCGGCGGCAACGTCGCCACGAATGCGGGCGGACTTCGCTGCGCCAAGTACGGGGTAACCCGGGATGCGGTCCTCGCCCTTGACGTGGTGCTCGCCGACGGAAGCCTTATCCATACGGGTCACGACACCTTCAAGGGAGTCGCCGGCTATGACCTGACTGCCCTATTTGTCGGTTCGGAAGGCACACTTGGAATCATCGTCGGGATAACGGTCCGACTGAGGTATCTCCCCGTGCAGTCCCGGACACTCGCCGCGTTCTTCGACGACGTTCCCGCTGCGGCGGCAGGGGTCCTGGCAATCGGCACGGCGAGAGTACAACCGGCCGTCCTTGAGCTCCTTGACGGAAATACCCTGCGGGTCCTGGATAGCGTTTACGGTTCAGATCTTAGGCGCCGCGGCGGATCCCTGCTGCTGATTCAAACCGACAGTTTCGGCGCAGAAGCGGAAGCTGATGTTGTACGGGAGGTCCTGACGAACCTCGGTGCGAGTGTAAGGGCCGAGAGTGGCGGCGAGGCTGAGAAATTGCTCGACCTACGGCGGAACGCCCGAGGGGACGACGTGGAGGACGAGTTCCGGGTTGGCGAAGACGTCGCAGTCCCGCGATCCAAGCTTGTGCATTACGTTGCCGAGCTTGAACGTATGGCACGGGATCACAAGGTGCTGCTGAAAGTGGTTGCGCACGCCGGTGACGGCAACCTGCATCCGACGTTCTGGATCCGGGCTAGTGAAGGTGATGACGGCGTTGCCCGGCTGGATGCTGCACTTGACGAATCCGTCAGAGTTGCGCTGTCGTTTGGCGGCACAATTACGGGCGAGCATGGTGTAGGGGAATACAAGCTGCGTTGGCTGGCCTGGGAACAAGGTGCGGATCTGCAGCGTATCCAGCGCGGGATCAAGCAGTTGTTCGACCCTCGCGGCATACTCAATCCTGGCAGGGCAATAGCGTAGTTAGCTCTGGTGGGTCGTCCATGCGGGAGAGGGCACGACAAACGGCCGCCCGTAATCCCGGAGTATCTCCCCACCCGGCAGATAGACTTGTCGCAGCTATGCCTCGTAGAACACGAGGTACAACATAAAGAATGGGGAATTAGACGTGTCAGACAACCCAACCGGCCGGCCCGGAGACCACAACGACCAGGACGAAACCTCACGGTACCCCGCGGGTCAGCAGTGGCAGCAGCCATCGTCCAACGAGCCGGCGCCCGCTAACCAATCGTACGGGCAGCAGCCGTCCGGCTACGGCCAGTCCCAGGAAGCATCACCTTACGGCGGCGGGCAGAGCGGCTACGGCGGCGGTTACGGCCAGCCGGCGGAGAACCCCGGCAAGACTCTAGGCATCGTCGGTATGATCTGCTCGATCATCTGGCCCATCTCGATTGTGGGTTTGATCGTCTCGATCATTGCGATGGTCAAGTCGAAGAAGGCTGGCATGGGTAACGGCTTCGCGCTGGCCGGCATTATCATCGGTGCGATTGGCGTAGTTACGGGTATTTTAGCCATCATTCTCTTGATCGTCGGTATAAGTGCAGCGGCGGAAATTTGTAACGAGTTGGGTTCCGGCACTCACATCTACCAAGGCACAGAGATCACCTGCCCGTAAGGATGTCAGCTACGCGAAGCGCTCCCGCCATTCACGTCTCGTGAACGGCGGGAGCGTTTGGTTTAAGCCCTTGAATGCTGCATTTCAGACTCAGCAGTCCTTGCTTCCGGTGATCATGTCCATAGTCTTGGTGTCAGCCGTGAGCATGATCGCGGCCTCGTCCCGACGGTGCCGCAGCACTGAGTCGAGGTAAGACTGCACGGCTTCCGCAAGCGGTACGTTCCGGTCCTGCTTCTCGGACACGTACCAGCGGTGCTCCAGAACCTCGTGGACAACCTCGGCAGGCTCGAGCTTGCCGCCCAATTCGCGGGGAACAGCCCGCACGATCGGCTCGAAGACATGCGCAACCCATTGGTGCGCGCTGATCTCCTCATCCACGCCCGGGTTGTTGTCCGCACGGTAGGCGTCCATGTCATTGAGGAGTCGGCGGGCCTGGTTCTCCTGGGCGTCAATGCCCGTGAGGCGAATCAAGCGGCGGCTGTGGTGTCCGGCGTCGACCACCTTCGGTTGCAGCTGAATCTGGGACGTCTCGGAAACCGTCTTGATCGCATACTCTTCAACGTCGAAGCCGAGCTCGTTGAGCCGACGTATGCGGGCGTTGACTCTCCATCGCTCACCCAATTCAAAGGACTCCTGCTCCGTGAGCTCCGTCCACAGGCGGCGGTAACTGTCCATGATGAGCTCGCTGGTGGCCAGGGGGTCAACCTTCTCCTCGATCAGCCCTCCCTCGGCAAGATCCATGAGTTCACCGGCAATGTTCACCCGTGCGATCTCGAGGTCGTATTCGCGCTGCCCGTTGGACAGTTCCGGGTAGAGCTCACCGGTCTCTGCGTCAACCAGATACGCAGCGAAGGCTCCGGCGTCACGGCGGAAGAGAGTGTTGGACAGCGACACATCGCCCCAGTAGAAGCCGATCAGGTGCAGGCGGACCAACAGGAGTGCCTGTGCATCGATGAGGCGGGTGAGCGTGTCCTTCCGCAGCATCTGGGAGAAGAGCGCGCGGTAAGGCATGGAGAACTTCAGGTGCCGGGTGACCAGCACAGGATTGAGGTCCGCGCCGTCAAGGCCCTTGCGGCCCGAAATGACTGCGACGGGCTCCACGCATGGGACGTCGAGACGCTGCAGTTTCCGCAGCATGTGATACTCGTGGCGGGCAATGTGTTCGCTGGTTTCCTTGACGGCAATCACGGACCCGCCCAGGTGCGCGAACCGGACGATGTGGCGGGAGATGCCTCGCGGCAGCGCCGCCAGGTTCTCGGCCGGCCATTCTTCCAGCGCGAGATGCCACGGCAGGTCCAGCAACTCCGGGTCGGTGGCCGCGGCGAGGATATTGAGGGATCCGAGTGAACCTTCGTCGAGTGCGCTCCTGGACCGCGGCAGCTTTCCGGGCTGCTCGTAGTCCGTGGGCTCGTTGTGCCAGTTGGCTTGTGTCGAGTCAGTCATTGTGTGCGATGTCCTAACAAAGACGATGGCCCCCGTCGGTTGAGTTTACCGTCAACCAACAGGGGCCACCGCGTGAGCCTATAAGGCAGTCCGCTTGGGCTTAAGGCAAGTTACACGTGGTCCGCCAGGCGGAGCCCGTCCTTGGTGTCGAACAGATGTACGTGACCCTGCGAAGGCCGAACGAAGACTGTGTCGCCCTTCATTGGTGGGCGGCGGCCGTCAACGCGTGCCACCATGTCATGGGTCTCGCCGTTGATCTCCGTGTGGCCGTAGAGGTAGGCGTCCGCACCGAGCTCTTCCACCACGTCAACCTCAACGCGGAGACCCTCTCCGGTGGGAGCAATCTCCAGGTCCTCGGGACGGACACCCAGTGATACGGTTTGGCCGTGGGCGGCGCTCAAAACCTCGCCGGGAACGGGATAAGTGATGTCGCCGAACTTCACGCCGCCGTCCGCAGTGGGCAGCTCCAGAATATTCATCGCGGGGGAGCCGATGAAGCCGGCCACAAACACGTTCTGGGGGCGTTCGTAGAGGTTGCGGGGAGTGTCGACCTGCTGCAGGATCCCGTCCTTGAGGACCGCAACGCGATCGCCCATGGTCATGGCTTCGACCTGGTCGTGGGTCACATACACGGTGGTGACTCCGAGGCGGCGGGTGAGTGATGCGATCTGCGTGCGGGTCTGGACACGAAGCTTGGCGTCGAGGTTGGACAGCGGCTCATCCATGAGGAATACCTGCGGGTTACGCACAATCGCGCGTCCCATGGCAACACGCTGACGTTGGCCACCGGAGAGAGCCTTGGGCTTGCGGTCAAGGTACGGCTCGAGGTCGAGAAGCTTTGCAGCTTCGCGGACGCGCTGCGCACGCTCTTCCTTGGATATGCCTGCGATCTTCAGGGCGAAGCCCATGTTGTCGGCAACGGACATGTGCGGGTACAGCGCGTAGTTCTGGAAAACCATCGCGATGTCGCGGTCCTTCGGCGGAACATCGGTGACGTCGCGGTCGCCAATGAGGATGCGGCCCGAGTTGACGTCTTCGAGGCCTGCAAGCATTCGCAGGGAGGTGGACTTTCCGCAACCGGAGGGTCCAACGAGAACGAGGAATTCGCCGTCTGCGATTTCGATGTCGAGCTTGTCTACGGCGGGCTTCTCGGTGCCCGGGTACAGGCGCGTAGCCTGGTCAAACGTTACCGTTGCCATTTTTCTTTTCCTTTTCACGGGCAGGTACGTGCCCGACGATCCGTTGTGAATGGAGAGTATTCAGTTATGGCGACTCAGTCAGCAGGCCGAAGTGCATCGACCGTGAACTGGGTCACAAGATGAAAGTATGGCACGAACCTAGGCAGCGGCGCCAGCACGACGGAACGTGACCAGTTCCTGAAGGACATGGACAAGCTGCTCAGGCGAGGTGATGCGGTAGTGGGCAGCAGTTTCACCTTCGCCTACCTTGATCCCGACATCTGTGGTCTTCAGGGTCTTGAAAGCATGCTCATCGGTCACGTCATCGCCGACGAAAACCACCGCCGTCGCGCCCGTCAGTTCACGCAGGGACTGCAGGCCACGGCCTTTGTCCGCCTGAACTACGGAGAGTTCAAGCACGTTCTTGCCGTCAGAGAGATGCAGATCTTCCAGCGATGCCAGTGCGTCCCGGGCAGCGGCGGTTGCCGCTTCGCGTGTTCCTTCGTCGGCTGTCCGGGTATGGAGTACGACGCCGGCCGGCTTGAGTTCCAGCACGGTCCCGGGATGTGCGTCCACTACGTCCTGCACCGCGGCCGTGGCCCGGCGGAGGATCGATGCCTGCGATTCGGTAAGCTCAAGCGGCGCACCGTCGGGCCCGGTCCAGGTCTCGGCGCCGTGGCTGCCTATCAGCAGGGTCTCCGGTTCGGGAGACGCCACCAGTCGGAGACTGTCCAGTGCGCGCCCGGAGATGAGCGCCGTCGTCGTGCGTGATATTTGCGCCAGTTCCCGCAGTGCCGCCGTAGAGCCGGGGAGTGCTCGTGCGTCTTCGGCGCGATCGACAAGCGGCGACATGGTGCCGTCGAAATCGAGCGCGACCAGGAGGTGGTCGGTTGCCGCGGCGGTGGCGAGCGCCGAGAGCAGTTCGGGGCTCAGTGACTCAGACAAGGACTTCCTCCCGGGCGCCGTTCTGGAGTTCGGAAAGGAACGCCTTGGACCAGCGTTCGACGTCGTTCTGCAGCACTTGCCGGCGCATGGTGCGCATGCGACGGGTGGCTTCCGCCGGGCTCATCTCCAGTGCGGTTCGGATGGCCGCCTTGAGCCCGTCGATGTCATGCGGATTCACGAGGATGGCCTGGCGGAGGGTGTCTGCAGCGCCGGCGAACTCGCTAAGCACCAGCGCGCCGCGGTTACCGGTCCTTGCCGCAACGTATTCCTTGGCAACGAGGTTCATGCCGTCCCGCAGGGCAGTCACGAGCATGACGTCTGCCGCCAGGTACAGCGCCACCATCTCCTCAACCGGATAGCTGTGGTGGAGGTAGCGGATGGCGGTGTTCTTGATCGTGTCGTACTGACCGTTAATACGGCCGACAGACCCCTCGATCTCTTCGCGCAGCAGCCGGTACTGTTCGACCCGTTCACGGCTTGGACTCGCCACCTGGATCAGGGCCGCGTCCTCGACCTGGACCTTCCCGTCGGCAAGGAGTTCCTCGTAGGCCTTGAGCCTGTGGCCGATGCCCTTCGTGTAATCGAGCCGGTCGACGCCCAGAAGGATGTGCTTCGGATTGCCGAGCTCCCGGCGAATCTCGCGGGAACGCTCAATGATGTCCGGCCGGTTTGCAAGATCGACGATGCGCTGCACATCGATGGAGATCGGGAAGGCTTCCGCCCTCGAGATGTAGTCGTGGGCGCCGTCCTCGCCTTTGACCTGCACCTGCTGTTGCCGAACCGGCAGTCCGAGGAAGCGGCGCACGCAGCGCAGGAAGTTGCTCGCGTCGCTGGGACGCTGGAAGCCAATCAGGTCGGCCCCGAGCAGGCCCTCGATCACCTGGCGGCGCCACGGAAGCTGTGCGTAGATTTCCAGCGGAGGGAAAGGGATGTGATTGAAGAAGCCGATCTTCAGGTCCGGGCGGGCCTTGCGCAGGAGTTTTGGCACCAGCTGCAACTGGTAGTCCTGGACCCAGACCGTTGCACCCTCCGCCGCGATGGCTGCGGTGGCCGCGGCGAAACGTTCGTTGATCTTGCGGTACGAGTCCCACCAGTGCCTGTGAAACTCAGGTGGAGCGATGACGTCGTGGTACAGCGGCCAGAGGGTGGCGTTGGAGAAGCCCTCATAGTAGAACTCGACGTCGTCACCGCTCAGCGGCACCGGCACGAGCCGCATGTTGTCATGGTCGAAGGACTCGAGCGTCTCATCGGATGCGCCGTGCCAGCCAACCCACGCGCCGTCGGCCTTTTCCATTACGGGGGCAAGGGCGGTGACCAGCCCGCCGGGTGACCGACGCCAGGTGCCGTTGCCGCCGTCGTCGTTCACCCGGTCCACCGGCAGCCGGTTGGACACGACAATGAACTCGAACTCACCGTACGTGGTATCACCTGATCGCATACTGTCACCCCTGGAATTTAGTAGCCCTACTGATGACTTTAGCCGGTTCCGCGGTTGGGAGACGGCCAGAAAGTCATCAGGGACGTCACCTAAAATGGTGGGGAAGCCCCACTGATATGGACGAGGACTGATGACGCCGAACAATTCCCAACCGAGCAAAGCACAGCGCAAGTCGGAGGCACGCGAGCAGGCGCGGTTGATGCGGGAGCAGCAGGAACGCAAGGAGAAGCGGGCGTCATTCCTGATCAAGTGGGGTGTTGTGGCTGCTGTCGTGGCAATCCTCGTGATCATCGGCCTGATCGTTGTCGGCAACATACGCAACCAGGTACCAGACGCTGGCCCTGCCCCAGCCCACGGCAATGAATTCGGTGGGATCACGCTGACCTCGACCACCGAGCTGGAGGAAACGTCAGTGGAGCAGGTGGACGTCGCAACCCTCCCCGAAGAGGCGAACCCTGCCGACCTGCCGCCGGGCGTCGCGGCATCCGAACCGGAAGCGCCCGTACAGGTGGTGGTCTACGTCGATGTGAATTGCGTGCATTGCGCCAATTTCGAACGAACCCACGCCGAGCAGGTTGAGTCGTGGCTGGATGAGGGTGCGATCACGTTCGAGTACCGTAACGTCGCCTACCTGGACCCGAACTCGCAGACACAGTACTCGTCGCGGGGTGCCGCTGCGCTCGCCTGCGTCGCAGATACCTCGCCGGAAGCGTACTGGGACTCCTCGGTTGCGCTCTTCGGAAATTTCGAGAACGGTGAGCTGAACGACGGCGAGCTGGCGGAGATGGCTCAGGCAGCGGGATCGGCTGACATCTCCGGTTGCCTGGCTGAGAACACGTTCCGCCCGTGGGTGAAGTACACAACGCAGGCGGGAGAGGTCCACGGAGTAGGCGGGACGCCCACCGTGTACGTGGACGGAGAGGAAATCCCCGACCCCGTCAGCGATTTCGCCACGGCTACCCAGGAGAAGATCGACGCCAAGAACTGATCCCTTTGACCCGCCGTCGCTGATTTCCCGGCAGCGGCGGCGCTGGGCTAACCTTGTGTAGCGCTGTTTTATGTACGTGGGCTTTTATGTACGACGACGGCGCCCGCTGGCTTAGCCAGTGCGCCTCCTTAGCTCAGTTGGCCAGAGCACCTGTCTTGTAAACAGGGGGTCGCCGGTTCGAATCCGGCAGGGGGCTCCAACAAAAACCGCTCAAGCGCTGTGATCTGCAGCAGTGCTTGAGCGGTTCTTTTTATGCCCGATATGGGCGTCCCCTCCAAATCCCCTCCGGTGGGTTCCAGTAGTGTTGCGTTTACGCAACTTGATGGGGATTGAGCAGATGACAGTTGACGCGAATGATCCTCCAGCAGGGCACGCAATTGAGGTGATGGTTGCTGCCTTTGGGCCGGGGATCCGTAACTACACGGCGCGCGAAGAAGTTCGCGTGACTGTGCTCGGCTTGTTGGAGAGCGCTGGGCTTCCAGTTACGGACAAGATTTCTCGCGGTGGAATCGGATCGTCAGCAGCCGGTGTTGATCCATCCGCACTTGCCGATGGAGTCGGATTTTTGACAAGTGTGTATGGGTTCCTGCGGAATTTTCTCCGTGCTTATACTCGCAACGAGCGGCGAGAGAGATTGCCGGAGTTTGTCATCATGATCGAGGCAGGGCGCCTACCAGACATCGTGCGCCCCATCGTGGCCGTGCTTCCTGATGTTGATGCAAAGCTGAAGGAATTTTTCCCGTCCCTTCGCAGCCAGTACTCCATAACTGGAGCAAGATGTACATCCCGAGCGGCGTCCGTGTATTTCCCTACGGATCTTGTTGACGATTCGACCGCTCTACGCACTCTCCATGAATTAGATCGTGTATCGGCTGAGGCCACTGTGCAGCTTACTTGGGTGCCGCGCGAGTGGTGGTGGCCTAGGCCACTCGTCGAGGTGAAAGTAGTTGGGGATCGCCGGTTCGACCGTTAGCACCGCGCTGGAGGTACACAGGTAATGGGAGCTACGCCGCGTCCGGGCATTCCCTTCCCACGTGTGTCACCTGAGATGATCTCTCCATGACCTTCGTGCCTTTCGACGCTTCAGATGACGAAATCGCGCAGCGCAGTATCGTCCGAGCGGGTGTGCCAGAGGAAATGACTGCGCCTCTGAGAGGGTGGATAACTCGGAGTCTCAAAAAGTCGTCTTGGGTCGTGACAAGCGTCGACTACGCAAATCTTGATCTGGTCCACGACATCCAAACGGCCCTTTGGCTAGACCTTGGTGCGCCGCACTCCGGGGACATTGAGCTTCAGCGGACGGTTGCTGCGATATACAGCAGAGGCGAGCAGGTTGTCATCCGCGTGGTGGACTATCTAGCGAGCAGATCCGATCCTTCTGATGTCTTGATCCTGAGGAGGATGCTGGACCAATCGCTATCTAAATACGCAGTGCGGACCTCCGGCGACGTGAGCCGTCTGGCGTTGCGCACGCCCGAGGGTGTCGAGCAGACGGTACAGAGCGCCATCGACTCCTCTGATGTCGCGGGAGGATTGCTTGCCAGGGCTTGGACTTATGCTTTCGGTCTTGATGCAAAACCAGCCGAGGCTATGGACTTTGCGGTCAAGGCAGTTGAACGCGCAACGACACCCGTTGTGAGTCCCCGTAACGACGTTGCCACCCTTGGGACAGCCGCGCGAGATGTCAAGAATCAGGGTGACTGGACCCACGGAATGCGGGTGAATGATCTTGCACCAGCAAATACGACAATTCATCACATGATGCAGACGCTTTGGTACGGGCAGCAGTACCGTCACGTGAACAAGAACTCCACACCGCCGACTGTCGAGCAAGCTCAGACTCACGTCATGCTGGCGGCAACGTTGGTGGGCTGGTTCTCTTCAGGTGCGGTGGTACGAGGAGATTAACCACCGCATCCGGTGAAGTTAGATGCCCTCGCGCGAAGCGCATCTAACTTCTTCGCGATGACCAATGCGAAGATGTTGAATCATGGAAGCAACTTACGACTATGACGTTGCCGTCACGTTTGCAGGGGAAGATCGGAATTTCGTAGAGGCGGTTGTGCGAGACGTCGTCTCTGCGGGTTACAAAGTCTTCTACGACCAAGACGAGCAGGTTGCTCTTTGGGGGGAAGAGCTGACGGAGTACTTCCCCAAGATTTATGAGGAACGGTCTCGCTACGCGGTGATGTTTGTATCGCGTCATTACGCGGCGAAACCTTGGACTCGGCTCGAACGGCGCAGCGTCCTTGTGCGGGCGCTCAATCAACCGACGCCATATTTGCTTCCTGTGCGGCTCGACAGCACCCGGCTTGATGGGGTGAGGGAGACTATCAGCTATCTGGATGGCGTTGGAATGGGCGCAGCAGGCGTGGCAATGGCAATCCGCCAGAAACTCAGCGGTGCGCAGGCAGACGGCGGCGGATCATTCAACGGGTACGTTCCGCGAAACGAACACGAAGTCACGGTTTTGGTCGGTGAGCGTCCGGCAGGCTGGGAGTACCTCCTGTTCGCCTACCAGCTAGTCCACGGCGTAGAGCAACTGCATGACAGATACCTCGACCACTGCATGGGGTTTTCGGAGGCCACGGAGTTCGTCGCCGAAGAGCAGGTTACTGATGTGATTCAGCGCGAACTTGCAATCGTCAATGGAATTGTGAGGAATTTCGGCGCTGTACTGTCCGACCGAGTGCAAAGGTCCGCCTTCGGCCGACCGGGCGTTGCAGGGAACGTCGATCAGATCATCCATGTTGCTGGCAGGTACGTGTCTGTCTACGAATCCTTCATCAACTGGGCGGCGCGGCTACGGAGTTACGCCACGCGCTCTGATGAGGCACATGATCTTTTCGAGGCTCTCGCCTCTTATGCACGACAGCCTGTCGAACGTATGCGTGATTTCGTCTACGAATTCCGGGACATGGCTGACCCCATGCACTCGAAGCTGATGAACGGCGAGAACGTGTCCCTCATTCTCGCATTGCCCCTAGAGATCAGTGCCGAATCGTCAGAACAGTTTGATCGTGCGAGGAAGCGGTTCGAGAGGACGCTCGGGCGTTGAGCAGACGGTAACCAAACCGGGCGAGCGTATATGACTCAATCACGCAGAGCCTCAGCGAGTGCACGGCAATTCTCTGCTGTCAGAACGTCTAGCTTGATCGCCTGCCCATTGCAATAGATCTCGAACCTGCCACCCGTCTTGGATTTCCAGTGGGTTGTTATGGGCAGGCTACGTGGGAACTCCACATCTGCTGACCCCTTCAAATCATCGCGGAAGACAAAGAATCTCCGATCAGTGACTACTGCCCAACCTCGTCCCCCTTCGAATTTCACGACCTCGATGCGATGGGTCAGCTCACCGTCTACCGTGCGACTCTGGATCTTTGCGAGATTCGAGCGGAACTCCCGGTTGTCGCCGGGGATGTGACTCGCCGCTGCGACGATATCGGGACGTAGCCCAGCGTTCTCCCGTCGGATTGCGATTCGCTGCGCGGCTCGTTCTGCCATGCCACCGGTTATTTCAGTCCGTTCGATACCGAGCCGGTTGCGGTTATCTGTTGCGATCGATTCCAGCCGTTCGGCCAGCGAGTAAACGGCGTCAGCTGATTTGCCTACCCTGAATGCGAAAGTGTGGGGATCCTCAATCAGCTCGGTGAAGCCAGCCGCGCTTCGTCGGCCATCAACTTCGAGGAACAGCAATCCATTGACTAGAGCGTTGGCCTTCTTGAGATGCAAGCCTGTCACTGACGAGAGTGAAACCTTCGCCGTCTTGTTTTTGCCGATGAGTGATTTGCGCTCAATTTCAATGTGTTCCTCGTCGTGGCGAAGGACCATCCCGGCACCCTTTATCGTTTCCATCTGTTCCCCTTCCGTGTGGGATGCATCCCAGTTCGCCTAATGATACTTATAGTCCGTGGACTCATAGTCAGCACCCACCAAGGGTGTATGTATGCCTTCAGCCGGATCTCGCGAGCGTGCACAGCGCGCCGCCGTTGGCGAGAAGGTCCGAGAACTGCGCTTAGCGCAAGGGCTGAGCCAGGAAAGACTGGCGCACGAAGCAGGCCTTGACCGGTCCTACATCGGCGGAGTCGAACGGGGCGAGCGCAACGTCGCCTTGGACAATATCTACCGGCTTGCCCGTGCGCTTGCAGTAGCGCCGGGTGAGTTACTGCCGACGGTCGCGGCAATACGCCGTCGTAGCTCCGAGTAGTCCTTCTTGTACATGTGAGCGTAGGTGCCGTCTGTGACGGTGATGGAGCTATGGCCCATCAGCCGGGATAGCTCGAACATGGACACTCCGTAGCTCACCATCAGGGAGGCGAAGGAGTGCCGCAACTCGTGGAACTTGAGCGTTGGGTGGCCGAGCGCGGCGGCTGCAGGTTTGAAGCTGTACCGGTAGAAGCCCTTCGGGTCGAACGGGCGATCAAACGTTGCCAGAGGATGGCCTTTTATCTTCCCTGGCCACAATCCGGCGTCCGGGTTAGTGCGGTACGGGTGGGCGGCGAGGTAGCCGGTTAGATCGCGGATTAGATCGTCGTCGAGCAGGGGGACCGTCCGCCGGGAGCGCTCGGATTTGGGTGGCGTGATGATCCACCCTTCCTTGACCCAGCTCATCGTCCGCTCGACTCGTACTTCCTTGTGCAGTAGGTCGATATCGCGGATGCGCAGGGCACCCAACTCGCCGGAACGCAGGCCCGTCCACACGGCGAACCGGACGATCAGCCCATAGGGTTCAAAAACGTCCAGGCGCTCGGCCAGCGCGTTGGCTTCGTTCAGTGTCAGGAAGTTGGCTTCGTATGTGGGGAGTTTGGGCTTACTCAGCGCCTCCATAGGGCTGTGAGGAATCAGCCGGTGCCGGAGGGCATAGGAGAACACCTTTTGCAGCGCAAGGAAGACGCCGCGCACCGAGCTTTCGGAGCGCTTTCGGCCACCGGGCGTGGGTTTCGCTCTAAGCGCTGCTATGAACTTCTCCACGTCCTGACTAGTGATGGTCCCGATGCGTCGGTTTCCGAAAACCGGGTGGACGTGGACTGCATACGTCGTTTCGTACCCCTCCATCGTTTTCTGCTTTAGCCGTGGCCGGTCGGCCGCGAGGCAGTCCTCGGTCACCTGCTGGAAGGTCTTCGAGTTTTTGACGAGCGGTGCAGTAGACGAACCCTGCGCCACTTCGTTTTCCACAGTGAGGGCGAAGCGTTCGGCCTCACGTTTGACGCTGAAGGTACGTTGCCTGTGTTTGCCGCCGTCGCGCCAGCGGACTTCGTACGCCGCTTTGCCGTTTGTCCTGCTGAGATTCTTGATGTGTGCCATGAGTTTCTCCTATATCCGCTCGGTTAGCGCGAGGCCGGGGTTGGAGTATCCAACTACCGCTCGTCCGTCGGCTCCCGTATCCCGAGACGCGCCGTTGTACGCGCGTCGTACAGTGCTTTCCTGCCATACCGCTAGCCCGGTGGGAGACAGAATGCCGTCTGTCGTTAGCGCGCTGGCTATCGCGCGGAAAGACTGCCCGTCCTCGTGGTCTAGAACGATGCGCCGCATGATGTTGGCAGGTATGGCACTCTTGCGTCCGTTGGGTAGTCCCCGCCGCGCCCTCGCTGCCAAAGCTTCCTTAGTGCGGGTGGAGATCATGTCGCGTTCGAGCTGGGCGAACGTGGCGAGCATGTTGGCCATTGCTCTGCCTGCTGGGGTGGAGAGGTCGATGGCTAGGTCCAGCAGCACGAGGTTCCAGCCCTGAGTGCTTGCCGTATCCATAATGTCGCTGGCATGTTTGGTGGATCGTGCCAAACGGTCCATCTTGGCGACAACGAGCGCGTCTGCCTGCCCGGTGCGCAGTAGTTCGAGCGCGCGTCGCAATTCGGCGTTGATGTGCTTGCCGGAACAGCCAAGGTCCATCAGGATCTCAAAGCTCCATCCCCGCCGCTGGCACTCTTCCGTAATCTTGTCTATCTGCGCCTTGACGCCGAGGCCGGATCGCTCTTGTTCCTCGGTACTAACGCGCACGTATCCAAGTACATGCATGGGCTTTCTCCTTCACCGTCAGGAGGCGGAACCGGGCGTATGCGCCTTTCGCCTCGAAGCGATATCGAACTCTCTTCTTTGAGAATTCACTAGTCGCCCATTTGCTGGCTCAGAAATTCCGGCTTCACCCCGGAGTAGCGTCTTCAGGCGTTCTCTGGGCTTAGGTGGGTTTACGTGGGTGCGGCTGGCATCCGGTCAACTCATCCCAGACCGGGTGACGCTCTTCTACCGCCCGACGCGCCAGAACGTAGGCGTCCAGCAGCAGAGCGCCAGCCACGTTGTCGCCGTGCTCCACGAGCGCTTCGACAAAGGTGCGAGCGAAAGCGCGCTTCTCGTTCAAGCTTCCCCACCGAACTTGGTGCACCAAGGCGGAGGCGCTAACGGCGTTAGGCGCGGGACGCTCTGCCGTGTCCAGGCTCATGACCAGTGCAGTCCAGGCCTCCGAGTTGTCGGCGATCACGAACACTTCGGCCAGCACGTTGCAGGTTACTTGTCGGCGGGGTTCGGGCAACGCGCACAGACGTTGATACTGGTTCATCGCTTCCGCTTCCCTCCACGCTTGTGCAGTTTCAGAGGCGGTTCTTCGACCGTCAGAGCTTCGAGCACCGGTAGATCGTTGCTGTCCTCGATCTCTCCCACATCCACGAGAAAGTCGCCGTTAGCTACCGCGTGATCGAAGACCGTCAACTGCAAGTCCACTGCTTGCTTGCCGCTGTGCCCTGCTCGGTTGAGAAGGTCTTGTGCAATCTGCGTTCGTACCTTGATGTCGTTCTTAGGGTTTTCCATAAACTGCACGAGGAGCGCAGCTGCGTCGTCGGCTGCTTCCGCTATCCGCTCTGCTGCCTTCTTCCTTACCTGCGGGGCTGAGCCTCCGTGCTTGTGGCAGACGCTCCCGCCTTGGATGGCGTACAGGCTACAAGCGTCGCCGTTGTTCTTGATTCGGCTGCATTTTCTTGAAGGCAAGGGGTTCCTGGCCATTGCATATCTCCTAATGGATTGGTTGAAAGGTTCAGGTGGTCAAAGGTGTTCCGCAACTCAACTCGAATCCCTAAGGGACGGGGGATCGGGTTCGAGTTGCCCGATACCCGCCCTTTTCGATCCCGGCTGACCAACTCGAACTGAACTCGAATCGGTTGAAGTTCGGGTTCAAACCTGCGGATTCTCGGGAAATATGGGGCATCAACCGTCGCAACTCGAATCGGCGTTAGTTCGAGTTGGGCAGCTTCCGGCAACTCGAATTTCATCTCGAATCCTCCGTGCTGGGAATCAGCCGCAGTTTCGGTTCCGGTTCTGGGTTCATTCCCCAACTTCTCGGTTGACGGTGCGCTGTCCTTCGGCCACACGTCGCATGTCGCTAGCCAAACGACCCGCGCTATTCAGCTCGTCCCACGCGGCATCGAAAGACTTCTGGCTCTTCTTGTGCCGTGCGTAGAACTCCTCCCGAACCTTGGTTCGAGTGAGTGTGAAGGGGGCTGCTTCCAGCACGAGGATCAGCGTTGCCGTCGCAGCGTTGTCTCGGCCTTTCCGCATTGCGCTCGCACCCCACTCGGCGTCATGGACGGCGTACTTGAGGTCTCCGACGTGCTCGCCGGTCTCTTCATCAAAGGTGCCCAGCGACCAATCCACCGTGAACTCTCGTCCACCCCACTGTCGGGAACCGAACTGCACCCCGATACTGAACTCGCCTTCATCTACGCGCGGCGGTGTGTCGTGCTTTTGCAGGACCCAACTGTCTGCCCATTGCCCAACCCCCGCTTGCGCGATGGAATCCAGATCTAGTTCTTTGCCTCCGGTCTTACGGAAGTGGTCAGCGATGATGAGTGCGCACCCTTCCGGCACCATCTGCTGAATCTCAGCCAGCATTGCCCCACGGTCGTAAAGGTTCTGCGCTTCGACGCCGGACGGGTGGAAGGCGTACAGCGGATCAACGATCACCAGACCCGGTTCTTGCTCGGCTACCGCCGTGCGGAAAGCGTGCAGGAACTCCTTGCCCGTGATGTCACCTGCATCGAACGACATACGCAACGGCAGCGATTCCAAGTCCAAGGCCATCGATGCGGCGAGACGCTGCAAGCGACGGGCCGAGGGTGTGTGCCCACCTTCACCGAGATACATCAGCACCGGGCGCGGTTCCGGAACGGGGAATCGTCCGAGAAACGGCTTACCGCTGGCCACGGCCAAAGCGAGGGACAGCCCGAGGTACGTCTTCAGCGTCTTCTTCTCACCCGCCAGCGTGCCGTAGGACCCTTCCGGCCACACGCCCTGCACCAGCCACCGCATGGCCGGCAACGGTCCAGCTAGGTCAGCAGCCGAGAAGGTCTTGAAACGCTCTCGCTGCCCTGAACGCAGGCGGTCAAACTCCGCTGCGAGCGCCTCTGCTGTGCCACCGCGCTTCAGGAAGTAGTCAGAAACATCCTCCTTGCTGTCGGGTGACAACCCGAGTCGCGTTAGATCGACAACGTAAGCAGCAGCACCGGCTTCGATGAGTCGCGCTTTCAGCTTTTCTGCACCTTCGCGCCCCGCCTTATCGCAGTCGTAGGCGACAAACACCTGCCGGTTCTTCAAGATGCTGAGGTCGCGCGGTGGTGTGCTGGCTCCACCAGTACCGGTAACGGCGACGAACAGCCCATCGGACTTCTGATTTGCCAGCAACGCGTCCAGTTCGCCTTCGCAGAACAACACAGGCAACCGGCTTTCCGTGTCGCGTAGTACCGACCACGGATACAGCAGCGGAGGTGAGCCTTGCCCGCCCCACGAGATCATCTTCGCGGTCTTCGCGTGCGGCTTGTACCGGCGAACGTTGTAGAGCTTGCCCTGCACTCGCACCGGGAAAGTGATGCGCTCTTTGTCGCTGAACAGGAAACCGAGCTTGTGCAATTCGATGGTTTCCAGCGTCAGACCGCGCTCATCCGTCAGGAAGCTCCACGCCTTGGACTGCGGGGTTCCATCCATACTGGATCGGGCTACAAACTCGTCGTGCCAATTCAGGAACTTGTCCTGTTGATCCACCATCAACGAGGGCAACGCAGGCTTGTCCGGAACGCTTCGAAGGCGCTTCGGACGTTTGCTTAGCCGCAACCTGCGCCCTGTATTGAGCACTTCGGCACTCCCACTCGCGACACTTTTGTCAACGCCGAGTTCGACCAGTGCAGCGACGATTTCCGGATGCTCGCAGCCCGCGTGACAGAACACTGTGAATGATTTGGTATCACCGGGTGCCACGGCCAGGCTTGGCGCGTTGTCCTCGTGTGCAGGGCAACTGGCCTGCCATTGCGTCGGTCCGGCTTGCGTCACGTTCTCCAACACATCCAGCACTGTCGAGATTGTCTCGTCGGGTTCGGGCCAGTCTTCGGCAGAGGTCATCGTTTGCCCTCCAACTCATTGAGACGGTCAATGAACCGCATCTCGCGGTAGGCGTAAGGAGCCGCTTTGGTCGGCGCTGCGTCGATCCACACCGATACGCCAGTGCTGGCTGCCGCCAGATCTGCTTCGCGTAGAACGTCAAAACCACGTAGCGGGTAGCGCGGGGTTGGACCGGCGAAGAACATTGTGCGTAGCTCCCTCGCGAGGTCGCGAGAAGACCTGCCTCGCAGCCGATTGTTGTCCGCGTGCTCGCGAAGCCGGAGACCTGCCCAGCCGCCTACAGTCCCGCCCACACTAGGTGTGGGTTCTACCGAGCTATCGATGCGGACGGTGACGGTAGCCAGCTCTGTGGCCGTTAGTCGGTGTATGGGTGATTTATGGGCCAGCGGATCGCCGGTGTAGTCAGCTTCGGTCCAGCGGATGAAGTCCGGAGGGAGAAGTGAATAGCGGCCAATCAGAGTAGGGTATGTCGCGACCATTGGTTTCCAGAAGCTCCTTGGTTGAAGGAAAGCCCACCAGTTGCTTCCAGCCGGTGGGCTTTCCACTTGGTGAATCTCTAGCGGCCGAACGGCGCCAGATAGGGTCTGCGGGTAGAGGGGAACTTAGCCTGAAGCGCGGATAGCGACGCGACTGGATCTGCGAGCTGTTCTGTAATGCTTTCGACGCGTTGCTCCCGTTCCAGCACCCAGCCCATGTGTGAATTCACAGCGGCCTCTGCCGAGAAGAACTGCTCCTGCAAGGCATCAAACTCGGCAGGCGAGAGGTCGCTTCTCATACGCCTTCGCAGGTTGTGGAGTTCGGTGGTGAGTGCCTTCACCTGCGCCAGCCTGTCGAAGAGCTGCTGCGTGAAGGTCTCGGCGTTCGCGGCGCTTCGGTCGGAATGATTTTGCACGCTGACGCGAATCTCCTGCTCGGCCGCTTTCCTTGCTTTTTTACCGTCGGGCGTCTGCATGTAGACGTTGAGTTCCTGGTTCTCCTGCAAGGCGGTCAGACCTTCGGAGACAAGGATGTTCCGTGCGTTCATGACTAGTTGGTTCCCTTCAACTTGCGGTTGCGGCGCTGCGACCGTAGCTGGTCGAGCACATGGCGGGTTTCCTGTTGCTGGACTGCACGCTCAGCTAGAGCAACCGACGCGCTGTCGAGCGCCTCCGAAAGCTTCGTGAGATCGGTCAAAGGATCAAGTTGGTGCAGACGGGCGAGCGCTAGATTCGCTCTTGGTGTTGGGCCAACGTTGCCGTTACCCAGCGGTCGAAATACCGGTTCTGACATAGTGTTTACTTCACTTTCTGTTGTGGCGGGTGGGCTTGGGGTCGATGATCTCGGGGTAGCCAGAGGTGTGGAGGAGTGCGACGACGGCGGTACGCACGAGACTGCGCTTCGATATCTGTGTTTCGTGGGATAGCGCGGATAGCGCGGAGTCCATCTCTGAAGTGATGGGAAGTTTGAGCCATACGTGGTCACCCAGCATGGGGGTTCCAATCGGAAGTGGTTCGTCCATTGGGCGGGCCTTTCAGCTAGGGATAGCGATTACAGAGATCCGAGGGAGAATTAGTCATGAATGAGCTGAGAAAAGACGCTTCAAGAAGCCGATTTGAAGACCGTGACCATCCGCCTGCACCGCGCTACGCTGATCGGCCTAAGTGGCAAATGCCTAAGCCCGATGAGCGCGAGAACTATGGTGAATACAGCGGTGATCAGCTCAGGCGCTAGCCCGCACAGTGTTTCGTTCGATGTACTCGTCCAGATCCGTTTTCCGGAATCGGACGCCCTGACCGACCCGGATGTAAGTGATTTGGCCGGATCGAACGGCCTCCTGCAACTGACGCACGGTCATAGGTATGTACGGAGCTCCGGTTTGGTAAGTGAACACCGCTGGGTTTGCATTGTGGGGTAATTGAGAGGTCATGGTGAGTAGCTCCAGGAACTTTGAATGGAGCCTCTTAAACGCAAGATGAGCGCACAAGAAGAGTGTCTCCATCCGTATTGCTTCGGATAGGAATCACTTCGTCTCGTACGCTCGAAGTCTCAAGGGACTGGGCGAATGCCGTTAAGTGGATATTCAGTTGTGCCCTGCTGGGCCATTTCTAGTAATGTCATCCGCTCATGTTCGGATGAGGGGAACGCTACCCTAGAAACCCTTGCTGCGCTACTCGTTCAGAGAGGGCTTCTGAAAGCTCTCACGCAGGGGCTGAGAACCCCTCCGAATCCTCTCCAACTTCGCCGCGCGGAGCAGTACGAACGAGCACGGGCAGTTACGAACGCGAAGTAGTGCCCCTTAGAGTGGTGTAACGCCCGCTGGTGACCGGTACCGCCCGAACGGGGCGCGGTCACCGTGGGTCCTTCGAGGAAACTCTCACATCCCACTCGAAAGGAC